>NZ_BAABGT010000028.1:0-39455 GCF_039541715.1 Pseudonocardia xishanensis
TCCGCGATGTCGCCCACCGCCACCAGCGCCGAGATCGCCATGCACCGCTCACCCGCCGAGCCGAATCCCGCGTTGATCGCCTGGTCCGCGGCCAGGTCGAGGTCGGCGTCGGGCAGGACGACCATGTGGTTCTTCGCCCCACCCAGCGCCTGCACCCGCTTGCCGTGCGCCGTGCCCGTCTCGTAGACGTACCGGGCGATCGGGGTCGAGCCCACGAAGCTGATGCTCTTCACATCGGGCGAGGTCAGCAACGCGTCGACAGCGACCTTGTCCCCGTTGAGCACGTTGAACACACCGTCGGGCAAACCCGCCTCGCGCCACAGCTCCGCGATCCACAACGCCGCCGTCGGGACCTTCTCCGACGGCTTGAGCACCACCGTGTTGCCCGCGGCGATCGCGACAGGGAAGAACCACATCGGCACCATCGCCGGGAAGTTGAACGGCGAGATGATCCCCACGACGCCGAGCGGCTGGCGGATCGACGCCACGTCCACGCCCGTCGAGGCGTTCTCCGTCGCTGAACCCTTCAGCAGATGCGGTGCGCCACAGGCGAACTCCACGACCTCCTGACCGCGTGCCACCTCACCCGCGGCGTCCGAGAGGACCTTGCCGTGCTCGGCGGTGATGATCGCCGCCAGCTCCGGAGCACGCGCATTCAACAGCTCCCGGAACCGGAAGAGCACGAGAGTGCGCTTGGCCAGCGAGGTGTCCCGCCACCCCGGGAACGCCGCCTTCGCCGCCGCGATCACGTCCGCGGCCTCCTCCGCCGACGCCAGCGGCAGCGACGCCGTGACCTCACCCGTCGCCGGGTTGGTCACGTCGGAGAACCGGCCCGACTTCCCGTCGACCTTCCGGCCGTCGGCCCAGTGGTAAAGCGTGGGGGTGCCGTCTAGCGGCCGCGTCGTGTCATGCACACCAAGATGAGATCTCAAGATCTCATCGTCGGCAACCCGGCAGATGGGTGGCGAACCTCCCCTCTGAACAGCAGTAACGTACTGGTAACACGATTCGGGCGTGGTGTCCGCGGGGAGCACTTGACACCTGTGCGGAGTCTGGGGGAGCTTTGCGATCTCAAGTAGTGCCTGCCTCTGGAGTGCTCATGACAGACCCCGCTGTGACCCCCACATCCTGCGACATCCTCGTGACCGCCGGGTGGGTGATCACGGTGGACGCCCAGCGGCGGATCGTGCGTGACGGTGCCGTCGCGGTCACCGACGGGGTCATCGTCGCCGTCGGCAAGGCCGTGGACCTGGACCGGGACTACCGCCCCGCCCGCCGCATCGACCGGCCGGACGCGGTAGTGCTCCCCGGCATGGCCAACGGCCACCGGCACCTGCTGTGCTGCGCGAAGGGCGCGATGCCCGAGGGTGGGACCACGCTGGAGTCGTTGCGACGCTTCATCTATCCGTCCTTCTCCTCCCTGGAGCCGGAGGACATGAACGTCTACGCGCGGCACGCCACCGCCGAGATGATCCGCAACGGCACCACGCTGTTCGAGGAGCCGGGCTGCAACCACATCGACGCCGTACTGCCCGCCATCGCGGAGTCGGGGATGCGGGCGCGCATCGGTCTGTGGACCTGGGACCAGCGCGGCTCGGGCGGCGATGCCGGTCTCCCGGACTGGCTCGCGCTCGACACGGCGGCCGCGATCAAGCGCCTCGAGCACGGCCTGGAGACGGTGCAGGCCTTCGGGAACGAGCGGATTCGCCCGGCCGTCTGCGTCGAGGGCGTGACCACCTGCTCGGACGAGCTGACGGTGGCCGCCGCCAGGCTGGCCGAGGAGTCGCAGACCCTCGCGGTGCAGCACAAGTCGACCAGCGAGCGGGAGGTGGCACTCGAGCTGCAGGTCTTCGGCGAGCGGCCGATCCAGCACACCGCCAGCATCAAGGCGCTCAACCCGTACACGCTGCTCAACCACGTCACCAGTCTCGACCTGGAGGATGTCGCGGCCATCGCGGACTCGGGTGCGACCGTCTCCTGGAACCCCAGCACCGCGCTCAAGCTGGCCAAGGGCACCACGCAGCACAGCAAGTGGCCGGAGCTGATCGCCGCGGGCGTCCCGATGGGCCTGGGCACCGACGCGGAGAACTGCTCCAACCACCAGGACATCTGCCGGGCCATCTACCTCGCGGCCCTCCTGCCGCGCGACGCCCGGGAGGACCCCACCGCCGTCAGCGCCGAGACCGCCGTGGAGCTCGGCACCCTGGGCGGCGCCCGTGCCCTGCGGTTCGACGACGTCACCGGTTCGCTGGAGGTGGGAAAGCAGGCCGACATCGTGGTCTTCGACACGAACGACTACGACTGGCGGCCGCTGCACAACCCCATCGCCAACCTCGCCTACGGCGTGACCGGCCACTCGGTCGACACGGTACTGATCGGCGGGAAGGTGGTGCTGGAGAACAAGAAGAGCACCGTGTTCGACGAGGACGCCCTGCGCGAGGAGGTCGAGGCCACCGATCGCCGCATCCTCAAGAAGATCGGCATCGACCCGGCGCCGGCCTGGCCGGTCGTCTGACACCCACCCTGGAAGGTTCCCCACATGTACGGCGGCGTCGCTCTCCAACCGGCCTACGAGCCGGACCGCTTCGTCTCGATGGTGAAGAGCGTGGAGGAGGCCGGCATCACCGACCTCTGGCTCACGGACTCCTCCCTGCACTCCCGCTACTGCTACTCGTACCTGACCCTGGCCGCGGTGAACACGAGCCGGATGCGGCTGGGCACCGCGGTCACCAACCCGGTGACCCGGGACCCGGCGATGGCAGCCGTCGGAATCTCGACGATCGACGAGATCTCCGGCGGCCGGGCCGTCTACGGCATCGGCGCGGGCGACCGACCGCTGGAGGCGCTCGGGCTCAAGCCCGCGCGCCTCGCGCTGCTGGAGGACTCGATCACCGCGGCCCGCAGGCTGTGGACGGGCGAGCACGTCGACATGCAGGCGCGCGGGTTCACCCTGGACGAGGCGCACCTGCGCTTCCCGGCCCGGCCGGACATCCCGGTCTACATCTCGGCGAGCGGGCCGAAGACCCTCGAGCTGGCCGGGCGGGTGGCCGACGGCGTCATCCTGCTCGCCGGCCTGCATTCTGACGGCCTCACCTACGCCCTGGAGCACATCGACCGCGGCGTGGACATGGCGGGCCGGGACGCGCGCCCGAAGATCACGGTCTTCGCCTACGGCGCGATCGACGAGGATGAGGACGTCGCTCTGGCGGCCGGGCGCACGATCGCCGCATGGTTCCCGATGACGGCGCCGGTCTACTGCGGGCTCGCGGGGCTCTCGCCGGAGCTGGTCGCGCAGGTCCGGGAGATGTACTCGGGCGGGGAGTTCCAGGAGGCCGAGAAGGCCGCCGCGCTCCTGCCGGACGACTTCGTGCGCCGGATGTCGCTGTCGGGCAACCGGGCCGCGGCCCGCGAGCACATCCGCACGCTCGACAAGCTCGGCATCGACAGCATGGCCGTCTTCCCCCTAGGCGGGGACGCCGACAGCAGGATCGCCACCGTCACCGCGTTCGCGGACTGTCTGCGGGACGAGGGCCATCTCTGATCCGCTCCCCGAGCACGACGAAGCCCCCGCAGCCGACCGGCTGCGAGGGCTTCGTCGTGGGAGGGGTCAGCTGCGTGCGGGCAGCGCCCGGCCGAGCATCGCGGGCGCCCGCACCCGTCGGGCCGAGGTGGCCAGCGCGACAAGGCTGAGCACGTAGGGCAGGCTCAGCCAGAACTGCGAGGGCAGGGTGAAGCCCGGGACGAGAGCGGCGCCCAGCCCGCCCACGGCGACGCACAGCACCGCGCCGAGCAGGACCCAGCGCAGCGGCGAGCCGGACCGGCGGGCCCGCCACACGCCGACGGCCGCGACCAGCACCCCGACGACGACCAGGGCGATCCACACCTGCTGCGGCACGGCGCCCATGGACTGCAGGCGCAGCTGCAGCGCGTCGGTGAAACCGAAGACCAGGCAGGCGGCCACGACGCCGTAGGGCCGCCACTGGCCGAAGACCACCGCGGCGAGGGCGAGGAAGCCGCGACCCGCCGTCATGTTCTCGGCGAACAGGCCGACCTGCCCCACGGACAGGAAGGCGCCCGCGAGCCCGGCGAGCGCGCCCGCTGCGAGCACGGCGCCCCACTGCACGCGTACCACGTCCACCCCGGTGGAGTCGAGGACCTCGGGCTTCTCGCCCGCCGAGCGCAGCCGCAGCCCGCGCCTGCTCCGGTAGAGCACCCAGGCGACCACTGGGCCGAGCACATAGGCGAGGTAGACCAGCGGGAGCTGGTGGAACAGCACCGGACCGATGCCGGGGATGTCCGACAGCAGCGGGACCGCGTAGGGCTCCATCTTCACCGTGGTGGGCTGCGTGCCCCCGAACTGCAGGCGGTAGAGAAACAGGGTCACGCCCGCGGCCAGCAGGTTCAGCGCCACCCCGACGACGATCTGGTCACCGCGCAGGGTGACCGACACGAAGGCCATGATCGCCCCGAGGACGAGCCCCAGCCCGATCCCGGCAGCCAGCCCCAGTCCCACGCTGCCGGTGGCGTACGCGGTCAGGAACGCCGCGTAGGCGCCGAAGAGCATCATGCCCTCGAGGCCGATGTTGATCACGCCGGCTCGCTCGGAGATCAGCTCGCCGAGCGCGGCGAGCAGCAGCGGGACGGAGAGCCGGATCGCCGCGGCGAAGAGGGCGACGTCGAACGGGTTCACGAGTGGGCTCCTTCGGAGACTCGCTCCTGCGGCTGTGCCGGGCGGGCGTCGGCCGGTCGCGAGCGGCGCCGGTCGACGAGCCACGCCGACCCGGTGACCAGCAGGATCACCACGGCCTGGGTCGCAGTGACCAGCCCGGACGAGATGCCGACGCGGGCCTCCAGCAGGCCGCCGCCCTGCCGCAGCGCGGCGAGCAGCAGCGCCGCCGGGATGCAGGCGAGCGGGTTGTTGCGGGCGAGGAGGGCGACGACGATGCCGTCGAACCCGTAGTTGGCGGAGAAGCCCGGGGCCAGGTTGCCCGCGGGCGCCGCCAGGACCAGCGACGATCCCGCGACGCCCGCGATCGCCGCCGAGGTGCACAGCGCTCCGACGCCGACGAGCCGGGTGCGGGTCCCGGTGGCCTTGGCAGCGGTCGGGTTCGCCCCGGTCAGCCGCAGCCGGTACCCCACGACGGTGCGGCGCAGCACGTATGCCGCGACCAGCACGAGGACGACGACCAGGACGATGTCCCAGCGCAGCGTGGTCCGTGCCAACAGCACCGGCCAGCGCGCGGAGTCGGCCACCGGGGAGGTCTGGCCGAGCGTGCCGGTCGGTTCCTCCAGCGGACCGTTGGCCAGCCAGGACACGGCCTGGGTCATGATCAGCGTGAGCAGCAGGGTCGCGATGAAGTCGTTGACCCCGCGACGGGCCCAGAGCCAGGCGGCGATGCCGCCGAGCGCCGCGCCACCGGCCGCCCCCGCGAGGACCGCGAGCGGCAGGTGTACCGCCATCGGCAGCCCGGAGAGGCTCAGCCCGACCACCGCCGCGGTGGTCCCGCCGGCGAGGATCTGACCCTCCAACCCGACGTTGAGCCGCCCTGCGCGCGAGGCGACGACCCAGCCGACGGCGGCGAGCACCAGCGGGACGAACTTGGTCAGGGTCGCGCCGAACTGCGCGGGGCTGCCGAATACGCCGTCCCACATCGCCCGCGCGGCGTCCCCGACCGGGGCCCCGCTCCACGCGATGACCAGCAGCGACGCGGCCAGCGCGAGGACGACGGCGAGCATACTGACGGCGGCACCGCGCAAGGCCCGCCGGTCGGCCCGCGGGATGAGCGCGGCGAGCCGTCTCATGAGGTCGCTCCTTCGCGGCCTGCGGCCATCAGCTCGCCGATCCGGTCCCGGGTGGCGTCGGCCGCGTCGAGCACGGCGACGACGCGGCCGGACGACATCACGGCGATGCGGTCGGACAGGGCGAAGATCTCGTCGAGCTCGGCGGAGACGAGCACGGTGGCGCCGCCCGCCGCCTTGTGCGCGTTGATCTGGGAGTGCACGAACTCGATCGCCCCGACGTCGAGCCCGCGGGTCGGTTGCGCGGCGACCAGCAGGTCCGGCTCGCCGTGCATCTCGCGGGCGAGGACGATCTTCTGCTGGTTGCCGCCGGACAGGCTGGCGACCGGGGTGTCGAGGCCGGTCGTCCGCACGTCGAAGCGCGCGACGAGGTCGGCGCAGTGTCGGCGGATGCGGGCGGGGCGCAGGACCCCGAGCCGGGAGAAGACGCGCTCGCCGATGGCCCGCATCATCAGGTTGTCGGTGACCGACAGCGGGAGCGCCAGCCCGTCGGCGTGCCGGTCCTCCGCGATCGTCCCCGTGCGGCCCGGGCCGCGGCCCGTGCGGGCGGTGACGGTCACCGAGCCCGAGGTGGGGGAGCGTACGCCCGAGATCAGGTCGGCCAGCTCGCTCTGCCCGTTGCCCTCCACACCCGCGATCCCCAGCACCTCGCCGCCGCGCACCTGCAGGTCGACCGGCCCGAGGTCGCGGTCGCCACGGTAGGCCCGGAGGGCGAGTCCGGAGACGTCGAGCACCACGGGGCCGGGGGCCACGAGGGGCCGCTCGGTGCGCAGCACCACGTCCCGGCCAACCATCATCCGGGCGAGCTCCTCGGGTGGGGTGGACCCGACCTCGACCGTGTCGACGACGCGGCCCCCGCGGATGACCGTGCAGCGGTCGGCGACGGCCGCGATTTCCCCGAGCTTGTGGGTAATCAGCACGATCGCCAGCCCCGAGGCGGCGAGCGCGGCGAGGACCTCGGCGAGGCGATCCCACTCGGCGGGCGACAGCACCGCGCTCGGCTCGTCGAACAACAGCACCCGCGCGTCGCGCAGGAGGCACTTCAGGATCTCGATGCGTTGCCGCTCTCCTACCGGCAGGGTCTCCACCGGGACGTCCGGACGCACCGGCATGCCGTGCCGCTCGCCGATCTCAACGAGCCGGGCGCGGATCGACGCGGCGTCGTAGCGCCCGTTGGCGCCCTCGGCGAGCGCGACGTTCTCGGTCGCGGTCATGTCCGGGACCAGCATGAAGTGCTGGTGCACCACACCGATCCCGGCGGCCCGGGCGGCCTGCGGGTCCCCGTCCGGGAGCGGCCTGCCGCCGACGAGCACCTCTCCGGAGTCCGGCCGCACCAGGCCGGAGAGGATCTTGACCAGGGTCGACTTGCCGGCCCCGTTCTCGCCGAGCAGGGCGAGGATCTCGCCGGGCCGGACGTCGAGGTCGATCGCGTCATTCGCGACCAGGGTGCCGTACCGCTTCGTCACCGCACGCGCCGACAGCGCCGGTGGAGCGGCGCTGTCGGGCGTGCGAGCCGGGGCCGGCATCGTCACCCGCCCTGGGGCAGGGTGATGGCCCCGGAGTTCAGCTTGGCGGTGGTGTCGGCGACGACCGACTCGTACTGCGTGGCCGAGGGGCACAGCTTGAGCGCCTGCACGGCCGGGTCGTCGAGGGCGTAGAAGCGCGGGTCCGTGGGCAGGGTGCCCGCCTTGTAGTCCTCGAGGACGTGGCCGACCATGACCCTGGTGTCCTGGAACGCGTAGCCGATCAGCGCCGGGGACTCCTCGCACCGGTCGGTCGTCGGGTTGAAGACCTTCACGTCCTTGCCCGACTCGGTGACCGCGTCGAGCACGCCGGGCAGGCCGGCGTCCTGGAAGGCGTAGATCACGTCGGCGCCGTTCGCGATCTGCGCGGCGGTCGCCTCCTTGGCCTTGGCGGCATCGCTGAGCGAGCCGACGGTCACCGAGGCCACGTTGATGTTCGGCTCGACCGACTTGGCGCCGGCCGCGAAGTCGATCGAGGACTGCGAGTTCGGCGGGATGTCGGTGCCGCCGACGTAGCCGACGGTGCCCGTCGCGCTCTCCTGCGCGGCGACGACGCCGGCGACGTAGGCCGGGACGCCCTGGCGGGTGGCGTAGGTGTGCAGGTTCGGCACGCCGGTCTGGACCACCCCGGACATCACGAAGGTGACGTCGGGGAACTGCGGGGCGACGGTGTTGCCCGCCGAGACCAGTGAGCTGCCGCCTGCGATGATCAGCTGGTTGTCCGCGGCGAGGTTGGTCAGCGCGTCGATCGCGGCCTGCGGGGAGCCGACGTTGTCGACGACCGAGACGGTCATCCCCTCGCGGTCCGCGACGGCCTGCACGCCGTCGAGGTAGGACTGGTAGAAGGCCTTGTCGTTGCGCGGCCCGGCGAGCACCACGCCGACCTTCGTCGGCGCTCCGGAGGCCGCGGTCTCCGGCGCGGCCGTCGACCCGCCGCTCGAACAGGCGCTGAGCACGAGCGCGGCGCCGAGGACGGGGGCGGCGAGCACGCGGGTGCTGCGCAGCCACGAAGGCACTCGGATCATTGTCTCTCCTTCTGCGCGACCGTTCAGCCCGGCTGCTGAGATCTTGAGATCGCATTTAGTGTTCAGGATCGTGTCCGCGCAGCCGGGAGCGCGTCAAGACATGCAGCGATGCGTAACCAGCACGCAACATCGAGCCTGCTGAGCGCTGCTTGACGTGACCTCGGCCGCACTTGACAGTAGGTGGGTAGGCCCCCCAAATTTGAGATCTCAAATCGACGTGGGAGTGCAATGGAGAAGTCAGCAGCGGTCGAGCAGGCCCTCGCGAGCATCGACGAGGACCGGGTGGTGTCCCTGGTCCAGGACGTCTGCCGCATCCCGAGCGTGCTCGGCGACGAGCTCGCCTTCGCGCAGTACCTGGTCGACGTCATGAAGGACTCGAGCTTCTCCGACGTCCGGCTGCAGGACGTGCTGCCCGACCGGCCGAACGCCATCGGCGAGCTGGACTTCGGCGCAGGCCCCCGGGTCGTCCTGACCGGGCACATGGACACCAAGCCCGAGTCCATCGGCTGGACCGACACCACCCCGTACTCCGGCGAGCTGATCGACGGCCACGTCTACGGCCACGGGATCATGGACATGAAGGCGGCGCTGCTCTGCCAGATCGTCGCCGCCGAGGCGGTCCGCGCCTCCGGGGTGCCGGTGTCCGGCAGGCTCGGCTTTGCCGGCGTCAGCGACCACATGGGCGACCAGCTCGGCTCGATCCGCTACTTCGACGAGTACACCGCGGACCTCTGCGTGCTCGGCGAGCTCTCGGACAACGAGATCTACCTCGGCCACCGCGGCCGCTACTACTTCGACATCACCGCGCAGGGCAAGAGCGCGCACACCTGCCACAAGCCGCTCGCCGTGAACGCGAACATGCTGGCCGCCAAGGCGATCCTCGAGCTCGACGCCTCCCGGCTCACACCCGAGCTTGAGCCGTGGGTGCGCGACCTGTTCGG
The DNA here is from genome assembly GCF_039541715.1 of Pseudonocardia xishanensis. Taxonomy (NCBI): domain Bacteria; kingdom Bacillati; phylum Actinomycetota; class Actinomycetes; order Pseudonocardiales; family Pseudonocardiaceae; genus Pseudonocardia; species Pseudonocardia xishanensis. Next base: position 9,289 of record NZ_BAABGT010000028.1, read on the forward strand.
CGAGGAGACCTACATGGCGCCGGGGCGGGTGTACGGCGGCCTGCCGCCGGGCGGCCCGTCGATGATCCCGGACGAGTGCGTGATCCGGCTGGACTGCCGCCCGCAGCCCGGGGTGTCGGTGGAGACCGTGCGGGCCGAGCTGGACCGCTGCCTCGACGCGGTGAAGGCCGCCGACCCGCGCTTCGCCGCGCAGGTCGAGCTCGCCGACGTCAAGTCCGGGTACGTCGCCGACCCGCAGAGCCTCGTCGTCGAGACGATGATCGACGCGGTCCGGCGAGTCCGTGGCACCGAGCCGACCCTGCAGGCCGCGGGCTGGCTCGGCGACACCGCCAGCTTCGGCGAGCAGATCCCGACCGTGATCTTCGGCCCGGGCGGCGAGCCGGTCTACTGCCCCAACGAGCGGCTGTCGGTCTCCGACATCGTCGAGGCCACGAAGGTCTACACCGCCTTCGCCACCCTGGCGCTGCTGAAGTGAGCGCACCGGCCGCCGCCGCCCCGTCGTTCGAGCATCTGCTGGAGCGGCCGGACCTGGTGTGGATGGGGCAGAACACGACCCACCTCGAGCCGCCGGTCGAGGTGCTCGCCGCGCTCGAGGAGAGCATCCGGCGCCGCGAGTTCCAGCTCTACGCCCCGGCGCTGGGCTTCGAGCAGCTGCGCGAGCTGATCGTCGAGGACCTCGGGCTGCCCGGGGCGGACGTCTGGGTCACCGACGGCGCGGTCGGCGGTCTGCACCACATCTGTACCGGCCTGGCAGGCTCGATCTCCCGGATCGTCACGAGCGACCCGGGGTGGCCGTGGCCGGCGCGCTTCGCCGGGCTGGAGGGCGTGCCCGCCACCACACTGGACCTGTACTCCGCCGAGCAGGGCTACAAGATCACAGCGGCACAGATCGCCGAGGTGATCGAGCCCCGCTCACTGGTCTACCTGATCGACCCGCTCAACCCGCTCGGCAGCCGCTACACCCGCGACGAGCTCGTCGCGATCACCGACCTGGCGCGCGAGACCGGCTCGCTCGTCGTGCACGACTGCACCTACCGGCACTTCGCCACCGACCACACCCTCGCGGCGGAGCTATACCCGGAGGGGACGTTCACCACCTACTCGTTCTCCAAGTGGCTCGGCCTCGCCGGGCTGCGCCTCGGCGCGGTCGTGGCAGTGCCGGAGCTGCTCTCCCGGCTGACCGCCGTCCCGTCGAACCCGTTGGGCGCCAACATTCAGGCCCAGCGCGCGGCGATCGCCGGGCTGACGGTCAAGGAGCCGTGGCTCGCCCGCGTCCGAGGCGCCAACGAGGCGAACCAGCGCACCGTCCGCGCCGCAGTCGAGCGCAGCGGTCTCGGCAAGCTCGTGGTGTACCCCTCGCACGGCAACTTCGTGGCCGTGGACATCGCGGACAGCGGCTGGTCCGCCGACGCGCTGTGCGCCGCGATGCTGGAGCGGGACGTGTTCATCCGCCCCGGCACCTACCAGTCGCCGCGCTTCGGCGAGCGGTTCGTGAAGGTCAGCACCTCAGTCCCCGAGGAGTGGGGCGAGCGGTTCGCCGCAGCGTGGGCCGACCTGTCCACGCCCGGAGCGGCTCGATGAGTGGGTACGTCGAGCTCGACGCCGAGGAGTACCGCGCGGCGTCCGGGCTGGAGTTGGGGCGCCGGGTGGCCGCCGGGGAGCTCTCCCCGGTGCACCTCGCCGAGCTGGCCCTGGGCCTGGCCGCGGAGGCCGAGCCTGCGCTGAACGCCTACGCCGTCCTGCATCCCGAGCGCGCTCGGGCGGTCGCCGCCGAGCGCGAGGCGGAGGTGCGGGCGGGCCGGGTGCGCAGCCCGCTGCACGGGGTGCCGATCGCGGTGAAGGACAACATGCTGGAGGCGGGGCTCCCCGCCGGGAAGGGCTCGCGGACCAGCCCGGAGACCCCCGCCACAGAGTCCTCGCCGATGGTGGGCAGGCTCGTCGACGCGGGCACCGTGGTCATCGGGCGCACTACTACCCCGGAGTTGGGGTGGAAGGGCACGGGGATCTCGCCGCGCACCGGGGTGACCCGCAACCCGTGGGACCCGACCCGCAACTCCGGTGGCTCGAGCGCGGGCTCCGGCACGACCGTCGGCAGCGGGGCGGTGCCCATCGCCACCGGCACCGACGCGGGCGGATCGGTCCGGATCCCCGCCGCGTTCTGCGGGGCCGTCGGGCTCAAGCCGACGCTCGGCGCGATCCCGGTGTGGCCGGGCACGGTCAACGAGAACCTCTCGCACGCCGGGCCGATCACCCGCGACGTCCGGGACGCCCGGGCCGTCCTCGACCTCACCCGGGGGCCCGACGCGCGCGACCCCCAGTCGTACTGGTCCCGTCCGCCCGGCCCCGGCGGCGGGCGCCGATTGCGCGTCGGCCTCGTCCGCGCGCCGTTCGGCATCGCGCCGGAGGCGCAGGTCGGCCGGGTCGTCGATCCCGCCCTCGACGCGCTCGTGGCGGCGGGCGGCGCCGAGTACCGCGAGGTCGAGCTACCCGCGGCGCTGCCGCGGGCGGTGTTCGAGGCGCTCTGGGTGACCGGGCGGGGCCTCGGGTTCCGCGACCTCGCCCGCGAGCACGCCGCCGACATGGACCCGGGCCTGGTCCGGCTGGGTCCCCTCGCCGAGGCCTACAGCCTGGCCGACTACTACGAGGCGCTGACCGCCCGCCGCGCGTTCAACGCCGCGCTGGCCGGGGTGCTCGACGAGTGGGACCTGCTCGTCATGCCCACGATGCCGCTGACCGCCTTCGCCGCCGACGCGGAGGTGCCCGAGGGCGGCGAGGCGGACGCGCCGCTGCCGTGGATCACCTGGACCCCGTACACGTACCCGTTCAACATCACCGGCCAGCCCGCGGTCACCCTGCCGTGCGGCTTCGCGACGGACGGGCTGCCGGTCGGGCTGCAGGTCGTGGGCCCGTGGGCGCACGACGACCGGGTCCTTGACCTGGCCGTCCACGCCCAGGACGTCCTCGGTCCGGCCCCCGCGGCCCCGCGGCTGCGAGAATCACGAAGTTAACGGCCGTGGGCCTTTCGTCACCGCGAACCGGCCACGCAGAGTGCAAGGTTGTACCACCAGGATCACCGGCGACCCCGTCCCGCCGGGGGAGTGCGAAGGACAAGACGATCATGAAGCCGAGTGTGGACACGCCCCCGTCGTCGAAGGCGTCCACCCGCAGGTCGACACCCGACTTCACCGGGCTGACCCTGCCGGCGCCCGGCGCGGACACCCACCTCCAGATCAAGGAGGTCGTCTACCGCCGCCTGGTCCGGGCGATCGTCGAGCTGGAGCTCGAGCCGGGCACCCAGCTGCGCGAGCGCCAGCTCGCCGAGCAGATGGGGGTCAGCAAGACCCCCATCCGGGAGGCGCTGGTCCGGCTGGAGAAGGAGGGCCTGGTCACCGTCGCGCCCTACCGCGGCGCGATCGTCCGCGGCTACACCCACGCCGACATCCGCGAGATCTACGAGCTGCGTGAGCTGTTGGAGGGTTTCTGCGCGCGGCGGGCGGCCATGCAGATCAGCGACGGCGACGAGGCGGACCTGCGAGCCAACGTGCGACAGAGCCGCGGGCAGCTCGACGCGGGCGAGTTGGACGGCATCCCCGCGCTGTTCGACGTCTTCGACCGCATCCTCTACCGGCAGGCGGCCGGGCACAGGATCGGCGGCATGCTCGTCGAGCTCGACGCCCACCTCGAGCGCCTCGGCAAGCTCACGGTCGCGGTGCCCGGCAGGCTCGACGCCTCGGTCCGCCAGCACGAGGAGATCGTCACCGCCATCACCAAGCGGGACCCGGCCGCCGCCGAGGCGGCGTGTCGGGAGCACATCCGCAGTGTCTTCGCCGACCTGGTCAACGCGTTGCCGGACGATTGACGCGCATCATCGCCCGGCCCGGGCGTCGCATCCCTGACTCGGATCCAGTCGGCGGTGACGTGGCGGCGACCGCGACGCTGTTCGTTGTCTCCCAGGATCGGCCCAGTCTCCGGGCGACCGCGGCGACGGTTGCCCTATCGATCGCAAGAAGCACTGCGACACATACTGAGCCGAGACGCAGCCTCTGCCAAACCCGTTCGCGGCCGGGATAGCTCGGCCCGCCGGGCATGAACAGCTGACTCCCTTGCGGGAGTCTCCGTTCAGTAAGCGTTGACTTCGAGCCTCAGAATCTGAACTCAGACCGAGAACGGGAGGCTCTGACCTGCCGGATGAGTACACCGCCTCGGACTTGAACCGAGAACCCGCTGGAGGGGAGTCGGGTGATCCGCCACCTGCCCCGATCCTCGTTCATGCTGGTCAGGGGTGCTCTCCGGGTTCAGTCGATCATCAGTGGAGTTGCCTGTTCGCCACGGTGATCTGTCGTAAGCGGTGACCAAAACGGTGACCTGAGCATGGAGCCGAATCACGTTAGCGCGGTAGCGAGTGAGCCCGCGGAGAAGCCAGCCGCAGGATCTGTCTCGGTTCATGTTCGGGGCTGACCGCGACAGCAGGGTCAACGATCTCGTTCGGTGGGCTCGAGGTCCGTCAAGGTCACCAGACCATCCTCAAGGGCGCGCTTGACCATCTCCGCCTTGCTCCGTGCAGGCCGACCGCGGGAGGCGTACTTCACCTCTGGGACCGCCCGGACGACCAGGGCGCCCGGGCGAAGGCGGTGCTCTACAACGCCGCGACCGCGATCACGATGATCTTCGGGGTCGCCTGCATGTACGTGCTCCTCTATCTCGTGGGGCTGCTCGCGGCGCTCGCGTTGATCGATCCCGGCTACTTCTCCTCGCAGCTGCAACGGCCCGCGTCGTTCGGCAGCTATCTCAAGCTCGTGTGGCTGGCGAGCTCGGTCGGAATCGTGGCCGGGGCGCTGGGCTCCAGCCTCGAGAGCGAGGACGCCGTTCGAAAGGCCACGTACGGCAGGAGGGAGCTCGAGCGGCAACGCGGCCGTGATCGGCCATGAACGATGACCGAGGCGGCTACTCCGGCGGTTCGGGTCTCCTGTGACCCGGTGTCGTCCGGCGACGCAGCCAGGTCGTGGTCCCGGCCGCGAGGCCGCGGGACTTGGGCGCCATCCTCGACCGTGTCACCGTCGCCCTGGTCAGGCAGCGGCCTCGTGGAGGCTGCTGTCGGCGAAGGATGTCACGGGTCGGTGCATTCCGCGGCCTCTCAGCTGAACGGGGTTGAGGCGTTGCTCATTCTGGCCGCGGCCGGTCCCCGCCCAGCGCGCGGGTCAGCAACTCCCGCACCGCGGCGGCGTCGAGAGGGCGGGGGTTCGCGTAGGGGGAGGCGAGGGCGAGCTCTGTCGCGCGGGCGACGTCGGAGGCGCGGAACCCCAGGGCCCCCAGGGAGGTCGGTCCGCACAGGTCGGCGATCAGCCGCTGCAGTCGGTCCGCGGGGTCGGGCCCGCCGAGGACCCGGCGGAAGACCTCGGCGTCCGCGGGGGCGTTGAAGGCGAGCACGTGGGGGAGGAGCACGGTGTGGACCTCGGCGTGCGGCAGGCCGAACGTCCCGCCGAGGGTGTGGGCCAGCTTGTGGTGCAGCGACATCGTGGTGGCGTCCAGGACGGTGCCGCACAGCCAGGCACCGTGCAGGGCGGCGTCGGCGTGCTCGGCGAGCGTCGGACCGGAGCCTGGTGCGAGTCCCTGGAGGACCCGCACCAGGACGGTCGCGCCTTCTGCGGCGAGGACGTCCGTCAGCGGGGTGCGGTCCGGCGCCCAGAGGGCCTCGACGGCATGGGCGAGGGCGTTGACCAGGCTGGGCACGGCCCGGGCCACCGTTAGCGCGGCGGCCAGGTCCGGGTCGTAGACGAGGACGCGGGGTGCCACCGCCGGGTCCTTCCCCGTGCGCTTCACTCCGCCCTCGGTCAGGCCCCAGACGCGCGTGGCCTCCGATCCCGACAGGGTGGTCGGCACGGCCAGCACGGGCACCGGGCGGTGCAGGGCCACGGCCTTCGCCAGGCCGATGGCGGAGCCGCCACCCACCGCGACACAGGCGTCGATCCGGTGCTCGTCCGCCAGCGCGCGGGCGGCGACGGCCTGCTCGATCGGCACGTGCATCCGCGGGTCGGTGACGCGGGCGGCGAGCGACCCGGCGAGGGCGCGGGCGACGCCGTCCCCGTGCCGGGCGCTGCCGACCAGCAGCACCCGCCGCGCGCCCAGCCTGTCGATCTCGGCGGGCACTTCGGCGACGGCCCCGCGGCGCAGCACCACCCGCAGTGCCCGCTGCTCGTGGACGAACCCCTGCTCAGCAGGCATGGAGGCGGATCTGGACGTCGGCGTGGCGGAAGGGGACGGGCAGACCGTGGCGTTCGGCGAGCCCGGGGTCCGTCACGGTCGGGAAGTCCAGGACGAGGCTGTCCTTCACCCCGAACACGGCGTCGGAGTCCAGATAGGGCGATCCGGCGACGAAGAGATGGGTCGTCAGCGGGGCGCACCCGGCCGCCTCGGCGATGACGTGGATGTGGGCGGGTCGGTAGGGATGGCGGCCGGTGGCAGTGAGCAGGCGCCCGACCGGGCCGTCGGTGGGGATGGGGTAGGCGGCCGGGAGGATCGTCCGGAACTCGAAGTGGCCCTCGTCGTCGCAGGTGAACAGGCCTCGCAGCGTGCCCTGGTCCAGCGACTCCGAGACCTGGACGTCGTAGTAACCGGTCGCGTCCGCCTGCCAGATGTCGACCACCGCCCCGGGCACTGGTCGGCCGTCCGTGGTGAGGACCCGTCCGGTGACGAGCGTGGGCTCGCCCTCCGACGCGCCCGAGATGTCGTCGCCGAGCGCCCGCGGCGGCGAGTCGACCATGTGGAAGGGACCGAGCACGGTGGACTCGGTCCCCTCGTCGGCTCGGTGGGTGAGTGCGTCGACCAGCATGGACATCCCGAGGACGTCCGAGAGCAGGACGAACTCCTGGCGCACGGCACTGCACGTCTGCCCGGTCCGGGTGAGGAAGTCGATCGCCGCGTCCAGCTCGGGCTGGACCAGGTCCACCTCCTTGGCGAAGGCGTGCAGGTGGCGCACCAGGGCGGTGAGCAGCTCGCGCAGCCGCGGGTCCGGGGTGGCGGCGAACGCCTGCGCCACCACCTCGGCCGAGCGTTCCTCGGAGAAGAGCAGGGGGGACGTGGTCACCGGTGGGTACCTCCTCGTCGGTGCGGGAACGGTCAGAGCCGGAGCTGCTCGGCCGCCGGCCCGCCCTCGAGCCAGGCGATGCGCTCCCGCAGCGCCCGCACACTGTCCTCCGGCTGGACCACGACGAAGAACCGCTCCTCCCGGACGGCGTCGACCACCAGCCCGGCGACGTCGGCGGGATCGAGCCCGACCTGGTCGCTGACGGCCCGGATCGTGTCGAGGATCCGGGTGCGCGCCGCGTCCTGCTCGGTCGACGGGACACCGGCGGGGCGGTTGCGCTCGGACTCCGACATCCGGGTGCGGGCGATCGGGGCGAGGAAGGACACCCGGACCGGGTCCCCCGCCGCGCGCAGCTCCATGTCCAGGCTCTCGGACAACCCGAGCACCGCGAACTTGGACGTGATGTACGGGGCGAACGTGGGCAGGCTCGCGGAGAACGACGCCCCCGACCCGGTGTTCACGATGTGCGCCTCGACCTGGCGGCGCAGCAGCGGGAGGAAGATGCGGCACCCGTGCAGCACCCCCCACAGGTTGACGTCGAGGACCCACCTCCAGCTCTCGGCCGGGATCTCGGCGAAGGTCCCGCCCGTCTCGACGCCGGCGTTGTTGCACAGCAGGTGGACCCCGCCGAACGCGTCCAGGGTGGCGTCGGCGAGGGCCTGCATCTCGGACTCGTGGCGTACGTCCGTGCGCACGCCGAGGACCTCCGCCCCGCCCGCCCGGAGGCGTTCGACGGCCGCCTTGAGTGGTATCTCCTCGACGTCGGCGAGGACGACCTTCATCCCCTCGGCGGCGAACCGCTCGGCCAGGCCGAGGCCCACCCCGCTCGCCGCCCCCGTGACGACGGCGACCTTGTCCCGCAACGACTTCATGCTGTCCTCTCCTCGGGTGCCGGGCTCAGATCCCGGCCGGCCGTGCCGCGGGCTCGACTGAGCGGGCGGGGAACCGGCCGGGGATCGTCGAGACGTCGAACCTCTCGTTGCGCACCGGGTCGACCAGGTAGGGGAACCGGGCGACGGTCGCCCGGATCTCCTTCTGGACCGTGCCGGGGTCCCCCCACAGCACGACGACCTCGGTGCCCTCCTGCGCGTGCGCGGTCTGCACGGTCGCCAGGGACAGCATCTCCCGGGAGTGGCCGCTGAAGCACCGCCCGGAGGACGTACCGACGTCCTCGCCGCCGACCAGCACCTTGTCCGCCCACAGGCTCTGCAGGTGCTGAGGATCGCCGACCTCGTACATGAAGTGGTTCGGGATCGACATCTCCTGGTGCGCCGGGCCGGGCCCGAACTGGGAGCGGTACACCTCCGCGACGTCGTCGGGGTTCCAGACGAGCGTGACCATGCGGGTGGCGTCGGCGGCGGCCACCCGCTCCAGCGCCGCCCGGCCGACGAAGTCGTGGTCGAACTTGACCATGTGCCCCCACCCCAGGTCGTAGGGGGTGCGGTGGCGGCGGTCCATGTCCTCCCCGACGCTGCCGTGCAGCCGCAGGTGCTTGCCGATCGGCGGGAAGCCGAGTGCGGCGAAGAACGCCTGCAGGTCCTCGTCGTCCCCCCAAGCGAGGGGGAAGTGGTAGTAGGCCTGGCCGAAGCCGCCCTCGGTGTGCTGGCACATGTAGGCCTGCACGCCCATCCGGCGGATGCCGTACTCCTCGCCCGCCGCCATGAGCGCCGAGTAGACCGGGATCGCCCCCTCGACGGGCCCGTGCAGCTCGTAGGCCAGCGTGCCGGACATGCCGATCCGGACGATGCGGACCTCCGCTCCCGCGACCGAGGTGAGGCGGTGGCGGAGGAACGCGATGTCGTGCAGGTCCTCACCGGTGGCCGCCTCGAGGACCTCCAGGGACCGGGGACCGCTCAGCTGGAACAGGAAGACCCGCCCGGTGAGGTCCTCGGCGGTCACGTCCAGGTCGGGGCGCTGCGCGAGCCGGTACCCGAGATAGGGCGCCAGCCAGTAGCTGACGAAGTCGTCCTCGGCGAGGCGGAGCAGCATCCCGTGGGCGGCCACGCGGCCCTGCTCGTCGGTCATGATCGCGTGGCGGGACGCGCCGACGCGGAACTTGGCGAAGCTGTTCACGCAGACGCTGGACAGGAACTCGAGGGCGTCGGGGCCGGTCAGGCGCAGGGTCGGCGACGGGTTCAGGTGGCCGTGCAGCGAGACGGTCGTCTTGCCGGCGGCGGTCTCGTCCCGCCATCCCGTGTACTCCCAGGCCTCGGCGTCCCCGCCGAAGTTCCAGGCGGCCGTCTCGTAGAACTGCACCGTCGGGTCGTAGGGGACGAACGGGGTGTGCGGGAAGGTCGGCAGCTGCGGGGTCTCGGTCATGGCGAACCTCCGTGGGCGTGGGGGAGAAGTGCTTCAGTAGGCGACGACGCCGCCGTCGACCGCGAGGGCGGCGCCGACCATGTAGGAGGCCGCGTCGCTGCACAGCCAGACGACGGCCTCCGCCACCTCCTGGGCCTCGGCGAACCGTCGGATCGGGGTCAGCGAGGTCAGCTGGTCCTTGATCTCCTGCGGCAGGTCGGCGGTGAACGGCGTCGCGATCGGGCCCGGCAGGACCGCGTTGATCCGGATGCCGTCGGCGGCGTAGTCCACTGCGGCCGCCTTCGTCAGGCCCACGACGCCGTGCTTGCTGGCCACGTAGGTCGACAGGCCGCCGGGGCGGGCCACCAGCCCGGACGCCGACGCGGTGTTGACGATCGCGCCGCCGCGCCCCTCCATGGCCTTGATCTCGGCCCGCAGGCACAGCCAGACGCCGGTCAGGTTGATCCGGATGACCCGGTCCCAGTCGGCCTGCTGCACGTCCGCGAGCCGGGTGACCTCGCCCTCCACGCCCGCGTTGTTGTGGGCGAATTCCAGGCGGCCGAACCGGTCGACGACCGCGCGGACCGTGTCGTCGACGGCCGTGGCGTCGGAGACGTCGACCGTGAACGCCTCGGCGGTCCCGCCCGCGGCCTTGACCTCGTCGACCGTCGTGGCCGCCGCGGCGGCGTCGATGTCGAGGACCGCGACCTGCGCGCCGCGCGCGGCGAACGCCCGGGCGGTGGCCCGCCCGATCCCGCCGCCCGCTCCGGTGACGAGGGCGACGCGGCCGATCATGTCTTGGGGGATGGTGCTCACTGGTGCTCCTTGATCATGATCGACGCGGTCGGGCGACCGGCGTCGGAGAGGACGTCCGCCAGCCACCGCAGCAGCAGGTCCAGGACGTCCGCGTGGTTGCGCTCGACGACCATCCCGTGACCGTTGCCGGTGACGCCGTGCTCGGCGAGTGCCAGGTGTCGGGCCGCGGCGCCGGCGTCCCGGAGGAACTGCGCGACCAGGGCGCACCCGCCGCCGAGCGGAGACGCCTCGGCCTCCACGACGGCGATCGGCATCCCGACGAGCCCGGGGATCGACCGCGGACGGCCGTCCTGCAGGTGCTCGGGATCCTCGACCGGCGGTGCGAACTCCATCGGTGCCGTGGTCAGGCCCCACGGCAGGCTGACGCCGGCCTGCGGGAGGTGCAGGAAGGGCGGTCCCGGCGGCTCGAGGGCGACGACCGCCCGGACGAGCTCGGGGCGCGCCGCGGCCGCGAGCCACACCGCGGGCGCGCCCATCGAGTGGGCGACGAGCACGGCGGGGCCGATCCGCTCCAGCAGCTCGGCCAGCCGCCGGGCGTCCCGGGCCTGGGCCGCCGCCCCGTCGACGGGCAGGCCGGTGGATGAGGCCGCCAGCTGCGCGATGGCGGGATCGTCCGGTCCGCCGGGGCCCGGCCACCGGGTGTGCCGGGGGTCGCCCGGGGTGAACAGGCCCGCGACGGCCTCCAGCCCGGGCGGGGGCCCCAGCTCACCCGCCCCCGGGCCCGCGGCCCGGCCGTGGCCGGGGCGGTCGACGACGTGGACCGCCCAGCCCGCCTCGACGAGCAGCGCCGCCCACCCTGGACGGCCGTCAGGGGTGCCCAGCCAGTCGGTGCCCTGACCGCCGCCGCCGTGGACCAGCACGATCCGGGGCGCGCCCGGATCGGGCTCCTCCCACTGCACGTACAGGGCCCCGTCGGGGACCCGGCCCGCCGCCGTCGTGCGGTGGTCGGACCCGACCCACGAGAACCCGCGGGCGGTCACGCCGGCTCCGGGACCAGCTGCGGGGAGCGCAGCTGGGCCATGCCGAGCGCGGCCGCCTTGACCTTCTCCGGGTCCCCGGCGACCGACCGCGGTCCGGCGAGCGCCTCCTCGAGCCGGGCGGGATCGGTGTGGTAGACGAGCTGCTTGAAGTTCGACGCCATCGGCGAGGCGATCTCCAGGAAGGTTCGGCGGCGGTCGGCGGCCCACCGGTCGAGCACGGAGTCCGAGGCCTCGCCCCGGACGACCGCGGCGAGGGCGGGCCACAGGACGTAGAGGTCGAGCAGGCCGGAGATCAGACCCAGCCCGCCCGTCGGGTTCGTGGCGTGGGCGGCGTCCCCCGCGAGCAGGACCCGCCCCGCGCGGAAGGTGTCCGCGGCGCGTTGGTGCATCCGGTACGGGGAGTGGTGGACGAGCTCGTAGTCCTCCGACCCGGGCAGCACCGAGCGGAGGACGGCGGGCATCCGGTCCAGCACCGACTCGACGGGCAGGTCGAGGTCCTCGGCGTAGGTCACCCGCCACAGGCCTCGGTCGTCGATCTTCGCGACGACGGCGCCGTACATCGGGTCGACGACCATGTTGGCGTCGTTGAAGCCGTGATCGTCGAACGGGTAGCGGAGGTTGGTCGCGACGAACCGCTCCGGCCAGGTCATGCCGTCGAACCCGAGGCCGACGGCCTCCCGCACGGTGCTGCCCGCACCGTCGGCGCCGACCACCCAGCCCGCGGTGAGCTCGGTCGACCCGTCCGGGCCCTCGGTCGCGACCCGCACCCGGTCGTCGGTCTGCGTGAGACCGGTGACCCGGGTGTCCCAGTGGACGGTCACCCCGTCGTGCCGCTCGAGGTGGCGCAGGGCGATGGTGCCCAGCCGGTCCTGACCCAGGTGGACGTTGTTGTACGGGCGGCCGGTGATCTCCTCGAGCGAGACCTTGCCCCACTCGACGACCTCCCCGGTCCGCAGCACCCGCAGCGTCAGGCCGTCGAGGCTGAGCAGGGACTCGCGCTCGACGTCGTCGAGGACGCCGAGCTCAGCGAGCCCGTCGAGGACGAACCAGAGATAGGTCATCGCCCGCGGCGAGTCACCGATCCCGGACCCCCGCTCGACGATCTCGACCCGCAGTCCCGCACGGGCGAGGCCCAGCGCGGTCAACAGGCCCACGGGGCCCGCGCCGACGACGAGCACGTCGGTGGACGGCTTCACACTTCCTCCAGGGGTTCGTGGCGGGCGGGTCATCGGCGGTACGCGGCGGGCCAGATGCCGGACTTGCCGGGGGCGAGGACCCCGTTCGGGTCCAGCGCGTCCTTGATCCGCTCGGCGACCCGGCGCTGGGCGTGGTCGGCGAAGCCGAACTGCTCGGCGACCAGGTCCATGTGCTGCAGGTTCGTCCGGTAGGGCGCGTAGCCCAGCGTGGCGACCTCACGGACGAGGTCGGCGTAGCCCTCGAAGACCCCGCGCGTCTGCTCCTCGTCGCGCGGGTCGTAGAAGGTGGTGCTGATGTGCAGCGCGCTGCGCGGGGTGAGGTACAGCCCGTTCACGTACTGGCGGCCGTGGCGTGCGTAGGTGGCCCGCACCAGCTTCTCCAGCCGGACGACGTCGGCCCCCCGGCAGGGCCCGATCGGGGAGAAGTCGAGATGCCCGGTGACCTCGCCGTACGGCAGCATCCTGGGGTCGAGCAGGTCCATGTCCGGGATCCCGCGCTGGACCCGCTCGTCGTGGTTCGCCGGTCCGGTGAGGTCGGCGGTGTCGAACGTCCGCCGGACGACCTCCACCCCGGGCGCCGCGCGCAGCGCCTGCTCGACGACCGCGAATTGGGCGTCGACGAGACCGGCCCGTCCGTAGAGGGCGAAGCGGGCCGACCAGCCCTCACCGTCGGGGTCGAGGCTGAAGTTGCCGTCGGCGTCGATCTCCACACCGCGGTTGAGCAGGGGGGTGTTCTCGATGACGCGGTCCAGCATGAGCCTGCGGAGGACGTCGACAACCTCGCCGAGGGTGTCGTAGCCGCGGAACCGGGCCCAGCACGCGGAGTAGGCCTCGGGCCTGCGCATGACCCACCAGCCCACGCTCGTGACGATCCCGAGGTTGGACTGCTGGAAGAGCCCGCCGAAGGACGGCCCGTAGCTGTGCGGGTAGGTGTGGAACGCGGCGTTGCCCTCCATCGCGCCCATACCGGTGCGCAGCAGGGACCCGTCGGGCAGCACGACCTCCATGCCGCAGATGTTGCGGGCGTGGTCGCCGTAGGGGGTGTAGCCGATGCCGTACTCCAGCGAGTTCCCGACGACGCTGCCCCAGCCAAGGTCGGGGATCGACGGCCAGAGGTCCCCGCCCGCCTCCTGCAGGCCGTCGAACAGGTCGAACCAGCGCACCCCCGGTTCGACGACGGCATAGGCCAGATCGCGGTCGATCTCCAGGATGCGGTTCATCCGCCGCAGGTTCACCAGGACCGAGCCGCGCAGCCGCGGCGCCGAACCCCCGTAGGTGTTGTTCCGGCCCTGACTGAACATCCACAGCGGGACCCGGTGCTCGTTCGCGATGCGGACCACGGCCTGGACCTGCTCGGTCGTGGTCGGCATGACCACGGCGGACGCGTCGAACTCGTCGGACTCCGAGTAGGTGTACGGGTCCCGGTAGGCGCGGAGCTCCTCCGGCTCGCTGACGACGGACTCGGGGCCCAGCTCGCCGACGAAGGCGGCGAGCGCCCGATCGAGCGCGGAGGCGCCGAGGTGGGGCGGGAGCGTGCTGGTCATGGTCTCTCTTCCTCTCGGACACGGTGTCCGTGGCCGTCCGGGGTGGATACCCTGCTGCCGTGGCGAGGGTGCGACGGGGCAACGTGCCGGCGGAGCTGACGACGTTCGTCGGCCGTCGTGCCGAGGCGGCGACGGTCGAGCGAGCCCTGGCGACGTATCGGGCGGTCACCCTCACCGGGACCGGGGGTGTCGGGAAGACCCGGCTGGCTCTCCGGGTCGCGGACGAGGTGGCGGACGACTTCCCCGACGGCGTCTGGCTGGTCGAGCTCGACGACGTCCGGGACGGGCCGCTGCTGCCCTCCACCGTGCTCGGGGGCCTCGGCCTTCGCGACGACGGCGGCATCCGGGTCGAGTCGCTGTTGGTCGACCACTTCCGGGACCGGCGCGCGCTGTTGGTGCTGGACGGCTGCGACACGGTCGTGGACGCCTGCGCCGCGCTGGCCGAGGTGCTGTTGCGGGCGGCTCCGGAGCTGCGGATCCTGAGCAGCAGCAGGCTCCCACTGCACACCCTCGGGGAGTCCGTCGTGCCCGTCGGGCCGATGGAGTTGCCCCCGGAGCCGGTGGGCGACGAGCCCGGGCCGGACCTCGCCGGCGTCGACGCCGTGACCTTGTTCCTCGACCGGGCCCGGGCGATCCGACCGGGTCTCGACCCGGACCCGCGAGGGCTCGCGACGATCGCCCGGATCTGCCGCAGGCTCGACGGTCTCCCCATGGCGATCGAGCTCGCCGCGGACCGACTCGACGTCCTGTCGCTGGCCGAGCTCGACGAGCGCCTCGACGACGCCTACCGCCTGCTGGCCCGCTCGAAGCGGGGCGCGCCGGCGCGGCAGCGGACCCTGCAGGCGCTCGTGGACTCCAGCTACGCCCTGTGTTCGCCCCGCGAACAGCTGTTGTGGACCCGGCTCGCCGTGTTCAGCGGACGGCTCGGGCTGCCGGCCGCCGAGTTCGTCTGCGCCGACGACGCGCTCCCGCGCGAAGGCATGCTCGATCTCGTCGCGGGCCTGGTCGACAAGTCGGTGCTCAGCCGGGACGACCGTCCGGTCGGGGCGGGCTTCCGGCTGCCGCGGCTGCTGCGCGAGGACGCGGCCCACCGGCTCGCCGCGTCCGGCGAGGAGCCGCGGCTGCGCGACCGCCATCTCGACTGGTGCCGTCGGCTGGCGCAGCAGGCCTCCGAGGGACTCCTCGGCGCCCGGTCCGACAGCTGGATGGAACAGCTGCGCGGCAGCCACACGAACGTGCGAGCCGCGCTCGAACACAGCCTGTCCCGGCCTGAGCGCGTGGCGGACGGGCTGCGGCTCGCGGCCGATCTCTGGTTCTACTGGATCATGGCAGGCCAGGTGGCCGAGGGTCGGGAGTGGCTGGCCCGCGGTCTGCGGTCGGCTCCCGAGCCGAGCGTCGCGCGGGCCCAGGCGCTCGGCGCCGCGGCCTATCTCGCGATCGTCGACGACGACGCCGCCGACGACCTCCTGGCGGAGGCGAACCGCCTGGAGGCCCGGCTCGACGACATCGGGCTCACAGCGAACCTCCGGTTCGTCGAGGGGTTCCTCGAGGTCCGTCACGGCGACATGGGGACCGCGTGCGACCTGCTGGCCGCCGCCCGGGACGCCTTCCGCGCCGCCGGCGACGCGATGGGCATCTCGAAGACGCTGTGCCTGCTCGGGATGGCCTCCACACTCGCGGGCGACACCGAACGTGGCCTGCGCTGCTGCGCCGAGTTCCTCGCCCGGCCGGACGCCTCGACCGACAACTACGGCCTGCCGTACATCCAGTGGACCATCGCCCTCGCCAGCTGGATCGACGGCGACCGGGCCGCCGCGGTCCGGGCCCAGCGACGCTGTGCCGAGCTCATGCGCCGGTTCGACGACCGGTTCGGCATGACGACCTGCGTGCAGAGCGCCGCCCTCTACCAGCCCGTCGGCGCGGGCGACCGCAGGGCCGCGCTGCTGCTGGGCGCCGCCCGGACGCACCGGATCCCGGCGCTGACGGTCCTCGACGAGCTGCTGGACCGCCGGGCCGCCGAGGTCCGGACGGCCCTCGGCGACCGCTACGCGGATCTCGTCGAGGAGGGCCGCAGGCTGTCGCTCGACGCCGCGATGGATCTCGTGGTCGGTCGCACGGCCGCCCCGGCGGCGACCGGGGCCGTGCTGCTGTCGAAGCGGGAGTGGGAGGTCGCGGAGCTCGTGGCCGCGGGCCGGAGCAACAAGGAGATCGCGGCCGCGCTGGTGATCTCCACGCGCACCGCCGAGGGCCACGTCCAGAAGATCCTGGGCAAGCTGGAGTTCCTGTCCCGCGCCCAGATCGCGACGTGGATGACCGAGCACCGGTTGCGGGGGGCGGGGCCGACGGACGGGCACGACGATCGCGTCCATTCGCCCTCCCTCGGGGTCCGCTCCACTCGCTAGCCGCCGGTGCGTGTAGGCAACGTCACTTCGGCTGCCGCCTGCCAGGGAGCTTCCCGGCCCCGATCGCCGGGGCACCACGCGCAGAACTACGTGTCGACTACCTGTTCGCGGCCCGGACGGGCGGCCGATGGACAATTTTCAATTGTCACTATCGAAAAGAGCCCGAGCGGCCTAGCATCGGGTGCCGTCGGCGTGACGTACGGCACATGGTCGTGCCCCGAGCAGAAGCGGAGTCAGCGATGAACCACACCACCCCGGTCCCCTTCCTCACCGGCGGGGGAGGTGGAATCGGCAGCGTCACTGCCCGCGAGCTGGCCCGGGCCGGGTACGCGGTCGTGGTCTCCGACATCGACCTCGACGCGGCGAAGGCCACCGTGGCCGGGGTCCACGAGGACGGTGGCGTCGCCGAGGCGGTCCGGCTGGACGCGACCAGCCGGGCCGACGTGATCGCCGCCGTCGACGGGGTGGTCGACCGGTTCGGTCGTCTCGACCTCGCCGTCAACAACGCGGGACTGCAGCACTTCGCTGCGATCGACGACATCACCGAGGATCACCTCTACTCCCTGGTGAACCTCAACCTCGCGGGCTACGTGTGAGTGGCACAGGCCGCGATCCGGCACATCCGCAGGCAGGGCTTCGGCACGATCGTCAGCATCGCGTCGGTCTCCGCGTTCCTCGGGGTGCCGAACTCGACGATCTACAGCGCCCTGAAGGGGGCGGTCGTCTCCTTCACCCGCACCCTGGCGGCCGAGGTCGGGCCCGAGGGGATCCGGGTCAACGCCACCGCGCCCGGCTCGGTGCACACCGGGGGCTCGGCCACGCTGCACGCGAGGCGGCCTTCCGGCGGCGGGCGGACAAGGCGGCGCTCACGAGGTCGCCAGGCCCGAGGAGGTCGCCGACGCCGTGCTGTGGTTGGCGTCGGGACCGAGCGTCCTTCGTGACGGGGCAGACCATCCTGGTCGACGGCGGCGCCGTCGGATCGTTGTAGGGGCCGGGCGTGCCCGCCGACCGGCTCTACGCGTTCGACGCTCCGCGCGGCACGGTGCCCCGCAGCGACATGGTGGTGGGTCTCGACGGCGAGGTCACCATCCCCACCGGCCTGTACCTGATCGAGCATCGCGAGGGGCGGGTGCTCTTCGACACCGGCCTCGCGTTCGACGCCTTCGACGATCCGGTGGCGGTCTACGGCCAGGGGATGGTCGACCACCTGCGGATGCAGATCCGGCCGGAGCAGCGGATCGACCGCCAGCTGGCGCGGATCGGCCTGCGATGCGGCGACATCACCCACGTGATCATGTCGCACGCCCACCTGGACCACACCGGCTCGCTGGACCGGTTCCCGACGGCGAGGTTCTACACCGGGCCGGGCGAGCTCGCTTTCGCGGAGTCCGCGCAGGGCAGGCTGGCGCAGAACGTCCGGCTCGCCGACCTCGAGCCGACGCGGGGATTCGCGTGGACGGAGGTCTCGCCGGTCGGCCTGGACCTGTTCGGCGACGGGTCCGTCCTGATCGAGCACGCCCCCGGGCACACGCCCGGCCAGCTCGTGCTCGTCGTCTCGCTGGCGGGCTCGTGTTCCTGCTCACCTCGGACGCCGTCCACCTGCGGATCGGACTGGAGGTCGAGCGGCCCGACGGGTTCGCCTGGGACGAGGCGCTGTCCGTCGAGAGCCTGCGGAAGATCAATCGGCTCGCCACCGAGCACGGAACCGAGATCTGGGTCCATCACGATCCGGACGACCACGCGACGCGACGGATCCTGCCGGAGCACTGCACGTAGGGCTACGCGTATTTTCAAGTGTCACTATCAAAATCGCGGCGACTGTCCTAGCATCGTCGCTCGACAGCACTAGCGCGGTCCGCGAGGCGGCCGCAGGCCGAGAGAGGAACGATCCCCGTGAACATGCAGCTCCGTCGCCGAGGCCGGGCCCGTGTCTGACTCCGTCATCGCGCTCGTGGGCCTGGGCAACATGGGCCACCCGATGGGCGTGCGGCTGCTCGGCGCGGGCCGCGACGTGGTCGGTGTCGACCCGGACGAGCGGGCCCGCGACCGGTTCGCGGGCGTGGGTGGGCGGGTCGCGCCCGCCATGGGGGAGGTGGCGGCGGACGTCCTCGTCCTGCTGCTGCCGAACTCCGACGTGGTCGAGTCCGTGATCGGGGAGGCGACGGACGCCGGAGTGCTCCGCCCGGGCTCGCTCGTGGTCGACATGAGCTCGTCGGATCCCGAGCGGACCCGCGCCCTCGCGGACCGCCTCGCCGGGGCACGCGTCGACGTCGTCGACGCCCCGGTCTCCGGGGGCGTGGGCGGAGCGCGACGCGGCGCCCTCACCGTGATGGTGGGCGGCGAGGCCGACACCGTGGCCGCCGCTCGGCCGATCCTCGACGTGTTCGGCACCGTCCGCCACGTCGGCCTGGTGGGGGCGGGGCACGCGGTCAAGGCGCTCAACAACCTGGTCTCGGCGACCCACCTCTGGATCACCAGCGAGGCGGTCACACTCGCGGGCCGCTACGGCGTCACCGCGGAGGGCGTGCTCGAGGTGCTCAACGGGTCGAGCGGACGCAGCGGGTCCAGCGAGGCCAAGTGGCCGAACTTCATCCTCCCCGGCACGTTCGACTCGGGGTTCACCGCGGGCCTGATGCTCAAGGACATCCGGACGGCGACGGGTCTCGCCGCGGCGGCCGGGCTGCCGAGCGAGCTCGGCAGGG
This sequence comes from Pseudonocardia xishanensis, assembly GCF_039541715.1. Classification (NCBI taxonomy): domain Bacteria; kingdom Bacillati; phylum Actinomycetota; class Actinomycetes; order Pseudonocardiales; family Pseudonocardiaceae; genus Pseudonocardia; species Pseudonocardia xishanensis. Next base: position 28,311 of record NZ_BAABGT010000028.1, read on the forward strand.
TCGTGGAGGCGCTGTGGGACCGCGCGATCGCCGACCTCCCGGCCGGTGCCGACCACACCGAGATCGCCCGGTGGCTCGCCGACCGCGCGGCGACGTCGTGACCGACCTGTCGGAGGCCGTCGCGATCGTGACCGGCGCCGGGTCCGGGATCGGCCGCGGCATCGCCCTGGCGCTGCGCGCCGAGGGCGCCGAGATCGTCGTGGCGGACGTGTCCGCCGAGGCCGCGGCCGCCGTCGCGGCGGAGACCGACGGGCTGGCGGTCCCCACCGACGTCACCGATCCCGTCGCCGTCCAGGAGCTGGTCGACGCCGCGCTCGGCCGCCACGGCCGCATCGACGTCCTGGTGAACAATGCGGGCGTCGGGCCCCAGGCGGCGATCGCCGACATGACGCTCGAGGACTGGCGGTGGCTGCTCGACGTGAACCTCTGGGGGGTCATCCACGGGGTCGCGGCGGTGGTCCCGCTGATGCGGGCGCAGGGGTCCGGGCACATCGTGAACATCGCCTCGATGTCGGCGCTAGCCCCGATGCCACCGCTCGGTGGCTACGCGGTGGGCAAGGCGGGCGTCGCGGTACTCACGGAGGTGCTCGCCGCCGAGCTGGAGGGAACCGGGGTCGATGCCACCCTGGTCCTCCCCGGCCCCACCCGTACGGCGATCGGCGACAGCCTGCGCAACCGCCCCGGGGCGGCAGGCGCGCTGCGCGAGTTCCGCAACGAGCCGCCCGCAGAGCTGTGGCGGACCGCGGACGAGGTCGGCCGCCGGGTCGCCGAGGCCGTCCGGGACCGGGAACCGATCGTCGTCACCCACCCGGAGCTGTGGGGCCGGGTGGCCGCCCGGCACGAGCGGTACGCCGCCGCCTTCCGCCGCGCGGCGGCGGTACCCGCCGACACGGCCTAGCCATCCACCCGCCCGAGCTCGAAGGAGAGCCCGTGTCCGACCCCACGACCACCGGAACGACCCCGGTCCTGCCCGTGAAGAACCCCCGCGACGCCCGGCGTGCGGCCCTGGGCAGCTACCTGGGCGCGACACTGGAGTACTACGACTTCGTCCTGTACTCCACGGCGTCCGCCCTCGTGTTCCCCGCCGTCTTCTTCTCCCAGGTGGACCCGGCGACCGGGGTGGTGCTGTCCTTCCTCACCCTCGCCGTGGGCTACGTCGTCCGACCGCTCGGTGCGATCCTCTTCGGCCACTTCGGGGACCGCCTGGGGCGCAAGAAGATGTTGATCGTGACGATGGTCCTGATGGGCGTCGCCTCGGTGGGCATCGGCATCGTGCCCAGCGGCGCGCAGGTCGGCCCGGCCGCGGCCCTCGTCCTGGTCGCGCTGCGGGCGGTGCAGGGCGTCGCGGTCGGTGGCGAGTGGGCGGGCGCGTCGCTCATGGCGATGGAGCACGCCACCGCGCGACGTCGTGGGCTCGCCGGGAGCATCGTCGCGAGCGGTGGACCCAGCGGGGCGGTCCTCGCCACGCTGGTGTTCTCGCTCGTGTCCCTGATGCCGGCCGAGGACCTTCTCGCCTGGGGGTGGCGGATCCCGTTCCTCGCCTCCGCGGTGATCCTCGTCGTCGCGCTCGTGGTGCGGGCCGGGGTGCGGGAGTCCCCGGAGTTCACCGCGGTGCGGGACCGCCGCGACACCGTCCGGGTCCCCCTCGTGGCGACCCTGGCACAGAACTGGCGGAGCGTGCTGGTCATCGTCCTGTGCGCGCTGGCCCCGTTCTTCGCGCAGTCGGTCACCGCGACCTTCGGCCTGCGCTACGCGGTCGCGAACGGCAACGACCAGGCGGCGGTCCTGGCGATGCTGACCGTGTCCAACCTCCTGACCATCGTCGCGACCATCGGGTCCGCCGCCCTGTCGGACCGGTTCGGCCGCCGACCGACGATGCTGGTCGGCTACGTGGCGGGCGGGTCACTGGCCTGGGCCGCGCTCGCCCTGCTGACGGTGCCGAACATCGGCGCCGTGCTGCTCGCCTTCGTCATCCTGCAGCCGATCGTCAACGCGACGATCGCCGGTCCGCTGGCGGCCTTCATGGCCGAGCTGTTCCCAGTGCGGACCCGGTTCACCGGCGTCGGCCTGTCCTACCAGCTCGCGAGCACCCTCGCGTCGGGGTTCGCGCCGCTGGTGGCGACCGCGCTCGTCGCCGCCTCCGGCGGCACCACCACCCTGCTCGCCACCATCATGTCGGTCCTCGCCCTGGCGGGCGTGGTGGCCACCCTGGCCGCCCGTCGCCTCCGCGTCGAGGACGCCGCCCCACCCGTCGCGCCGTGATCCCCCGTCCGACCACGCCCGGAGAAGTCCCATGACCGACCTCGCCCAGATCAGCCCCACCGTGCTCACCGCCGCCGCGGCGGGCCCCGGCACCGACGGGGACACGGGTCGGCTCCTCGCCCGCTGCCCCGACCGACCCGGGATCGTCTCCGCGGTCACGACCTTCCTGTCCGAGGCGGGGGCCAACATCGCCTCGCTGGACCAGTACTCCACCGCACCGAGCGGGGGCAGCTTCTTCCAACGCTGCGTGTTCCACCTCCCCGGGCTCGTCGCGAGCCTCGACGAGCTGGAGAAGACCTTCCGGGAGCGGGTCGCCGATCCGCTCGACATGAGCTTCACGCTGACCCGGGCCGCGGTGCCCAAGCGGGTCGGGATCATGGTGTCCAAACTGGACCACTGCCTGCTCGACCTGCTGTGGCGACACCGCCGCGGCGAGCTGCCGATCACGGTCCCCGTGGTGATCGGCAACCATCCCGAGCTGGCCGACCAGGTCCGGCCCTTCGGGGTGCCGTTCGTGCACGTCCCCGTGCCCAAGGGCGGCAAGCCCGCCGCCGAGGAGCGGCAGCTGGACCTGCTGCGGGGGAACGTGGACCTGGTCGTCCTGGCCCGCTACATGCAGATCATCTCGCCGGAGTTCCTGCGCGAGGTCGGTGCCCCGATGATCAACATCCACCACTCGTTCCTGCCCGCCTTCGTCGGCGCCTCGCCCTACGCACGGGCGAAGGACCGCGGGGTCAAGCTGGTCGGCGCCACAGCCCACTACGTCACCGAGGACCTCGACGAGGGCCCCATCATCGAGCAGGACGTGGTCCGGGTCGGCCACACGCACACCGCCGCCGACCTCGCCCGGCTGGGCGCGGACGTCGAGCGGGCGGTGCTCTCCCGGGCGGTCCGGTGGCACTGCGAGGACCGGGTCATGACCGACGGCAACAGCACGATCGTCCTGTAGGAGGCGACTCGTGACCGCACGACGCATGGACGGCACGGCCCTGGCCCGACGGGTCCGGGCCGAGGTCGCCGAACAGACCGCCCGACTGACCGCCCGCACGGGCGCCGTCCCGGGCCTCGCCACCGTCCTGGTCGGCGACGATCCGGCCTCGGCGGTCTACGTCCGCAACAAGAGGCGGCTGTGCGTCGAGGCGGGGATGCGCGACCTCCACCGCCACCTGCCTGCGGACACCACCCAGGCGGAGGCCGCGGCGCTGCTCGACGAGCTCGCGGCGGACCCGACGGTGTCCGGGATCCTTCTGCAACTGCCCCTGCCCGCCCAGCTCGACGCCCAGCCACTGCTCGACCGGATCCCATCCGGCAAGGACGTCGACGGGCTGACCGCGGCCAACGCCGGACTGCTGGCCCAGGGACGGCCCGGGCTGCGGCCGTGCACCCCGGCCGGTGTGGTCCGGCTGCTCGACACCTACGACGTGCCCCTGTCCGGGGCCGAGGTCGTGGTCGTGGGGCGGTCGGTGCTGGTCGGACGGCCGATGGCCCAGCTGCTCCTGGCCCGGGACGCCACGGTGACCCTGTGCCACTCCCGCACCCGGGACGTCGTCGAGGTCTGCCGCCGCGCCGACGTGCTCGTCGTCGCGGCGGGCGTGCCCGGCATCGTCGGCCCGGAGGCCGTCCGGCCGGGAGCGGCGGTGGTCGACGTCGGCATCCACCGGACCGAGGACGGGCTGCGGGGCGACGTCGACCCCGCCGTCGCGGAGGTGGCGGGCCTGCTCACCCCGGTCCCCGGGGGCGTCGGCCCGATGACGATCGCGATGCTGCTCGCCAACACCGTCGAGGCCGCGGAGCGGGCGACGGCGCCGGTCGGCGCGGCGCGGTGACGGGCGCGCCTGGGTGGACGCGCCGGTGAGTGCCCCGGTGGAGGTCCTCGCCGTCCGCTACGGGCGCCGCGCCACGACCCGGTCCGAGGTGTTCCTCAACCACCACTACTACGGCGAGCCCGACGGTCCGATGGAGATGGACTACTACTTCTGGGTCGTCCGCCGCGCCGGCCGCACCGTGGTCGTCGACACCGGGTTCAACGGGGAGTCGGGTGGGCGTCGGGACCGCGCGACCACGTGCGCCCCCGGCGAGGCGCTGGCGCGGCTCGGGATCGACCCGGCGGACGTGGACCAGGTGTTCGTGACCCACGCGCACTACGACCACGTCGGCAACCTCGGCCTGTTCCCCGCGGCGGAGGTGGTCATCACCCGCCGGGAGCTGGAGTTCTGGACGAGCCCGCTCGCCCACCGGCACCTCTTCGCCGTCCTCGCGGAGGAGCGCGACGTCGCCGACCTCGACGCACTGCGCCGCGCGGGCAGGCTGACCGTCGTCGACGGTTCCCACACCACCGGAGGCCTGGAGTTCGTCGAGGTCGGCGGGCACACGCCGGGCCAGGCCGTCGTCCGCGTCCCGACCCCCGCGGGGCCGGTGGTCCTGGCCTCCGACGCCGTCCACTACTACGAGGAGCTCGAGCGCGACCGCCCCTTCGTGGCGGTCGCGGACCTGGCGCAGGCGTACCGCGCCTTCGACCGGGTGCGCGAGATGCTCCAGGATCCGGGCGCAGTCCTGGTCGCGGGGCACGACCCGCTCGTCCGCCACCGCTTCACCCCCCACGACCCCGCGGACCCGGCGCTCGCCGTCCGGATCCGCTGACCCCACCCCGAAGAAGGAGCCCGGAATGACCGACCCCCAGACCCCGCCGTCCGACCACCTCGCCGCCGGCATGCGCGTGCGCCGCGAGGTGCTCGGCGACGCCCACGTCGACCGGTCCATGGCCGCCGTCAGCGAGTTCGCCCGACCCGTCCAGGAGCTGGTCACCGAGTACTGTTGGGGCGAGGTGTGGACCCGGGAGGGGCTGGACCGGCGCACCCGCAGCCTGCTCAACCTCGCGATGCTGACCGCGCTGGGCCGCAACCACGAGCTCGCCGTGCACGTGCGCGGTGCCGTGACGAACGGTGCCACCGTCACGGAGATCCAGGAGGCGCTGTTGCAGACCGCGGTCTACTGCGGGGTCCCGGCGGCGTTGGAGTCCTTCCGCGTGGCCGACGGCGTCCTCGCCGAGCTCGCCGACGCGGACTGACCGCACCCCGTACCGAACCGCGGGTGGGCGGGGGCTCAGTCGGTGATCGTCACGAAGACCCGGGCCTGCTCGACGGCGGCGGCCGGGTCGGGATCCTCGCCCACCGCCCACCTGCTGATCGCGCTCCACAGCGCGGCCCAGATCATCCCGCCGACGACCGTGGCCTCCACCGAGTCGGCAGGGATCGACCGGCGCTCGGCCACGAACTCGGCGACCATGGCGCTCCACTCCTCGAACCGCAGCCACGCGGCGTCCGCGGCGTCGGACTCCCGGCCGACGATCGCGATGCGTTGCTTGATGACCAGCAGCCGTACCGGCGAGGCGTGGAGCATGTCGAGGTAGGCGCCGAAGATCGCGTCGACCAGCGACGCCGTCTCGATGCGCACGCGGAACGCCTCGCGGAACAGCCGCGCGCTGTCCTCCATGCCGTGCCACAGCACCGCGGACTTCGAGGGGAAGTAGCGGAACAGGGTGGGGGCGCTGATGCCCGCCGCCTCCGCGATGTCCGCCATCGTGGTCCCGGCGTAGCCCCGCTGGGTGATCAGCCCGAACGCGACCTCGCTGATCTTGTCCGGGTCACCCGCCCGGGGGCGTCCCCGGCGTCGGGCCGGTGTCTCCACCGGGACCACAGTAGTGGTCGGCGTGCCTGCGGCCCTCATGCCGGGACGGCCACCTCGCTGCGGCGCCGGTCGGTCTTGTACGGAGCGGGAGCCACTGTCGCCCGGATGCGCTTCTGGGGCGTGCCCGCGTCCCCCCACAGCACCTCGACCTCGGTGCCCGGCTCGGCGTGCTCCACGTCGAGGACGGCGAGCGAGATCATCTCGCGGAAATAGTAGGAGTAGCACCGCGAGGTGGCCTGCCCGATCTCGACGTCGCCGAGCAGGACCCGGTCCGCGGCCACGTCGCCGAGGTAGCCCCGGGGGAACTCCATCGGCTTGTACGGGGTGCCGTCCTTGGTGAACAGCGAGGCCACGACCTCGGTCACGTCCTCGGGGTTCCAGACGAGCGTGCGGATCGTCCGCGGTGGACGCTCGGCGACCGCGCGCAGGGCCTCGTCGCCGAGGAAGGAGTGGTCGAAGCGGACGCTGCGGCCCCAGCCGAGGTCGTACGGCGTGCGGAACAGCAGGCTCGCCCGCTCGTCGGTCTCCACGCTGCCGCTGTGCCTGCGGAACACCTCGACCGGGCGCCACGAACGGTCCTGCACCCACTGCAGGAAGTCCTCGACGCCCTCGTCGAACCAGGCGGGGACGAAGTCGACCGTCGGTGTCGGGAAGCACGCCTCGATGTGGTTGACCATCTTCGTCCGGCCGCCGAGGCGCCGGATCCCGTACTTCTCGCCGACCTCCAGGGCCCGGCGGTAGACCGCCTCGCCCTCCTCCCAGCGCCCGTGGAGCTCGTAGCCGATCTCGCCGGACATGCCCTGGCGGAGGATGCCGACCGGCATCCCGTCGATGTGCGCGGTGCGGATGCGCATGAAGCCGATGTCGCGCAACGACTCACCGGTGAGCTCCTCGAGCAGGTCGAGGGATGCGGGCCCCTGGATCTGCTGCAGCGTCATCCGGGTCGTGATGTCCTCGGCCACCACGTCGTAGTCCCCGCGCTCGAGCAGGTACTGCGCCCAGGGGACGGCGAACCCGCTGGTCAGGTAGATCGAGTCGGCGGCGTCCTGGACCAGGACTCCCTCGCCCATGATGTGGCCGCGCGCGTTGCAGAAGACGGCGTGCTTGGCCCGTCCGACCTCGAACGTGGAGTACCCGTTGATCGTGGTCTCCGAGAAGAACCGCATCACGTCCGGTCCGGTGAGGCGGAGCTTCGACATCGGGGACCAGTCGCCGATGTAGCAGGTCTGCTTCCATGACATGCTCTCGTCCACCCAGCCGGTGACCTCGAAGGGCTCGAAGTAGCCGCCGAAGGCGTTGTAGCGCGGGATCGCCGGGTCGTACGGGACGGTGGGGACGTGCCGGATCGGGGACTCGCTCATGGGTTCTCTCTCCTGGGGGTCAGCGGGCCGCGGCGGGCCAGATGCCGTGGCGACCGGGCGCGAGGATCCCCTTGGGGTCCACCGCGTCCTTGATCGCTCCGACGAAGCGTCGGTAGGCGTGGTCGCCGAAGCCGTACTGCTCCTGAGCGAGGTCCATGAAGTCCAGGTGGGCGCGGTACTCGCCGTACCCCAGCTCCCCGAGGTCGCGGACCAGGGACTTCGCCAGGTCCATCGCGTTGCGCACGCTGTCCCCGTCGGTGATGTCGAACTGCATGCCGCAGACGATGACGCAGGCGCGCTCACCGGTGATCAGGATCCCGCCGGAGAAGTTGACCCCCGCCGCGACGATGCGCATCCGCAGCTCGTCGACCACGAAGCGCACCTGTGCCCCGTCCAGCGGGACGACGGGGGAGAACCCGACGTGCCCGACGTGGGCGGGTGTGATCTCGATGGCCTTCAGGGTGGGCACGCCCGCCTGGATCTTCTCGTGGGCCAGCGCGAGCTCGCCGTACTCCTCCGGCGCGTAGACGCGGTCCACCCGGAACCGGCCGCTCGGGATCGCCTCCCAGGCCGCGCGGATCTTGGCGATCCGCAGCTCGGCGACGTCCCGGTCCGCCCAGACCGCGGTCCGGCACGACCAGGCGCCGACGCCGGTCTCCTGTCCGATGCGCCGGTAGTCCTCGGGCCGGAGCTGGTGGCGCGGGGTGACGACCGGGGTGTCGGTGAGCATCACGGAGGCGCGCAGCGTGGGGTAGAGCGACGGGACGCCCTCGAGGTGGCCCGCCAGCCGCAGCTCGCGGATGACGTCGATCGCCTGCTCGAGGTCTGCGTCGTCGTCGAGGGTCAGCACGAGCGGCGCGTAGGCCTCGGGCTTGCGCTTGAGCCAGACCCCCATGCGCGTGACGATGCCGAGGTTGGACTGCACGAACAGGGGATCGAGCGACGGGCCGAGGCTGCGTTTGTGCACGTGCCACGCGTGCCCCTCGGGGATCGCGCCGTGGCCGGTGCGCAGGAGTGAACCGTCCGCCAGCACGACCTCCATGCCGCAGGGGAACTGGAAGTCGGTCCCGTACGGGAGGTAGGTGATCCCGGAGTCCATGGAGTTGCCGATCACGCTGCCCCAGCCCAGGTCGGGCACGGAGTGCATGAGCCCGGGCGCCTGCTCCTCCAGGGCCGCGTGCAGGTCGAACCAGCGCACGCCGGGCTCGACGACGGCGTAGGCCAGCTTCTCGTTGATCTCCAGGACGCGGTTCATCCGCCGGAAGCCGATCTGGATCGACCCCCGGACCCGCGGCGACGGGCCACCGTAGCCGTAGTTGCGGCCCTGCCCGTGCGGCCACACCGGGACGCCCGCCTCGTTGGCGAGACGCATGATCCGCTGCACCTGCTCGGTGTCGGTCGGCTGCACGACGGCGGAGGCGGCGTAGGTCTCGTCGCCGGGGATCCAGTAGGGGTCCTTGAACTCGTCGATCCCGGTGCGGTCCAGCTCGATGCCCGCGGGGCCGACGATCTCGGTCAGTCCGGCGACCAGGTCGGCGGGCAGCACCAGGTCGGACAGATCGGGAGCTGCGGTGGTCTCGGTCATGGGGTCCTCGATGCTCAGCAGGTCGCGGCGACGGCCAGGTCGGAGAGGGTCTGGAAGCGGGTGATGTTGTCCGCCTGCGGGAGCAGCCCCGCGGTAAGTGCGACGAAGACGAGATCGAGCTCGGGGTCGATCCAGTACAGGCAGCTGCCCGCGCCATAGTTGCCGAAGGTCTCGGGCGTGGTGAGGGTCCCGAACTGGTGACGCACCAGGCGTTCGCCGCGCAGGCTGAACCCGAGCCCCAGGTAGGCCGGTGCCGGCTCGTACCCGTTGCGTAGCGCGACCGTCTTGTAGAGCTCGTTGGGCAGCTCACCGGTCTGGTTCCGGCGGGCGAGCGCCACGGTCCGCGGCGCCAACAGCCGGGTGCCCGTCGCGGTGACCCCGCCGCGGCGCAGGGTGTCGGCGAAGGTGAGCAGGTCGGCGGTCGTCGAGGCGCCACCCATCCACACCGCCTCCTGGGACTCGGCCTCGAACAGCCCGTTGTCCCCGGCCACCTGTCGGGAGAGGTGTCTGATCGGGACCGTGCCGCGGAAGTCCGGGACGGCGTGCCGCGCGCGCATGTGGCGCTTGATGCCGAGCGCGGTGTCGGACATGCCGAGCGGCTCGAAGAGGTCCTCCCGCAGGATGTCGCCGATCGGCCGCTTGGCCGAGTCGGTGCGGCGCAGGACCTCGGCCAACAGCACGTGGTTGGCCATCGGCGAGTAGTCGCAGCGCGTACCCGGCGGGTTGGCGCCGTGGGCCAGTGCGCAGACCGCCTCGACCGCCTCGGAGAGGTCGTCCAGGGCCATCCCGGGCCGCATCTCCCACATCGCCCCGACACCCGTGGTGTGCGTCAGGAAGTGCAGGATCGTCGCCTGGTCCCGCGGCGCGCCCGCGTACTCGGGAACGATCTCGCTCATCGGTGTGGTCAGTGCGATGCGCCCGGCCTCGATCGCGCGCAGGACGAGCACGTTGACGAAGGCCTTCGTCACCGACAGGACCGAGAACACGGTGTCTGTGCGGAGCGGCGTGGTCCCCGCCGCGTCGACGCTCCCGATCGCGGCGTCGAGGACCAGCTCCCCGCCCCGAGCGACCTTGATCGCGGCGCCCCAGTACCGACCCCGGTCGATGTCTCGCTCCACCGTGGTGCGGATCGCCTCGATCCGCTCGGCATCGATGCCGGAAGCCATCCCGTCTCCTTCGCTCGCGCACCGCCGGTGTGTGGCGGAGCTCAGTGTGACGCAGCGGGGGCTGAATTACAATAGTGACTCTCGAAAATGCGCAGGATGGTCGGCGCCTACTACATGTCGCCTGCGTAGGCCCCGTCTGGTCAGCGGTGGTCTCGTCGAGGTGGGTTCGTGGGCACCTGCCGAACGACGGCGCAGGAGTACGGGTTCACACCAGCGGGCGAGACGCGCTGCGACTCGGCCGGACATTCACACCGTCGGGGTCTGCGAGCCGACCCGCTGGAGGGGGGTCGGGGTGTTCCACCACCGGCTCCGATAAGCCTTCGTGCTGGTGGGAACGACATATCCGTGTTGGCGATCTTGGCTGGTGTCCAGCTGGAGTGGTTCTGATCGGTTGTAGGTGGTGACCACAAGGTGACTGGCGGTGGATCGATGACCGAGCGGCCACGCCCGGCCACAGCGCGATGGCGCTCGTCGACGATGCCGAGGCCGAGCCCGAAGGCGCGGCTCGGTTGCCGAGACCGTCGGGGTCCCGGACCGAGAGCTCGAGGTGGCGGGAGCCGACCCCATCGTGTCGAGGGTGCGGGACGCGCGATGGGTGGCCGACGGGAACGTGGTGAGCAGCCGGGGTGTGTCGGCGGGGATCGACATGGCGCTGTGGCTGGTGGGGCGGCTGCACTCGCCCCGGCACGCCCGTGCGACGCAGCGGTACATCCAGTACGGCCCGGCACCCCCGTACCAGGCGGACGTCTAGACGGTATGGAGGTCCGGGCTGGGGCCTCGCCACATGTAAACGTGGGTTGCCGGGCAGGAAATGAGGTTCCTGAACCGGTATAGCCACAAGATGTGGGAGGCCCCAGTGGACCGGAAGCGTACGAGCGTCGGGCTCGATGTGCACGCACGATCAGTGGTCGCGTGCGGGCTCGACGGGCAGAGCGGACAGCTGCATGAGCGGCGGTTGACCCCGGACCACGGCGAGCTGTTGGGCTGGCTGCAGAACCTGCCCGGACCTGTGGAGGTCGTCTATGAACCGTCCTGGGTCTGCGTGAGGCTGACGTTCAGGCCACCGCACCCTGTTGGGCGATGG
>NZ_BAABGT010000029.1:0-34486 GCF_039541715.1 Pseudonocardia xishanensis
CATCGCCCAACAGGGTGCGGTGGCCTGAACGTCAGCCTCACGCAGACCCAGGACGGTTCACTACACCGGCCGCAAAGACCCCGCGGTCCTGCACGCCCACTTGCTTGCCGCCCCACCCGGCGCGACCGGTGACGCCGGCGCCGCCGCAGCCCAAGTCACCCGCGCGCTCGTCGCCGCCCTGACCGCGCTGGTCACCCAGATCCACGCCCTCGACACCCACATCGCCGCACTGCTTCGACAACACGCCGACGCCCACATCTTCCTGTCTCTGCCCCGCGCCCAATCGCTGCGCGCAGCCCGGCTCCTCGCCGAGATCGGGGACTGCCGCGCCCGGTTCCCCACCCCGGAATCGTTGGCGTCCCTCGCCGGGGTCACCCCCTCAACCCGGCAGTCCGGGAAGATGAAGACCACCTCCTTCCGCCGGTCAGCAGACAAGCAGCTACGCGACGCGGTCTGCGACTTCGCCGCGGACTCCCGCCACGCCAACCCCTGGGCAGCGCACCTCTACAACGCCGCCCGCGCTCGCGGGCACCGTCACCCGCACGCCGTCCGGATCGTCGCCCGCGCCTGGCTACACGTGATCTGGCGGTGCTGGCAGAACCACCAGCCCCACGACCCAGCCCGCCACCGCGCCCTGCAAACCCTGCTCCACTCCGACACCGCCGCGGCCTGACCGGCTCTCCGAGCGAGGCCGGGTCCGGGCAGCGCCCGGCCCCCGGAGGGAGAGCCGGCCCGCCCAGGGCCGGTGCCTTCAACCAGCCCACGGGCACACCGCCGCCCCGGTGATGACGTGGTCTCTCCTCGCTTCGGCGCGACGGGATCTTGCCCGGGGTTCCGGTGGCGGTCCAGGCTCGCCGGAGGCGATCGCGCAGCGGCCGCAGGGCCTGGAGGGTCGCCGGGTTCCCGGGCACCGTTACCGCGCCGAAGCGAGGAGAGACCACCACCGACAGCCCGCCCCGGCTACCACGCACCCGACAACGCCCGACAGACCTGCAGAGGAGCGCAGACAGGCCGCTATGGGCCTGTGAACACCACGCGGTTACCGTCAGAGTCCTGGAGAGCGAGGATCCGCGACGCGGTGACCTGCTGGGGACCGTCATGGTCAACACCTGCGTCGGCCAGCCGAGCGGCCAGCCCGTCCAGGTCGTCCTCGCCCAACACCATCGACGACCGACCGGCGCGGTCAGGCTCGGCGAAGACCTGCACTCCGAAGGAGCTGCCCAGACGCCACTCCAGCAGACCATCCATCGGCCGAGCGTCCGGCGCACGACCGAACAGCACTGAATACCACTGCTCCGCAGCGTCGAGGTCACTGACCGTTGCCTGAGCCAGAACGTTGCTTATCGCCATGAGAAGAATCCTCTCCTGGCCGACGAACCGCCGGCCCTTCGTGGTCACCTGCTCTGTTGTCGGGCGCTCGCCCGACCACGCCGATCGGCGCAGCTCGGACATGCACCGTGCAGGCCCTTACTTAGGGGCAGACCACCGCCAGGCCCAAGACTCATCGGGACGGGAGAGGTTGACACAGGGCTCTAAGGGCCGACAGGCCCCGCCCGAAGGGCGACCACCCAGCACTTCTCCCGGCCCGCGCGGCCCTGAGCGCCTACGGACCGCCGCCGACTCCCAACGGCCAACGCCCTGTAGGGACAGCCCGGCTCGCGTCCGTGTCGCGGACTGCGCTCGCCGGTGAGGCGCTCCACCGATGGCACGTTCATGGCCCAGGCGGACGAACAGGCGTTCGATACACTTCGCCGGTGGAGCGCCGAGCCGAGCATCAGCTCCCGGACGTCTTCGCCGTCGACCACCCCGCGGTCCGGCGGGTCGTACCACCCAAGGCCGTCTGGGTCGACCTCTCCGCACTTACCGGCCGACCCTGTCGACGGATCCTGAAATCTGACCCCCTGGCGTTCGGCGGGTTCTAAGGCTCGTCGCAACACCTCTCCAGCAAGATCATCGGGGTGGACGTGGCACGGCGAGGGCGGAAACGACAGCTCGAAGTGGAAGCGGAGTACTGGCGGCTGGTGACCTCCGGCGTCGGCACGGTGGCCGCCTGCGCTGCGGTCGGGATCACGCGCAAGACCGGCTACCGCTGGCGCGCCGAGTCCGGTGGGCTTCCGCCGGACCGTCTCGGTGAGGTCGGGCGTTGCGGGCGCTTCCTGTCTCGTCTCGAACGCCAGCGGATCGCGACCCTGCGCCGCGAGGGCTTCAGCATCCGCGAGATCGCCAGGATCCTCGGCCGCCACCCGTCGACCATCAGCCGGGAGTTGCGCCGCAACACATCCGCCCACGACGGTGGTCGCTACGACGGCGACCTCGCCCACGCCCGAGCCCGCCAACGAGCCCGCCGACCGCGCCGCAACCGGCTCAGCCGCGACGAGGCACTACGCCGGGTCGTCCAGACGCTGCTCGAGGACGACTGGAGCCCCGAGCAGATCGCCGCACACCTGCGCCGCGCCTACCCCGGCCGCCCGGGCTGGCATCTGTGCCACGAGACGAACTACCAGGCGCTCTACCACGGCGGGAAGGGCGGACTGAGCCGCACGTTGACCCGCAGACTGCGCACCGGTCGACCGCTGCGCAAACGCCGCCGGCGTCCCGACGTGAGGGAGACGCGCTACGTCAGCCCGGGCAAGCTGATTGACGCCCGCCCGGCCATCGTGCGCGAACGCGCACGCGTCGGCGACTGGGAAGGCGACCTGATCCTCGGGACACGCAGCCAGTCGGCCATCGGCACGCTCGTCGACCGTCGAAGCGGCTTCGTCCGCCTCGTCCACCTGCCCGACGGGCACAACTCCGAGCAGTGCCGGCTGGCGATCAGCCGCTCAATCCACGACCTCCCCGGGCGCGCCCTGCTGACGCTGACTTGGGACCAGGGCTCGGAGATGGCCCAACACGCCCACCTCGAGCCGCTGTTCGCGGAGGGCGTCTACTTCGCACACCCAGGCAGCCCCTGGATGCGCCCGACGAACGAGAACACCAACGGGCTGCTGCGGCAGTACTTCCCGAAGAAGACCGACCTCCGCCAGTTCAGCGCCGCCGACCTCGTCCTGGTCCAGGACCGGCTCAACCGCCGCCCGCGCAAGCGGCACGGCTGGGACACCCCCGCGGAGGTCTTCGCCCGAGCTCTCTGAAAACCTGCTCTCTGACCTCGGGTGTTGCGACGATCATGCGAATCCACCGTCGCCACCTGCTACCTGCTCGGGGTCTCCACCCGCCGGATGGAGAAGCTCGTCGAGTCCCTCGGGATCACCCGGCTGTCGAAGTCGCAGGTCTCGATCATGGCCCAGGATCTCGACGCGCAGGTCGCCGAGTTCCGGTCCCGACCCCTCGACCAAGGCCCGTACACCTTCGTCGCCGCCGACGCCCTGGTGCTCAAGGTCAGAGAGGGCGGTCGGGTGGTCAACGTCCACGCCCTGCTCGCGACCGGGGTCAACGCCGACGGACACCGGGAGATCCTCGGCCTGCAGGCCACCTCGGCCGAGGACGGCGCCGGCTGGCTCGGGTTCTTCCGCGACCTGACCGCCCGCGGCCTGTCCGGGGTCCGACTGGTCACCTCCGACGCCCACGCCGGGCTGGTCGCAGCGATCGGCGCGACGCTGCCCGGGGCGACCTGGCAGAGATGCCGCACGCACTACGCGGCGAACCTGATGGCCGCGACCCCGAAGTCGTCCTGGCCGTGGGTGCGGGCGCTGCTGCACTCGGTCTACGACCAACCCGACGCCGCCTCGGTTCACGCCCAGTTCGACCGCGTCCTCGACGCGGTCGCCGAGAAGCTGCCGAAGGTGTCCGAGCACCTCGACACCACCCGCGCCGACGTCCTGGCCTTCACCTCGTTCCCGAAAGAAATCTGGCGCCAGATCTGGTCGAACAACCCCTCCGAGCGGCTCAACCGCGAGATCCGCCGCCGCACCGACGTCGTCGGGATCTTCCCCGACCGCGACTCGCTGATCCGTCTCGTCGGCGCGGTCCTGGCCGAACAGCACGACGAATGGGTCGAAGGACGCCGCTACCTCGGCCTCGAGGTCCTCGCCCGCTCCCGCGTCACCGCCGTCCCCGACACCGCCACCAACACCAACACCAACCGAGGAGGTGACCTCGACCGACACCATCCCGGCGCTCAGCGCCTGACAGAACCAGAAGATCACGCGGCAGTCGTCACACACCACGCCAGCGGACTTGACCCAGATCGGCTCGACCCCGAACCGGTTCTTGTTGGCCTCGATGTAGTCGAGGACTACCTGCTGGGGCGGTCGAGCTCCGCCGCGAAGAAAGCCGACGCGGATTTGAGAATGGCGTTCGCCCGCCGCAGCTCCGAACCTCACGCTCCAGCTCCGCCAGCCGCGTCGCATCGTCGGTCGTCGTGCCCGGCCTGGTGCCGTTGTCGATCTCGACCTGCTTCACCCAGCCACGCAACGTCTCCGGGTTGATCCCCAACTGCTCGCCGATGCGCTTGTAGACGTTCCCGCCCCCGCCGTCCGGGGCGGCCTTCGCGTCGAGCACGAGCCGGATCGCTCGATCCCGCAGCTCGTCGGGGTACTTCCTCGGGGCGGCCATCGGTCGATCATCCTCCAGGCTTGATGGTCTCCATCAAACCCGGGACGAGACAACTTCCCGACCGAGCAGGCCGCGCTCAAGTGCCTCTACCTGGTCACCCGATCACTCGACCCCACCGGGAAGGGCCGGGCACGATGGGCGGCGCGGTGGAAACCAGCGCTGAACGCCTTCGCGATCACCTTCGCCGGCCGTATCGTTCCCAGCAACGGAAGCTAGCCATCACGACCGGTTACACCGTTGTTCATCTGACACTCCCGAGTGCTTGCCAGCCTTCTCGGCTTGGCCACCTGGGTGGCAGGGTTGCGGTCGGCGGTGATCAGGCCGTCGGCTTCGACGTGGCGGTAGAGGCAGCGCAGTGCGGCGATGAGGTGCTCGGCGGCAACGACCTGGAACGGCTGTTCGCCGACTACCTGACCGAGCTGGCCCGCCGCGGCGACGAGTTCGGGCTCCCGCTGACCGCTGATGATCCGCTGCTGGTGAACCTGGCGCGGCCCCCGCTGCTGGGAGCGCTGCGGGAAGGAACCGTCCGGGACAAGGTCGCGGCGTTGCGCCGCAAGGGGATCGGCCCGCCCGGCTGGACCACTACGCCGCGAACCTGATGTCGGCGACCCCGAAGGCGTCCCGGCCGCGGGTGCGAGTGAGCGCTGGGATGTCGCCACTCTGAGGCCAGATCGTGAAATTCATGAGGCCAGATTGAGGCCACGAGCGTCATGGACCCGAAGCCGGCGATGTGACGAAGAGAGAAAACCGCAGGTCACCCTGCGGTTTTCTCCTTGTAGCCCCGACGGGATTCGAACCCGCGCTACCGCCTCCGGACGTAGCGGTCAGAGCTCGCCGTCTCCGATGACCCAGTCCCATAGGCCGTCAGGACCGGCAGACGCGACAGCGACGCCCAGTGCCGAGGCCAAGGAGTCGACACTGCCGGCGGCATCGCGCCACGCGGCCAGTCGGAGTGTGACACGGTGCAACGGGTGCTCCTGCGTCATGCCCATCGCACCCAACACCTGGTGCGCCGACCGTGCGACGAGTGTCGCGGCCTGCGCCGCCTGCAGCTGTCCCGCGACGACGCGCCACCCCGCGCCGCCCTCGTCGACCTCGCGCAGAGACTCGTCGAGGGCAGCTCGGACGAGAGTCGCCTCCGCCTCCATCCGCGCCAGGTGGTGGGCCACCGCCTGGAACGCCTGCAGCGGCTTGCCGAACTGCTCGCGCACCGCTGCGTGCTCGACCGCATGCTGTGCCGCGGCCTGCATCGCGCCGAGCAACATCGCCGACCGCAGGACCCGCGCGGCCGAGACGGCGCGGTTGACGACCGATTCGTCGCCGATCACGGCGTCGGCCGGCAGCTCGACGCCCTCGAGGACGAGCGCACCGCTCGGCTCCCCGGCGATGTTCGCACCCGGCTCGACCGCGACGCCCACGGTGGAGGTGGGCACCCGCACCAATCCGGGAGCCCCGGCGTCCAGTACGTGCACGAGGAGTTCGTCTGCCTCGGACGCCCATAGGGCGGCCTCGACACGCCCGTCGAGCCGAACACGATCGCCGACCCGGGTCAGGGTGACGCCGGCGCCGAGAACCGGCACGACCAGACGGGATGTCAGCTCGCCGCCCGTCTCGACGATGGCCCGCTGACCCACCGCCTGCTCGGCGATCGGCGCCGAGAAACCACCCCGTGCCACGCCTGCCACGATCGTGGCGACATCGCGGATCGTCCCACCACTGCCGCCGGCCTCCTCCGGCACGCCGACCGTGGTCCACCCGAGGTCCTCGGCGCGCGACCACGCGCCATCGCGCCACGAAGCCGCGGCACCCGGGTCGAGATCACGCAGCGCTGAGTCGACGAGGCCCGTCAGCTCGTCGCGCACGTCGCCGTCGTCCGAGCCGCGGGCGATGATGCCCAACAGCACCTCCGTCGTGCCGCCGCGCAACGTCGCACCCGGCGAGCGGGTGATGCCTTGCGCGACGAGTCGGTCGAGCGCGCTCGCACCCGAGACGGGGGGGCGATCGAGGAGCGCACGTCCGAGGTCGACGACCTCGCCCTCGAACGTCGTACCGAGCAGCTTGAGCATCGCCGCCTGACGCACGGGCGCCGCTACACGGTCCATGCGATCGGCCACGGTGAGGGCCAGCCGGCGCAGTGCGTGCAGCCGCGACACGGCCAGGCCGAGACGGGTCGCGTGGCCGGGACGGACCCAGTCGTCACGCAAAGCGACTGCCAGGATGGGAAACGTACTCAGCACCCGCTCCAGGCCTCCGCGCTCGAACGACAGCTGCTCGGTGACCTGCGTCCATCCCTGGCCGACGACACCGATGACCCGGGACGACGGCACGAAGACGTCCTCGAAGATCGTCTCGTTGAAGTGATGCTCGCCGCTCACATCGAGGATCGGTCGCACCTCGACACCGTCGTCCGACATGTCGACGATGAGCTCGGTCAGGCTCTCGTGCTTCTTGCCCGACGAGTCGCCAGTCCGCGCCAGAACGTAGGCGTGGCTGGCACGGTGCGCGTGACTGGTCCAGATCTTGCGACCGGTGAGCAGATAGCCGCCGTCGACCGGTCGGGCCCTGGTGCGCACCGCCGCAAGATCGGAGCCCGACTCGCTCTCGCTCATCCCGAGGCAGAACGTCACTCGGCCCGCGGCGATCGCCGGCAAGAACTCCTCCTGGAGCTCAGGGGTGCCGTGCCGCAGGATGGTCGGGCCGATCTGCCGGTCCGCGATCCAGTGGGCCGCGACCGGCGAGCCGACGCGCAGCAACTCCTCGGTGACCACGAGTCGCTCGACGTTCGAGACCTCGCGGCCACCGAAAGCCGAGGGCCATGTCAGTCCGATCAGTCGCGCCTCGGCGAGGGCATGAGTGAAGTCCATGTCGTGGCCAAACAACCACGCATCGCACTCGGCGTAGGCCTGCACGCCGGCAGCAGCCACGGCCGCGCGCACCTCCTTGCGCAGCGTGGACGTCTGCGGCGTCGCGAGGTCGCTCATCGGCGGTCCTCCCGCGCGATCGTCAGACCGAGCGCGCGGAAGTCGATGGTCTCCGCGGTCATGCCCTTGTCCCGGAGCTGATGCTTCTGGACCCGGAACGCCGAGTTCTTCGGCAGCTCGGCCAGGATCTCGACATAGCGCGGGACCGCGAAGTACGGCACGTTCGCCTTCAGGAACTCGAAGAACTCCGCCCACTCGATCTCCTGCCCCTCGGCCAGGACGATGCAGGCGCGGATGTCGTCCTCGCCGACCTCGGACTTCAGAGCGTGAACGGCCACCTCCGCGACTGCCGGATGCCGGCTGATCGTGACCTCGAGCTCGATGCTCGACACGTTCTCCCCGCGCACACGCAGGGCATCCTTCTTGCGGTCGGCGAACTTGATCGACCCCGACACACGGAGGACACCGAAGTCGCCGGTGTGGTACCAGAGCCCGCGGAACGCCTCGAGCGTGTCTTCGGGACGACCCCAGTACCCGTCGAACATCGCGTAGCGGTGCCGCGGGCGCAGGCAGATCTCACCGACCTCGCCATCGGGGACCGGCTGTCCGTGGTCGTCGAGCAGCGCCACCTCGAGGTCGCGGATCGGATGGCCGTTGCTGCCGCGGTCGCGCGGGCCTCCGGGTGCGTTGCTCAGGGACGGCACGCACTCGGTCTGACCGTAGGACTCGGTCCACACGTCGGTCGCGAACCGCTCGTTGAACTCGCGCTGGAGGTCCTCCGCCAGCGGCGAGAGGTTGTAGACCCGCAGCGAGTGGGCACGGTCGTACGCCGAGAGCGGCGTCGCGAGCAACATCGGCCCCATGGATCCGACGCCGCTCGCGACGGTAGCGCCGGTCTCTGTGAGCCGCTTGAAGAATCCGCTCGCGCTGAAGGACTCCTCGATGACGATGGGGATCCCGGCCGTCATCGACGGCATGACCCCTTTGAGCTGACTACCGCCGTGGAACAGCGGGAGCGTCGTGAAGAAGACGTCGTCGTCCGTCAGCTGCAGCAACTCGGCGTCGATCTGTCCGCACCGGGTGTAGTACCCATGCGAGAGCACACATCCCTTGGACTGGCCGGTCGTGCCAGAGGTGTAGACGATCGCCATCGTCGAGGCAGCCGTCAGCGCAACGTCGGGAACCGGCCCCGTCGACAGCTCGTGGTACCGGTGAGTCGTGATCTCCGCGCTAGAATCAGCCGCCGCGTCGAACAACACCGCGGTGCGCAGAGATGGAACCTCATGCAGGACCGGCTGGACCGAAGCCCACCCGGGACTGTCGGTGAGGATGATCGATGGCGCCGAGTCACGGAGCTGGTGGCTCAGGAACTCACCGCGCAGGTAGGGGTTGAGAGGCACCTGGACCACGCCGAGCTTGGCCAGTCCCATGAGCAGCTCCAGCAGCTCGTAGCGATTGGGTGACAGCGTCGCCACACGATCGCCCGGCCTGACGCCCAAGGCGTGGATCTGCCCGGCGACCTCGGTGGCCCGAGCATCGATCTCCGCATAGGTCGCGGTCCAGCCACCCATCGTGGCGAACGTCCGGTCGGGGTGCTTCTCCACCTTCTCGGCCAACAACTCACACACCGTGAGGTGCTGGATCCCATTCCACTGCTGCACGTTCTGCTCCCGTTGCCCCGATGCCCCGATGCGCGTGCGTAACAACGCTCACAACATTTGATAAACTGAGCATCTCAAAATCATGAGGACTCGTCAAGAAAATCGGACCGGAGGCACCGCATGCACACCCTCGACGCCGCGAGCATCGGTGAGCACCTGTCGCGCACGACGGGCGAACAGGTGGACGTGGTGTCGGCACGACGCACCTTCCCGGGCATCTCCCGCGAGACGTGGCTCGTCGAGACCTCCACCCCCGACGTCGGCTTCGTCGTTCGGGTCGCACAGCCGTGGGACGTCCCGACCCCGTCGACCATCGAGCAGGAGTTCGCAGTTTACGACGCATTGTGGCGCGCCGGGGTGCCCGTCGCCGAGCCGCTGTGGCACGCGCGCGACCTCGACTTCGCCGACGGGCGTCCGCACATGGTGCGACGACTCGTGCCCGGTTCTTCGAAGATCCCCGGGCTGCGCGAGGACACCGCAGAGGGGGAGGCGCTGCGGCGACGCGTCGTACACAGCCACCTCGACGCCCTCGCCACCTTGCACCGCTTCGACTGGCGGGCCGCGGGTCTCGATGCCCATCTCGCCGCACCGGCCGGTCCCGCCGACGCGCTGCGCGCCGAGGTCGACCGCTGGGAGGCGCGCTGGCGCGCGGGTCGGCCGGAGCCACGTCCCGTCGTGACGGAGTATCTCTGCTGGCTCCGCGAGCACATCCCCACGGACGTCCCCATGGTCTCCCTCGTCAAGGGCAACAACGGGGTCGGCGAAGAGATCTTCCGCGACGGCCGGGTGGTGGCTCTCAGCGACTTCGAGCTCAGCGAGCTGAGCGACCCCGCGCTCGACCTCGCGTTCACCCAGGGCACCCTTTCGCTCATCGACCAGCGCGAGGCCATCGATCACTACGCCGAGCGCGTCGGGCACAAGGTGACGCCACATCGTATGGCGTTCGCGATGCTCTGGAACCGGTTCAAGGCGCTGGCCTGCCTCGACCTGTACTTCCTCGCCCCGTTCCTCGCCGGCGCGGACCCGCGGTCGACGTCGGGCGCCTTCGGACTGGTGACGGTGCCACGTATGGAACGGAGCCTCGCCCGACTCATCGGCGCCGATTTCGACAGCGTGGCCGAGCATATCGTCGACGCCGGTGCCGGCACGTACGCCTGACCCACGAGGAGCACACCATGGATCCCCATCAACGCATCGTCACCTCGGCCATCGAGACACTCAGCGAGCTCGTCCTGCCCCATGTCGAAGACCCGTGGGCGGCGAGTCACCTGCGCGGCACCGTGAACCTGCTGACGACGCTCTCGGCCCGACTCGAGCACGAAGCGGCCGCCGATGCGGCGGACGTCGCCATGCTCGACGAGCTCCTCCCCCGGCTCGCCGCCCTCGTGGCGGCGCCCGTGGCAGCCTTCGCGACCGATGACGTGCGGGCCCGCCGCGACGAGCTCGAACGGCTGATCGTCCTCGTGCACCAACTGCCCGCGTCGACCGAGGCCGATGCCGCCCACCGCCTGCTGCGCGAGCACCGCGAAGCCCACGTGTCCCGCACGACACCGCTCTGGCGCCCAGCCGCCAACCTGCCGGTCATGTGAGCCCGTCCACTCCTGGAAAGGCCGCCATGCTCCACGACCTCGACGAGTCGCTGCATCACCAGACCTCACGGCCCGTACGCCTCGCCGCGACGAGCGACCACCGCTTCTACGACCGCTACTGGTTCGAGGGCATCGCCCCGGACGGCGACGTCCTGGTCATCGCCGGTCTCGCGATCTACCGCAACACGGGCATGTGCGACGGCTTCGTCAGCGTGCAGCGGGACCTGCGGCAGACCAACGTTCGGTTCGCGCGGCCCCTCGCGGACGATCTCGCGTCACGCGTGGGATCCCTCGCGGTCGACGTCGTCGACCCGTTCCGCCACCTCTCGATCGTGCTCGAGGCCGGGGACCATCCCCTCGCGGCACAGCTCGCATGGCGCTCCGACCAGATGCCGCACCTGGAGCAGCCCACGGTCCGAGTCGAGGGCGGGCGGATCACGCAAGACTCGAGCCGGTACGGCCAGCTCGGCACGCTCGACGGCTGGCTGCAGGTCGACGGCGAGCGAATCGCCGTGGACCAGTGGTGGGCCGTACGCGACCACAGCTGGGGCGTGCGCCCCGGGGTCGGCGGCTTCGAACTACCCGCCGCCGGACCAGGCTCCTCGATGCACCTGTGGACGTACGCGAGCGCGGGGCCGATGTCGGTGCACTTCCAGCAGATGGAGGACGGCACGGGCGAGGTCGGCTACCTGGACGGCGCGGTCACGGTGACCGGCGAGCCGGGACCGGATCCGGTGCTCCGCGTCGACCACGACATCACCTTCGTCCCCGACACCCGCGAGTGGCAGATGCTGCAGTACGTCCTGACCACCGCGGCCGGGCGCGTCGTCAGGGTGGACGCCGAGGCCGTGCAACGCGCCTGGGCCTACCGGGGGACCGGCTACTCCGGAGGCTACGACGACCGCCGGGGACTCGGCGCCCCCCGACCCGACACCGTCGAGTGGGATGTCCTCGACCTCGCGACTCCTGGGGACGTCCGACGAGACGGCGACCCGTACCCACCAGGTCACCGCGAGCAGCCCGCGCGCGTGACGATTGACGGCGTGGTCGGCTTCGGGCACGTCGCGATCATCACGAGCGGCACGATCCCCCGTTACGGGCTGGTGCCGCGGAGGCGCTGAGTCTGGTCGCCGGCATGCCGCGCGGCCCGCACAATGCCGGGGGCAGGCGCTCGATGTCCTGTACGGACGTACTCCTCACCTGGCTGACGGGTCTTCGCCTATATTAAGATGGTGTGACTCATAATTACGGATCGGAGGAGGGCTCCATGCGGACCGTCGAACTGAGCACGGGCGTCCACATCGCGGTCCAGGACGTCGGTGCGGGACCGGTCGTCGTGCTGATCGCCGGCTTCGCCCTGACCCACGAGCTCTGGGACCGCCAGGTGCGGGTGCTGGCCGAGAAGGGGCACCGCGTCGTATGCGTCGACCTACGCGGACACGGCGACTCCGATGCCCCCCTGGACGGCTACGATGTAGCGGCCCTCGCCGACGAGGTGACCGCGGTCCTCGACGCCGTCGACGTCCGCAGCTGCGTCCTAGTCGGCCACTCGTTCGGCGGGCTCGTCGCCTTCCGTATGGCCGCGCGTTCCCCGCGGCGGGTGACCCGCCTCGTCCTCGTCGGCTCGAACGGCGTCGCAGCCTGCCGTACGGAGAACTTCCCGTTCGGCCGGCCCGGCCCGGCCCTGCTGGCGCGTGTCGTCGAGGCCGAGCATGCGGGCCGCGTCCCGGCCAGACGGGCCGCGCTCGTGGCCTCGTTCGCGACCGGGCCCGCGCCCGACGCGGCCGTGATCGACTGGCTCATGAGCATGTCGCTGCAGATGCCGTCCTGGGCGGCCATCGCCTGCTTCCGGTCGCTGTTCACCTGCGATCACGTCGCGGACCTGCCATCCGTGACGATGCCCGTAGTCCAGGTTGTCGGCCTCGCCGATCCCGTACACTCCTTCAAGGGGGCCGCGTGGCTGCAGGAGCGGCTCCCGGATGCGCATCTGGTCGAGATCGCCGCGAGCGGGCACTATCCGATGCTCGAGACGCCCGACGAGTTCGACCACGTGCTGCTCGCCGCGCTGGGTCACGAGGCGATCGAGATCACTCCCGCCGGGTGACGCCCGACTCCAGGTCTGCCCGCGATGTCCGGAACGAGTTCGCGGCGTGGTTGGCGTCCTCGTACCCGAACGAGATCCCGCACAGCACCCGCCGCTCGTCGGGCAGGTCGAAGTGCCGACGGATGAAGTCGCTGTGCGACGCCAACGCGGCCTGCGGGATGCACGCCACCCCGAGACTCTCCGCTGCGAGCAGGAAGGACTGCACGTAGAGCCCGCAGTCGACGGCCCCGTAGACACCGAGGTGCTCCTCGGTCGTCACGATCGCCACGTGGGGCGCCCCGAAGAGGCGGAAGTTCTCGAGCATCTGCCTCCCGGACGCCGCGCGGTCCTCGCGGGTGATGCCGAGGGCCGAGTACAACGCGATGCCGGCCTCGCGCCGTCGGTTGCGGTACTCGCCGCGATACTCCCCGGGAAACTCGAAGTCGGTGACCATGGGCTGCGATGTCGCATGCTCGGAGAGACCCTCGCGGAATGCCTCGGTCTCGGCTCCGCGGGTGATCGTCACGTGCCACGGCTGGGTGTTGCACCACGACGGCGCGCGCTGCGCAATCGCCAGGATCTTGTCCACCACGTCGCGCGGCACCGGATCGGGCCGGAAGGCCCGGGTGCTGTGTCGACGCGCCGTCAGGCGGTCGAGGGCGTCGTACTCCACGGTCGTCCGGTCGGGACTCGTGATGTCGGTCATGCGGATTGCCTCCAGTCGGAGAGCACGGACTCTAGCTCGACGTCGACGACCGCCGCCGGGACCGGCAACGTGCCGTGGGAGGCGAACCGGGGAGCGGGGGCCGCGCGGGTGGTGGACGCGGCGGGGTCGAACGTGCCCCGTGCCGTGAAGTGAGGATGATGGGCCGCCTCGGCGAAGTCCAGCACCGGGGTGACGCAGGCGTCGAGGTCGGCGAAGTGATCGGCCCACTCGTCACGCGTGCGAACGGAGAAGGCCTCGGTCAGCCGGGCCCGCAGCGCGGGCCAGCCGTCCGCGTCGTACTGCGCAGGGAGCGACGCGGAATCAAGGCCCAATCCCGCCACCAGGTGGGCGAAGAAGGACGGCTCGAGTGCTCCGACCGCCACGAACCGACCATCCGCGCACGCGTACGTGTCGTAGAACGGCGCACCACCGTCGATGAGGTTGACCCCCCGGTCATCGGACCAGGTCCGGGATTCCCGCATGGAGAGCAACGGCTGCTCGAGGACTGCGACCCCGTCGACCATCGCGACGTCGAGCACATCGCCACAACCGGTCGTGGTGCGCGCATGCAGGGCCGCGAGGATCCCGGTCACCAGGAACATCGACCCACCGCCGAAGTCACCGATGAGGTTCAGCGGCACCGCGGGCGGCTGGTCGGCGCGGCCGATCGCGTGCAGGGATCCGGTCAACGAGAGGTAGTTGATGTCGTGGCCCGCGCGCTGCGCCAGGGGCCCGGTCTGGCCCCAGCCGGTCATCCTGCCGTAGATCAGGCGCTCGTTGACCGCGTGGCAGTCCTGAGGACCTATGCCGAGCCGTTCAGCGACCCCGGGGCGGAATCCCTCGACCAGCACGTCCGCCGTCGCCACGAGATCGAACACGGCCTGCCGACCTTCCCGCGTTTTCAGGTCGGTCCTGAACTGGCGGCGCCCGCGCAAGGTCCCGTCCTGGATGTCGCCGAAGCGCTCATCGCCCGTGGCGGCCGGGCGGGCGACCCTGACGACGTCGGCTCCAAGGTCGGCGAGCAGCATCATGGCGTGCGGCACCGGGCCGAGCGCGCCGATCTCGATGACACGGAGCCCCGTCAGCGGCCCCGCCATCAGTACGACCTCGGCAACTTCAGGGTGTGCTCCGCGACGAAGTTGAGGATCATCTCACGCGAGACCGGCGCGATGAGCTGGAGACGGGCGAGGAACCAATAGTTCGCCAGCTGGTACTCGCGAGAGACACCGTTGCCGCCGTGGGTCTGGATCGCGTGGTCGAGGCAGAACACGCCGGCCTCCGCCGCGGCGAGCTTCGCGACGTTGCTCGCCTCACCGGCGTCGAGGCCGGCGTCGTAGAGCGCCGCGGCCTTCTGCATCGCGAGTCTCGCGAGGTCCAGCTTGATCTTGGCCTCCGCGAGCGGGTGCGCGATGGCCTGGTGGGCGCCGATCGGCGTGTCCCAAACCGTGCGCTCCTTGGCGTACGCGACGGCCTTGTCGAGCGCGTACCGCGCGACGCCGACCGACACAGCGGCCGAGAGGATGCGCTCGGGATTGAGACCGTCGAACGCGACCCGGAGACCCTTGCCCTCCTCGCCGATGAGGTTCTCGGCCGGCACCTCGACATTGTCGAAGAACAGCGTGAACTGCTTCTCGGGCTCCTCGAGGGCTGTCTGGATCGGGTGCCGGGTCAGGCCCGGGGCATCGGGGTCGACCATGAGCAGCGAGAGCTGTCCGCGGCCGTTCTCGGTGACGCCCGTGCGCGTGACGAGGAGGAACAGATCGCACTCGTCGATACCGGAGATGTAGTACTTCTGACCGTTGACCACATACTTGTCACCCTCGCGCTTGGCGACGGTCGTGATCCGGTGCGAGTTCGACCCGGCGCCCGGCTCTGTCAGGGCGAACGAGAACTTCATCGTGCCGTCCGCGATGCGGCGCAACCACTTGTCCTTCTGCTCCAACGTCCCGTGGCGCGCCAGGATTGTGCCGATGATGCCCGGGGACACGAGCAATCCGAGCAGCGGCACCCCGGCGGCACCGGTCTCCTCCAGCACCGTCGTGAGCTCCTGGAGACCCATTCCCCCGCCGCCGTACTCCTCCGGGAGGTGGACTCCGAGGAAGCCGTTGTCGGCCATGATCTTCCACAGCTCGCTGGGCGAGCGCTTCTCGGAGTTGACCTTCTCGTAGTAGTCCGGACCGAAGGTCGCCGTGAGGTCGAAGACGGTCTTGCGCAGTGCCAGTTCCTCGGCGGAAGGCACGAGGGACAGGGTGATCTCGCGTTGCTTGACGTCGTTCATGCGGTTCTCCTCGGAGTTCAGGACGGTGCGACGGCGACGAGCGCGGCCGTGTCCTGGTAGAAGGCTTCGATACTGATGACCCGGCCGGCGTCGAACGTCCACAGCTCCAGGACGCTCGACCCGAACGACGCGCCCGCGCCAGCCGGGAACCAGGTGAAGGTCAGGTGGGCGGCCACCTGCGGGCCGTCGCCGAGGAGCGAGGCGAGCTGCAGGTCCTGGACACCGACGGCGGCCGTCGACCCCGCGGCGTGGGCGAAGATCTTGACGAGACGGCGAACGCCCTCGATGCGCCCGCCGTAGGGCAGCGATGCCGGCAGGTCGAGGACGACGTCGTCGGCGAAATGCTCCGTGACGACGCTCGTGACGGCTTCGGCGTCCTTCCCGGCGATCGCGGCATAGAAGGCATCGACCACCTCGCGGCAGCTGGTGTCAGTCATATTTTGAATCATACTGTCTAATAAAAGTCTCGCGAGACCCTCACAGATACAGATCGCGGACGTCGTCGAGCCGCCCGAGCAGTTCGTCCGAGGACGCCATGAGCTCGAGGCGGCCGCGCCGCAAGACGCCGGTGCGGTCGGAGATGGCCATGGCCTTCGTGATCTGCTGCTCCACCAGGACCACCGCGAGGTCGCGGTCGCGAGCCGCATCGACGAGCGTCTGCAGTATCCGATCGACGATCATCGGCGCCAGGCCCAGCGACAGCTCGTCGGCGAGCATGACCGCAGGACGCCGCGCCAGGGCGCGTGCCACGGCCAGCATCTGCTGCTGTCCGCCCGAGAGCAGGCCGACCCGACGTTTCATGTGGGACAGCAGCTCCGGGAACGGCTCGAGGGCCTCCTCGGGATCGACCCCTCCGACACGCAGGTTGTCGCGCACGCTGAGTCCCGTAAAGACGCATCTTTCCTGCGTGATGTAGGCGACCCCTTCGCGTGAACGACGGTGCAGCGGCGCGGTCGAGGCCAAGCCCCCGACCTCCACATGTCCGGACATCGGGCGCAACAGGCCAGACAGGCCCATGAGAGTCGTGGTCTTGCCGGCCCCGTTGGATCCCAGCAGGGCGAGGATCTCGCCCGACCTGATCTCTAGGTCCAGATCCTTCACGAACGGCACGTTGCCGTGGCCGACGCTGAGGGCGCGCGCCGCGAGGACGACGTCCGTGGACGGCGGGGCGACGGACGCAGAAGCGCTCATGTCTCAGACCTCCTGGGTCTTGTGGGTGACGGCGATGACGGCTTCCTCGTCGGACACGGCGCCGAGGTAGGACGCGATGACCTCCGGGTGCGATCTGACGTGGGCGGGCGCACCCGAGGCGATCACGGTGCCGAAGTCGAGGGCCGTGACCACATCGCTCGTCGCCATGACGAGATCGACGTCGTGCTCGATCAGCAGGACCGCCCGGCCGTGCACATCGGCCATCGCGCGGACCGCGGCCGACAGCTCCTGTCGCTCCACCTCGTCGAGACCGGACGCGGGCTCGTCGAGCATGATGACATCGGCGTCGGACGCGAGCGTCCTGGCGATCGCGACGATGCGCCGGCGGCCGTATGAGAGGGAGTCGATGCGCTGGTCGAGCTCGTCCTCCAACTGCAGGAACCTCACCGCGTCGAGCGCCGCGACATTCAGCTCGGTACGGCGCGGGAACACCAGGTCTCGCAGCACGTTGTCGGAACGGCCGGCCTCGGCCGCGACCCGCAGGTTGTCGCGGACCGTCAGATCAGGGAAGAGCTCAAGGCTCTGGAACGAGCGTCCGATCCCCTCGTGCGCCCGCTTCCAGACGGGCATCCGGTCGATCCTGCGATCGCCCAGGTGCACCGTGCCGGTGTGACTGGGCACGAATCCCGACACGACGTCGAGCAGTGTGCTCTTGCCGGCACCGTTCGGCCCGATGAGTCCGTGGACCGTGCCCGGCGTGACCTCGAGCGAGACGTGCTGCATCGCCTTGACGCCGCCGAACGACACCGAGACGTCCTCGAGGCGCAACGAGCTGACACCCTCGCGTCGACGAGACGGCGCCGGCGCGCCGGTGACAGGGGTCGGGGCGGTCCGACGCACCCTGGCCGCTCCCCCTGCGGCCGCGGCGGGCCTCTCCCGCAGGAACGGGAGCACCCGCGACAGCAAGGCCCTGACATGGGCGACCTGCCCGGCGATGACCGAGGACAGGCCGTCCTGGTTCGCGACCATCGTGACGATCAGGGCCAGGCCCCCGATCATCGGCAACCAGGTGAACTGGTCGTCGTAGACCACGTCGGCCAACTGCGTGCCGACGCCGCCGGTCGCGAAGACCATGCCGATCAGCGGTCCCGCGACGTAGCCGAGTCCGCCGACCACGGTCCAGGCGAGTTGATCGATCGACGCTAACGACCCGAAGCTCGTGTAGGTGACGGCCGGGCTACGGAACGCGAAAAGGACGCCGCCTACCGCGGCGATCGCCGAGGCCACACCGAAGGCGATCGCCTTGGTGCGACCTACTCGGATGCCAATGGCGGCCGCGGCCCGCTCGTTGCCCCGGACCGCGACGAGCCGGCGTCCCGTGCTGCTGCGACGCAGATTGGCCACGGCGATGCCCAGGAGGATGAAGACCACGATGACGAGGCTCAGATAGCGCTCGGGGTAGACGAGGGAGCCGAAGTCCACACCGAAGATCGTCGGGCTCGGGATCGACTTGACGTCGCCGTCGCTGAAAGCCGTGGCGAAGAGTACGACGTTGAACGCCAGGGTGATGACGGCGAGACTCGCGCCCCGCATCCGCATCGCGCCCAGGGCCAGCACGACACCGATGGGCACGGTGCACACCGCGGCGATCAGAAGGACCAGCAGGAACGGGACGTCGGCCCGGCTGGTGAGCTCCGTCGCGAAGACGGCACCGCATCCGGCGAGCCCGAACTGGGCCAGCGAGACCTGACCGGCATATCCCGTGATCACGACGATCGAGAGCATGACTATGGCGATCAGCATGCTGGTCAAGATCGCGTCGGTCCATGCGGCCGGCCTGAGGACCCAGATGATCGCGCCGGCGACGACGGCCCAGAACGTCATCCATCGCCAGCTCAGGACACCGGTGCCCAGTGTCGGCATACGGGAGCCGACATAGCCGCGGTCGGGGATCGATTCACCCCGGAGCAGCAGCATCGCCACGACGATGACGAACGTCGAGGCCGCACCCACGCCGCGGAAGTCGATGTAGCTCGTGCTGATCGACTGAGCGATCTGGATGATCAGCGCGCCGACGATCGTCAGCGGGAAGGAGATCAGCCCGCCGGCCAGGGCCGCACCGAGGGCGGGCACGATCAGGCCGTTCATGGTCACGAGGTCGAGACCGCTGATCGGGGCGAGGAGCCCGCCCGCGAGACCGGCCAGGGCCCCGCCAAGGAACCAGTTGCCCACAGCGATGCGGTCGGACGCGTGCCCCAACGTGGCCGCGGCGACAGGATTCTCGGCCACGGCGCTCGTCGTGCTGCCGAAGAGACTGAAGGAATACAACGCCCAGAGGCCCGCGGCGACCACGATGCCGATGACGAGCAGGAGCAGCCGGTCGATGCCCACACTCTGGCCGTCGAAGATCTCGATCAAACCGTTGGGGAGCACCGACTGGGCGCTACGCGGGGTACTGCCGTATCGCAGCAGCAGACCCGTCTGGATCACGATCAGGACGCCGATGGACCCGATGAGCAAGGTGAGCGGCGCGGCACCGCGCAATGGCCTCATCACGAGAACCTGAATCAGGACGCCGACCACGCCCGAGGCGAGGACGGCGATCAGGAGCGCCAGCAGTCCCGGCAGGCCGGCATTGCTGCTGAGGTCCCAGTAAATGTAGCCGCCCAAGGCGGCCTGCGCGCCGTGGGCGAGGTTGAGCACGCCCGTGCTGCGGTAGACCAGCACGAGACCCAGGGCCAGCAGACCGAGCATCGCGCCCGGTCCGAGGGCCTGGATGAGGATGGCGAGGAAGTTGGTCACGGGAAACGCTCCTGTAGGTGGTCAGGTGCTGGACGCCGAGATGAATCAGCGTCCAGCACCTGCCGATGGGGATTGCTGCTGTCAGCTCGCGAACGGGTCGAACGCGTCCTGGGGGACCGGGACACTGTTCTCGACCAGGCTGGGGTACAGCTCCCAATTGGTCAGGCGCGGCAGGTCGTCGACCGGTCCATCGGTCTTCCACTGCAGGTCCTTGATCCACAGGAACTCGCCACTGCTAGCGTTAAGCGCCTTAACGAGCGACTCGCGCGTCACGTCGCCGTCGATCGACTCCGCCGCCTTGGCGAACAGGTGGACGCCTGCCCAGGCACGCATGCCGACCGTGGTCTGCACCTCGCCCTTCTCGAATTCGTCCATCTCTGCGACGAACTGTGCACCCGTGGGGTTGTCCTTGGCGGCCGCTGGGGTGCCGGCGATGATGATGCTGCCGTTGGCGGCCTCCCCTGCCTCCTTGAGACTGGCGGGCGTGACGGTCCCACCGGAGACCACGGTCTTCAGGTCAGAGCCGGCCTCGTCGACGGCCTTCCACCACTTGAGCTGCGTCGCGGTGGTCAGGCCACCGAGCACGAGCTGGGCCCCCGACTTCTCAGCACGCGAGACGTACGGCCCGTAGTCGACGGCGTCCGTCGGGATGTTGATCGCCTCCTCCAAGGTGAGTCCCGAGAGCTTCGCGCCCATCTCGTAGTACGACTGGTTCGGGGCGGCGAATGCCTCGTCGAGGTGCACCGGGACCATGTCATCGGCCTTGAGCACACGCTGGGCCGCCCCGGGGAAGCCGACCAGGCCGACTGCGCCCGGATCGATCGGGAAGCTCATGGGGCTCTGGGCGTCGGCCTTCTGCAGGGCGCCAGGCGCGAGCGCAGGCAGCCCGGCAGACTCGAGCAGCGGCCATGCCGTCGCACCGTGCGGTGTCAGGAGTCCGACGACACCGAGCGCCCCGTCACGAATCGCATCCTGGACGCAGCGGCGCAGGTCCTCGGCGTTCGCCTTGTCGTTGCACACCGACAGCTCGATCTTCTTGCCGTTGACCCCGCCGTCGGCGTTGATGGCCGCGACCGCCGACTTGACGGAGGGCTCGATCATGGGCAACGAGGTCGTCGGCGACTCCAGGGACGCGACCAGAGCGAGCTTCAGCGTGTCACCACCGCCGGACTCGTCGCCGCCCGATCCACCACATGCGCTCAGGGTCAGCGCGGCACCCAGTGCCAGTGCGCCCAGTGTCTTCTTCATGTCTGCCTTTGCTGGTCGAGAGTGGCCCATATCCCGGGTGCAGGCCAACAAATTTGAGAGTGGCTGACTCATAATTACAGTGGCCTACGTCACTGTCAACACGACTTGTGCCCCTGGCCACCTTTTTTTGGAACGACTAGTCGCAAAGTGTGAGAGGGGCGGGCCTCGGAGAGCACGATGTCGACGACGATCGCGCGGCGAGGATCGCCTGATCGACATCGCGACCCGACAGACGTACGGCGATCACGCAGATCCACCCTGCGGAGATTCGACCTCGTCCCAGAACTGCGACCAGGTCGCCCAGTGCTCGGGAAGCTTCTGCAGGCTCGCCCCGCCCCGCCACGTCATCCAGTCCGGCCCGGAGGGACGCTCGAGGACATCCCCACCCCACCAGGCCATCGGCTCCCTGCGCCGGAAGCGCCATGCGTCGTCGACCCGCTGATAGCGATCCATGTAGGCCATCGCCACGACGACCCACTGGCCCCTCCACTCGTGCTCGGCACGGCAGTACACGACGCCCGTCGCTTCGGCGCCGTCGACATCGATGACATGGTTGCCGACGAAGTGCACGGTCTTCCCGAAGCTCTTCATGACGAGGCGGAAGAACTCCCCGATCGTCAGGTCGGCCCAGTTGTCCTCCACCATCATCAGCTCGCCGCACGGCAGGTCCGCGACGAACAGGCTCTCCATGGTGGCCAGGTCACGCGAGTCCATCGCGAGGGCGTACCTGTGGGCTAGTTGCCGGATCTCGTGTAGGTCGTACAGGCGGTCCACCCGAGCGGAGGTGTCCATCAGCTCTTGGCCTCCGGAGACCGTGGGGCGTCCCACTCGATCCTCTCGTCGCGGACCACAGCGCCCTCGAGCATGCCGCGCAGGGACGGGTACCGCCCGAAGAGGTCGTGGTGAGCCGCGTTGTACCGCTCGACCTCGCCCCAGTTGTGGGGGAACGTCTCCATGTAGTTCCAGCTGCGCCGGACCTTCTTGTCACGAGTGGTGGACGCCACCTCGCCGAAGGTGTGGATGGGCCAGTCGAACGACCCCCGCTGCTCGAACTCGAACGCGACGTCGTCTCCGACCGCGAGACGTACTGCGGATATCGTGCCGCGGGAGGTCCTGTCGAACTCCAGGGCCATGTCGTGCCTGGCGGTGCTTCGGCCGTCCACGACGTGGTGGCCCGCGGTGAACTCCGTGCCCGGCATACCGCGGAAGGCGTGCCCTCCCTCGTAGGTCCCGTCCTCGTACTCGACGAGCCAGTTGAGCCAGTACTGGTGCACGTGGTCGGTCCAGCCGGCCTCGCGCATGTTGAGTGCAGGCGTGCTGAACACCGAGTCCATCTGGTACAGGCCCTCGACAGCCTCCCCGTCGATCGTGCCGGCGGCCTTTCCGAAGTAGCTGCGGAACACGAAGTCGTGCGGATGTGGATGCTGACTCGGCACATAGAGGGAGCACACGTCGCCGAGCTGCGTCGCCTCGATCTGCACCCGCCCATTCGCCTCATTCCAGACGGTCCGATCCGCGAACAGCTCGAGGTCGAAGCCCTGACCCGAGTAGACGACCGACTCCGGTGACGACGACGTCGCGAACGGCACGACGACCGGTACCTCCGTGAACGGGATGAAGAACGCGGAGCTCTCGTCCAGGACGTCACGGCCTCGGTACACGCCGAAGTGCATGCTCTTGCACAGGTCGTCTGCCTGGATCGCCCGCATGACGTTGTACGTGTTGCCGGCGGCGTCCGTGACCACGACCCAGCAGCTCATGTGCACATTGGCCAGTCCCCGGGGAGAGGAGCCGAGGCTGAACTGCTCGTGGTCGGTCTTCTCCAGATAGGTGGCGTACCTCACTGCCGACCGCCGCCCGTCATCAACAATGTGCGACTCATCGGCGCTGGGCCCGTTCGATCTTCAGCCCCCGGGCGTGGAAGTCGATCGTGTCACTGGTTCGGCCGCGTTCGCGCAGCAGATGCTTGTGGATCCGGCCCACGTGGTTCTTCGGGAGTTCGTCCACGATCTCCATGTATCGCGGAACGGCGAAGTAGGGCACGTTGTCCGTCATCCAGACGAAGAACTTCTCGATGTCGAGGTGGTGCCCGTCGTGCAGCACGAGACACGCCTTGATGTCGTCTTCGCCCACGGCGGAGGCCATCGCATGTACAGCCGCCTGCGCGATGTCCGGATATTGGAGGAGGGCGCTCTCGAGCTCGAGGCTCGAGACGTTCTCGCCGCGCACGCGAAGTGCGTCCTTCTTCCTGTCGACGAATCGAATGTCTCCGGACTCGCGAACCGTTCCGAAGTCACCCGTGTGGAACCAGAGTCCCCGGAATGCCTCCAGGGTCGCCTCTGGGCGCCGCCAGTAGCCGTCGAACATCGCGAACCGGTGTCTGGGGCGGATGCAGATCTCGCCGACTTCTCCGTCGGCGACGGGCTGCCCGTCGTCATCGAGGACGGCCAGCTCGAGGTCACGCAGTGACTTGCCGTTCCCGCCGCGATCGCGCGGGGACGATGAGTCCAGGAAGGTCTGGAACACGCACTCGGTCTGACCGTACGACTCGGACCACGGGTCCACGCCGAACCGCTCCCTGAACTGGGGGTGCAGCGCCGGGTCGAGGGGGGACAGGTTGATGATGCGCAGCGAGTGTGCCCGGTCGTGCGGCCCGGGGGGTGAGGCAAGGAGAAGGCTGGCGAGCGCACCGACGCCGCTCAGAATCGTGGCACCGACCTCGGTCGCGGTCTTGAGGAATCGCGATGCGCTGAACTCGGGCAGGAACACGACCGGGATGCCACGCGTCAGCGCGGGCATCAGCGCACTGAGCTGGGTGCTCGCGTGGAAGAGCGGGAGAGGCGTGATGATGACGTCGCTCTCGACGAGATCGAACAACTCGGCCACGGTCTCGCCGACGCGGGCGTGATATCCGTGCGACAACACGCAGCCCTTGGGTTCGCCCGTCGTTCCCGACGTGTACACGATCGCCATCGTGGTCGCCGGAGTGATGTCGCGTTCCGGCAGTGGGCCGTGCGGCAACGTGGCGTAGTCGACGACCTGGGGGTGAGACCCGTCCTCCAGCGGGTCGAGCAGGACGATCGCCGTGATGGACGGGAGGTCGGGCAGCAGCGGTCGCACCGACTTCCACCCGAGCGAGTCCGTGATCAGCACCGTGGGCTCCGAGTCGCTCAGCTGGTGCTTGAGGAAGGTGCCCTTGAGATAGGGGTTCAAGGGCACGAGGACACCACCCAGCTTGCCGACACCGACGATGAGCTCCACCAGCTCGTACCGATTCGACGCCAACGTCGCGACCCTGTCCCCCGGCTCGGCTCCCAACGCGTGCAGCTGGCCGCCCAGCTCGGCCGCCCGGCGGTCGATCTCGCTGTAGGTCGGTGCCCAATCCCCGAAGCGAGCGAAGGTCGAGGATCCCTTCTCGCGAGCGAGCTCCTCCAGGCGCTGAGGAATCGTGTAGTGCCGGATGCCTTGCCAGGACTGAGCGCTCATCGGGTCTCCTTTGCCGACTGGGGGCCACGCCACAGGCCACGACGGAAGACGATCTGGTTTTGAGACCGTGCGTTGCATCACAGCATGTCTCGCAGCCCGGCGTCAAGGAATTTTGAAACGATCAGGATGAAAACTTACCCCTAGTACGGTGAGCGCCGGATCAGCCGCCGACGCCTCGATCCACATCGTCGGGAGCCCAGAGCGGGATCTCGACCGGGACGAAGGTGCCGGTCGCCAAGGTCGTGAGCGCACCGGCACTGCGGATCTCGGCGCGAGCGAACACCAAGGACCGTGCGACACGGTCGACCCAGGCCGTGACCTCCAACCGCGGCAGCGCCGGCCGGAGGTACTCCAGGTTCAAGGTCCCGGTCACAATGGCACGACCCCCGGGCATCCGGCGCATGATGGCCAAGGAGATCGCCTGGTCGCAGATCGCCGCCACAATCCCGCCGTGGACTGCGCCGTTCGGGTTCAGGGGTGTGGCCGACTCGTCGACATACAGGCGCACACCATCGAGGTCGAGGCGCGTCGGCACGATGTGCAGCGCCGTCGACCCGGGCGAGGTCGCGGCCCACGCCAACCAGTCCTCGTCCCCGCCGCCCACGGGGGGCGGAGGGAACACTGCCGCCGGCGCCGAGGGCCAGATCGATTCAGGCATCATCGTCACGCTCCGCTGACACGCGACGCCGTTCTTGTGACATCCGGTCGCCCCCGGCAGCCTGAGACAGATAATCTCGCAAGAGGCACCCCTGATGCATACGGAAGGACATGGCATGGCTTCGAAGGCGACCGATGGCAAGAGCCCGGCACCGCGCGACGTTGGGACGAAGCGTCCGGTCGGCCGACCCCGCAGGGTCATCGACCTGGACCAGGTCGCCGACGTCGCCGCCCAGCTGTACGCCCGGCACGGCTACGACGCGGTATCGATCGAGTCGGTCGCCGAGCGGCTCGGCGTCTCCCGGGCCACGCTGTACCGCACGATCCGGTCGATGGACGAGCTGCACACGGTCCTGTTCGAGCGCAGCGCCCGGAACGTCGAGCTGGAGGCCCACGCGCTGCTGGAGAGGCACAAGGACTCCCGCGAGGCTCTCATCGCGCTCATCACCTTCCAGATCGAGGCGTCGATCCGCATGCGCGAGTATGTCGGCGTCTACTTCGGCTGGGGCCTCCCGGCCGATGCGTTCGAGCGCTGGCGCCAGTGGGCGACCGAGTACGAGCGCCTCTGGTCGACGGCGGTCGAGCGCGCGGCGGCCGACGGCCATCTCAAGGTCGACGATCCCATGGTGGCCACCCGGTTGATCCTGGGCATGGTCAACTGGGTGTCGCGCTGGTACCGCGCGGAAGGCCCGTGCACCAGCGAGTCGATCGCGGCCGAGGCGATCCGCCTGGTGCTGCCGAAGGCCTGATCTGGGCGACCGCTGCCTCACGACTCGGCCCCCGACAGCGAAGCGAGGTCGAGTGGCACCCAGGTGCCCGACGCCAGAGCACACACGCGCCCACCGCTGCTGAGTTCAGCGCGCACGAACACCAGCGCCCTGGTGAGCCGCTCGACCCGAGCCTCGAGCACGAGGGGCAGCAGGGCGGCGCGAAGATATTCGACCCGCAATGTCCCAGTGACCGCGGTCCGCTCGGGGCCGACCATGGGCATCAGGGCCATAGCGCCGATCTGGTCGGCGAAGGCAGCCACCAGTCCGCCGTGCACCGCGCCATTCGGGTTCAGCGGCATGATCGAGCGCTCGACGGTCGCTCGCGCGTATCCGTGAGTCATGGTCTCCATGTCCATGCACAGACCCGCGATCGAGGGCAGGGCATTGGCCCAGGACAGCCACCCGGGCCAGTCACCCTTCTTCGGCGGACTGGGGTGTGTCACCGCACCCGCCGCGTCGTGAGCCATCGATCAGTACCGGAAGTCCATCCAGTGGCCGTGAGGCGTCCAGCCCAGGAGGAACGGGATCTCGATCCGGCAAATCGGCCCCTTGGTGATGTCGTGCGTGTCGAAGATCAGGTACTCGCCGCGACGATCGGCCCACCACGACACCGGCACGATGAGGTAGCCATCACCCTCCGGAGAGGCCGGGTGCCGCGGTGCGAACGTCGCCTCGAGCACGGCGGCCGCCTCGGTCGTACGGATCTGGTAGACCTGCTCGGCCATCGTGCGCATGTTGGTGACGACCAGGCTGTTCATCGACATGCCGTTGCGCTTGACGACACCACCGACCTGGAAGCCGAACGTGTAGCCCTTGCCGTAGAACCGTTCGTCGACCTTCGGCAGCTCGGACGGACGATCCGACAGCTGCTCGGTCTTGGCGGCGCCGGTCTTGAGGTCGATCGTCCAGCGGCCCAGGAAGCTGCGCGAGACGGAGAAGAACAGCGCGACGTCCTCGCCCTCGGCGAAGTCCTGCGGGAACGGGAACGGCGGGCGGTTGAAGATCGGCGCGTCGAGGGTCAACCGGTCACCGTCGACGTTGGCCGACATCGTGTGCATGACGTACTCAGCCGGCAGGTCGGTCTTGATCCATCGCACCTCGGCGTCCATGTCGTGGCGCGGGATGAGCCCGATGATGATCGGCAGCTCCTCGTCCCAGCCCCAGATGCCCAGGTTCTTCTCGGTGATCTGCTTCTTGTCGGCCGTGAACGGCTGGAACGGCATGACGATCCACTCAGGCGTGAGCCAGATGTCATGCGCGACCGTGTTGTACGGGGCGTCGTGCAGGTCGCGCGACTCCACCGCGCCATCGGGGTGGACGACGTGGATCGTGACGTACGGCGACTCGTCCCGCCAGTTCCAGCCGTAGAGCGTGCCGGTCTCGTAGTCCCACTTCGGGTGAGCCGTGAACGACGCATCACCGAAGGTCGTCTTGGCGTGCAGTCCTGGCGACAGCTTCGTCGACCAGTTGACGACGCCCTTGGTCTCAAGGGTGATGGGGTCGATCGCGATCGGCGGCCCACCCTGCTCTCCCGAGGCGAGCATCTCTCCGGCGAACGGGAAAATGTTGATGTTGTTGGTGCCCTGCGGCACGCCGCAGGTGTACTCGTCGCGCTTGACGTCGCCGTACGCGTGGTCGCGCCAGTCGCCGAAGCCACCGTCGGTCCACTCGAACAGACCGCGCCCGGCGCGTTCCTCCGCGACGTACTTCGGCGTGCGGATCCAGCGATTGCGGAAGTCGGCGCGGCCGTTGTCGAGCACCAGGCCCTGGACCATGCCGTCCATGCTGATAAGTGGGCTGTTGCCCTGTTTGGTCGGCCGGCGCCAGGTGGGACCGGTGCGATAGAAGCCGCCGGACAGCTCCTTGGGGATCTCACCGTGGGTGACGATGCACTCCTCCACCGTGGCTTCGAACCGCATCGGCTGGAACGGCCCTCGCAACGAGTTGGTCTGCGGCAGTGGATAACCCACGACTTCTCCTTCCATCGCGACCAGCGCCACGAGTCGGCGTGATCGTCTTCACGGTACCACTCTGCGGCCCAGATTGGAAACGATCGTTCACATCCGTGAAAGATCGGTCTTCCCCTAGCGACACCGAATGGCCGACAAGCAAGTGTGCGGCCGTTTCCACCTTGATGGCATACGAGTAGGATCCTGCCATGTCACGTGAGGAGCAGATCCTGGCCGCCGCGACCCGACTGTTCGCCGAGCGCAGCTTCGACGGGGTCGGCGTCGACGCCATCGCGGCCGACGCCGGGGTCACCGGATCGGCGATCTATCGCCACTTCTCGAGCAAGGACGAGATCCTCGCGGCCTTGTTCGACCGCCTGATCGATGCGCTGCTGATCCGCATCGGCGAGCCAGCCGACGATCCGGATGCCGAGATCGACGGGCTGATCGCGGCACACGTCGAGTTCTCGATAGCGCATCCCGAGCTCACGATCATCTGGGGGCGCGAGCAGGCCGCGCTCGCCCACGTCTATCGTGCCAACCTGCAACGACGTCAGCGGGCGTACGTCGACCGGTGGATCCAGGCGCTCGACACCCGCTACCCCGGACTCTCGCGCGACGAGCTCGCCGCTGCGGTGCGTGCGACCCATGCGCTCATGACGTCCGACACCTCTCGACCCGCCAGCACTCGTCGGATCGCCGGGCTCGGTCCGCTACTGTGCTCGCTGGCGAAGGCCGCGCTCGCACCGCTAGGCGACCCGCCCCCCGCCAGGGTCGCCGGATCGTCCTGACGACGTCACCTCCGCCGACGCGGTTGTGATACAAGTGGAATCAAATCCCTCCGCGGCCGTGCTCCCATCGACCCGAGGCCCCCACGCGGTCGCCCACGCCCATGACCACTCCCGACAGCCGGGTCGGAGCAACGCATTCTGAGAATCTACGTCCACAACTCTCGACACATCCTATAGTTATGACATAACATGTATCAAAACTATAGGGCTGTGTCCGGTGCGGCCCCACGCAACGAGGAGTCGCCTTGCACAACGTCGCCCCACCCCCGCAGCCCGCGGTCGGAGACGTCGCCATCGACCAGTTCGAGCAGCAGCTTGCCGCGGCACTCGAGGACGCCCACCTGCCCAGCCTGCTGGCCGTCGTGGTGCAGCTGACCGGCGACATGAGCCTGCTCGACGGGCCGTTCCGTCCCGCACGCATGCGCGGGCCGGGCGACCACGACACGGCCGGGCTCTCGACAGAGGTGCAGTCCGGTCTGCGCTCGCTCGCGCTCCGCGTGCTCATGGCCCACCGCCGCGGTGAGCTGCCGCCTGCGCCTCCGCTGTCGGCCGAGGGCACCCTCACGATCCTCAGTACGTGCCTGGGCGAGGAAGTGCCGGCGATCGAGGCCGAGATGTTCGCCGAAGAACTCGGTGTGCTCAGCCGGCAGACGCCCGCCCTCACCGAGGCCGAGCGCCAGCATGCCCCGCATGTGCTCGTCATCGGCACCGGCTTCTCGGGACTGTGCGCCGCGATCCGGCTGGCCGAGGCCGGCGTGACGTACTCCGTCATCGAGAAGAACACGGAGATCGGCGGCACCTGGCAGGAGAACGTCTACCCCGGCTGCGGAGTCGACACGCCGGTGCACCTCTACTCGTTCTCGTTCGCGCAGCGTGCCGACTGGCCGACGTACTTCGCCCACCAGGCCGAGGTGCGCGACTACCTCGTGGACGTCGCCGCCAGCCACGGCGTGCGTGAGCACGTGCGGTTCGAGACCGAGCTCGAGAGCGCGGACTGGGACGACTCCGCCCAACGGTGGTCCGTCCGGCTCCGGCTCGCCGACGGGGCCGTCGAGGAGATGACGGTGCCCGTCATCATCAGTGCCGTGGGCCTGCTCAACCGTCCCGCCTACCCGACGATCCCGGGCCTCGACGGCTTCGACGGCCCCGTTCTCCACACGGGGGCGTGGGACACCTCGGTGGACCTCACCGGCAAGCGCGTCGCGGTCATCGGCACCGGCGCCTCGGCGATGCAGCTCGTGCCGGCGATCGTCGACACCGCAGCCGAGATCACGATCTTTCAACGCTCGCCGCACTGGATCGTCCCGAACCCCAACACCAACGCCCCCGTCACCGAGGCGAAGAAGTTCCTCATGGAGGAGGTCCCCTGGTATGTCGGGTGGTACCGCCTGCGCCAGGCGTGGAACTTCGGCGACCGCCTGCACCCGATGCTGATCATCGATCCGGACTGGCCGGACAGCGAACGCTCGATCAACGCCGACAACGAGCGCCATCGCGTCTTCCTCACCAAGTACATCCACCAGAAGCTCGCGGGCCGGCCCGACCTCATCGAGAAGTGCGTCCCCACCTACCCGCCGTACGGGAAGCGTCCGCTGCTCGACCACGGCTGGTTCGACGCACTGCTTCGCGAGCACGTCACGCTGGTGGCCGACGGCCTGACGCGCGTGGAGGGCAACACCGTCGTGGCTGCCGGCGGCGAGACCGCCGAAGTCGACGTCATCGTCCTCGCGACCGGGTTCCAGACCCTCGACATGCTCGGCCCGATGCGTATCACGGGTCGCAGCGGTACCACGCTGCGCGAGACCTGGGGCCCCGACGATGCCCGTGCGCTCCTCGGCATGACGGTGCCCGACTTCCCGAACTTATTCATCCTGTACGGGCCCAACACCAATGCCGGCCATGGCGGGAGCCACGTGCTCAGCGTCGAGATGCAGGTGCGTTACGTCCTCCAGCTCCTCCTGCGCATGACCCGTGACGGGCTCGGCAGCGTCGAGTGCCGCCCCGAGGCGTACGTGGCCTACAACGAGGAGCTCGACGCGGCACTGGCCCGGTCGATCTGGTCGCACGACGGCATGAACACCTACTACCGCAGCGCCAAGGGACGCATCGTCACGAACGTGCCGTGGACGAACGCCGAGTTCTGGCACCGCACCGCCGTCGCCGACCCGGACGACTTCATCCTCACGGCGGCCACGGCCGACATCTCACCGGAGAGCTGACATGGGAACAGAGGACACACGCGCACTGGTCGAACGGTTCAACCAGGCCCGGGCCGACAACGATGCGGAGACGATCGCGGCGCTGCTGGCCGAGGATGTCGAGTGGCACCCGCCGGCGGGCATCAGGGCCCGGCCGTTCCGGGGCCGTGAGCGCGTCACCCGCTCACTGACCGGCGGCAACACCAGCGGCGTCCTCGACGTCGCCTCGATCGAGCGCACGATCCTCGACGTGATCGTCGACGGCGACTCGGCCGTGGTCCGCCAGCTGATGACCGCGACCCGGCTCGACGGCGAGCCCTACTGCAACGACTACTGCTGGGTCTACACCTTCAGCGACGGCCGGATCACCCAGATGGTGGAGTACGGCGACACGCTGCTGACCGCGCGAGCCGGATTCGTGCCACTCGAGGCACCCGCCCCGCCGAAGGAAGAAGGACAGTCATGACCGACGCCGCCCTGCACGACCCGATCGATCCCGTGCCGGCCTCGCGTTCCGCGGCCCCGACCTGGTTCGACGCCGACGGAGGACGTCTGCTCGGCCAGACCTGCGACGCCTGTCGCTCCGTCTTCTTCCCGCCGACCCTCGACTTCTGCGGAAACCCGAGCTGCGAGGGCGAGACGTTCACGGTCCAGCCCATGAGCTCCTGCGGGACGGTGTGGTCGTGGACCACCAACCACTACAAGCCGCCGGCGCCGTACGTCAGCGAGGAGCCTTTCGCGCCGTACACGGTGCTGGCGGTCGAGCTCGCCACCGAGGGCATGGTCGTCCTCGGTCAGCTGAGTCCCGAGAGCGATCCCGTGGAGGTCGGCGACACCGTCGAGATCCGCACCGAGACGCTGCTCGAGGACGAGAACGGCACCCAGCTCGTGTGGCGCTGGATGCGCACGGTCAACCAGGAGGACGCACGATGAACGATGTCGCCATCACCGGCGTGGGCATGCATCCATGGGGCAAGTTCGGCAAGAGCTTCGTCGAGTACGGCCGCGTCGCCGCACGCGCCGCCCTGGCCGATGCCGGGATCGCATGGTCCGACGTCCAGTTCGTGGCCGGCGCCAACACCTGGCGCGGCGGGTACCCGGGCCTCGTGAGCGGCTCGACGTTCGCCCACGCGCTCGGCTGGAACGGTGCCGGTATCAGCAGCTCGTTCGCCGCCTGCGCCTCCGGGGCACAGGCACTGTCGGTCGCCCGGGCGCAGATCCTCGCCGGGCTGTGCGACGTGGCGCTGGTCGTCGGCGCCGACGTGGCACCCAAGGGATTCTTCGGGCCCTTCGGCGCCGGCGACGAGACCGACCCCGACTGGCTGCGGTTTCGGCTCCTGGGCGCGACCAACCCGACGTACTTCGGGCTCTACGCCCAGCGCCGGATCGCCGCGTACGGCGCCACCTCGCTCGACTT
The DNA here is from genome assembly GCF_039541715.1 of Pseudonocardia xishanensis. Lineage (NCBI taxonomy): Bacteria > Bacillati > Actinomycetota > Actinomycetes > Pseudonocardiales > Pseudonocardiaceae > Pseudonocardia > Pseudonocardia xishanensis. The sequence continues at coordinate 32,263 of NZ_BAABGT010000029.1, forward strand.
CGCCCGCGTCAAGGCCAAGAACAGCCGGGCCGGGGTGCTGAATCCATACGCACGCTTCCGCAAGCTCGTCACCGTGGACGAGGTGCTCGCCAGCCCGTACGTCTCCGAGCCCCTGCGTCTGCTCGACGTGTGCGCGACCAGCGACGGCGGTGCGGCGCTCGTCGTCACGAGTGTCGAGTACGCCGAACGGAACGAGCGCCGGTTCGCCCGACTCAAAGCGGTCGCGACCAACACCCCTCGCTATCCCAACGACCTCATCGAGATGCCGAACTTCGCGAGCGACTCGACGGCCGTCGTGCCGGCACCGGAGCTCGGCTTCAAGAAGTCGCTGGCACACGAGGCGTACGAGCAGAGCGGGCTGGGTGCCGACGATCTCGACCTCGCCGAGGTCTACGACCTCTCCACGGCGCTCGAGCTCGACTGGTACGAGCACATCGGACTGTGCCAGGAGGGCGAGGCCGAGAAGATCCTCGCGGACGGCCGCACGAGCCTCGGCGGGAGCACGCCGGTCAATGCCAGCGGTGGGCTCGCCTCCTTCGGTGAAGCCGTCCCGGCCCAGGCGATCGCCCAGGTGGGCGAACTGACGACGCAGGTGCGCGGCGAGGCCGCCGACCGGCAGGTCGACGGAGCCCGGGTCGGCATCGCGATCAACCAGGGTCTGTTCGGCCACGGCTCGGCGACCATCGTGAGCGCCTGAGACCCCTCAGGACAGGCCGAGCGCGCGGGTCCACACATGCGTCAGGGCCGCGATGTCCGTTTCCGTGTCGGTCGGCTCACCCAGCGTGAACCAGATGTGGGCCTGCGCGTTGGTCATCGCGACCAGCAGGCCGGCGACGCGGCGCGCGTCGACCGCCGCTGACACGACGCCCTCGCGCTGGAGACGCTCGACGGTCTCGACCTGACGCTCGACGGCACGTTCCCTGACGCTCAGGAACATCGCCCCGAACTGCTCGTTCTGGGGTGCGAGCTGCTCCAACAGGCTCAGCAACGGCGCATGACGGCGGTACAGCTCGAGGAACCGCCGGTTCGACGCGGCGATCTGCCCGGCGGTGTCCTCCGGGTCGTCGTCGCGGCGCGCTCCGCTGTTGTAGATGTCGTCGATGACGTCCTCGAGCACCGCGGCGAGCAAGGCGGTCTTGGAGCCGAAGTGCCGGTAGAACGTGCCGACGCCGACGCCGGCGGCCGTCACGACGTCGACGATCCGGGCCTCGTAGAAGCCGGACCGGGCGAAGACGTCCCGGGCGGCGTCCCGCAGCGCCTGCGTGTTGCGCTCAGCCCGTGACCGAGGCTCACTCGTGGCGTCGATGGCGCAGTCCTCCGTGAGAGACGTCACGCAGCAGGCGTCACTACGACGGTCGTCATCATCCCACGGGGCAGTCGAGCACCATCGTCGCGATCCGCTCGCGGTGGTGGTCGACGGAGCCCCAGGCGTTGAGGAGACTCCAGATCCGGGTGAGATACAGGTGCAGGTCGGCCTCCATGCTGTAGCCGATCGCCCCGTGGCACTGAAGCGCCGACTTGGCGGAGACCCGGGCGGCCTTCGCTGCCATGACCTTGGCCATCGAGCACAGCCGTGATGCCGACCCGTCGTCCTCGCTGACCGCCCAGGCGGCGGCTTCCACGACAGGTCCGGCGTACTCGACGGCGACGTGCGCGTTCGCGAGCTGGTGCTTGACGGCCTGGAAGCTGCCGACCGGTACGCCGAACTGTTTGCGGACCGACGTGTACTCGACCGTCATCTCGATCGCCCGCGCGGAGAGGCCCACGAGGGAGGCCGCAACCCCGAGAGCGCCCCGGTCGCGCGCGGCCCGTGCCAGCGGGGTCGCTTCGGGCCCCTCGGTCAGGACGGCGGCGTCCGCGACCCGTGCGGGGTCGAGGCGGGCCAGCTGACGGGAGCCGTCGAGAGACTCGAGCGCCTCGGCACCGACGAGCTGTACGAGCCGGATGCTGCGGTCGTCGACGATCAGGGCGCTTCGTGCCGTGCGGGCGTACGGCACCACGTCGGAGGCGGCCGCGGTGAGGATCTCGCCGTTGTCGAAGGCCTCCTGCAGCCACTCCGGTGCGATCGCGGCGAGCAGCGGGACCGCTACGACGGCATGCTCCACCAGCGGTCCGGCCGCGGCGGCGCGGCCGAGCTCCTCCAGGGCCGCGGTCGACTCCAGGGCCGTCCCGCCGCCCCCATACGGCTCGGGTGCCAGCAGGCTCAGGAAACCGGACGCGTCCA
>NZ_BAABGT010000029.1:34575-261207 GCF_039541715.1 Pseudonocardia xishanensis
TAAGACCGCTTGGCCTCCGACTCGGGTGCCAGCAGGCTCAGGAAACCGGACGCGTCCAGCGACGACCACAGTCCGGTGGGGATCGACGCGCCGTCCTCCCAGGCCTCACGTACGTCGACGGGTCGGCTCGCCTTGGCAGCGATGCCTGCGACGGACTCGGCGAAGTAGCGCTGCTCCTCGGTACGGGCGAAATGCATGTCAGCTCCTCGGGAGGCCGAGGACGCGCTCGGCGATGATGTTGCGCTGGACCTCGTTCGTGCCCGCGAAGATCGGCGTCGCCATCGATGTGATGAAGCCGTGCGACCACGGTCCGTCGACCTCCGCCGCGTCGCCCAGCAGGTCGAGGGCCGTCTCGTGCAGGTGGACATCCATCTCCGACCAGAAGATCTTGTTGCCGCTCGACTCGGCGCCGATGTGCCCGCCGCTCGCGAGCTTCGTCACGGTCTTCATCGCGGTGTAGCGGTACGCCTGGGCCGCGATCCACGCGTCCACGACCTCGGTGCGGGCGGCGGGCGACGGGGCGTCCGTCGCCCGATAGAGATCGACGAGGCGGTCGGCGGCCGCGAGGAAGCGCCCGGGCGAGCGCAGGATCAGTCCACGCTCCGATCCCGTCGTGGCCATCGCGACCTTCCACCCGTTGCCCACGCCGCCCAGGACGTCGGCGTCGGGGACGAAGACGTCGTCGAAGAAGATCTCGCCGAACCCGGTCTCACCACCGAGCTTCTGAACCGGTCGTACGGTGACGCCCGGCGCATGCAGGTCGATCAGCAGATAGCTGAGGCCACGGTGGCGGACGGAGCCAGCTTCGGTCCGCACGATCGCGAAGAGACGGTTGCAGAACGGTGCGCGGGTGCTCCAGGTCTTCTGGCCGTTGACGCGCCAGCCGCCGGCCTCCTCGTCGCGGTCGGCCCGCACGCGGACGCCGGCGAGATCGCTGCCCGCCTCCGGCTCGGACCAGCCCTGCGCCCACATGTCCTCGACGCCGGCGATGCGCGGCAGCAGCTCGGCCTTCTGCCCTTCGGTCCCGAACTCGAACAGCGAGGGTGCGAGGAGGAACATGCCGTTCTGGGCGGCTCTCGGGCCCAGCCCGGTGGCGAAGTACTCCTCCTCGAAGATCATCCACTCCCACAGGCCGAGGCCCCGGCCACCGTACTCGACCGGCCAGGAGACGGCAGCCCACCCGGCCTCGAAGAGCTGTCGCTCCCACTCGCGGTTGACGGCGAAGCCATCGGCGGTGTCCGGCGACGGGAGTGGCGACAACGGTCGGTTGCTCCGCAGCCAGTCCCGTGCTTCCAGCCGGAACGCGTGATCGTCTGCCGTCTCTCTCAGGTCCACGTCATCACCTTACAAAGACTGAATCGGAATTCCAAGTCCGTTACGCGCATCGCTGCACGATCTCGAACGGCGTCCCGCAGGTCGCCGTCGCCGGCAGCAGGAGTCGCTCGTCGCCAGTGCCCCGGGAGGTCCGGGAGGGCTCGGCGCCGCGACCGACCAGCTCCTCCTCGCAGCGACCGAGGTCCCCCACCGACAGCACGATGGCATGGGGCCCGGCACCCCATCGCGAGACGAACCGGCCGAGCTCGTCGTCGGGGTCGAGCGGCTGCACGAGCTCGATGCCAGCGCTGCGGTCGAAGGCGAAGTCGTAGCGGGCGTACTTCGCCGAGGAGTCGCTCGACACGGGGTCCGGCACCAGGCCGAGGGCCGAGTCCAGTGAGCGAACGGCGGCATCGAGGTCCGCGACCAGGAACCGTCGCGCGTCGATCCTCAGCGCGTCCGCCGGCTCCGCGTCGTGCACGTCCGGCGGCGCCGGGATACCGGAGTGGGACGTCGGCACGACCTCCGCCCAGAGCCCGCCATCGACGGAGGGGTCGTACCCCGTCGGTTCATCGGCTGTGACCCCGACCCAGATCCGCGAGAACGGGAAGTCGTCGGACGCAGGTGTCACGCGATGCCGCACCCCCGACGAGACCAGGCGGTCACGCACGGCCTCGATATCGCTCGCGGCGAGGACCGTCGCGTGGGTCCGGACCGGGCGGGAGCCCTGCGCGGCGATCCGCTCCACGACGTAGTCGTGCGGCTCGGTCCGAGGACGGGAGCCGATGACCTCGATCCGGGTCGGGGCACTCCTCATGGACCGTTGCACCCGAAGCCATACGGCGCGGAATCCGTGACCCTGGGGTTCGAGGAAGGCGTTCGGCCGCGGGGACGGAAGGCCCAGGAGATCGACCAGTTGCGCGGCGTCACCGTCGGGATCGGCGGTCACGATATCGGCCGATACCAATGCGTCGTACATCCGCTACCGCCTCTCCGGCGTGGCCGCCGGGTCAGGTTCCTGTGAACGATCGTTCTCATCGTTGCTATTATGGCACTACATCCCCAGGAGGACCCATGTCTGACGCCCTGATCGTCTCGGCTGTTCGCACCCCCGTGGCCTCGGCCTTCCGCGGCACCTTGCGTCGCACCGAACCCGCTGATTTGGCAATACCTGTGCTCAGTGCCCTGGTCAAGCAGAGCGCACTTCCCGTCGGGCTGGTCGACGACGTCGTGCTAGCGGAGTCGCTCCACGGCGGCGGTGACATCGCGCGCTACTCGGCGATCGAGGCGGGGTTGACGAACGTTCCCGGACTAGCCCTGAACCGGCACTGCGCGGGCGGACTCAGCGCGGTCATGGTCGCTGCCAACGCCGTGTGCGCGGGGGGCGACCGCGCCGTGATCGCCGGGGGCGTGCAGTCGTCGTCGACCGCCCCCGTGCTCCGCTCCCGCCTCGATCCCGAGACCGACTGGCTGTTCGAGTCGCACCGGCCGACTCCGCAGGCTCCGGCCGACGACATGTCCATCACAGTCGGGTGGAACGCCGCCCGCCAGGCCGGAATCAGCCGTGAGGAGCAGGACGCCTGGGCGCTCCGCTCGCACCAGCGCGCCCTTGCGGCCATCTCGGCCGGTCAGTTCGTCGACGAGATCGTCCCGCTCATGATCCCGGACGAGTCCGGCGACCCCCAGGTGTTCGCCGTCGACGAGCACCCGCGCGCCACGACCAGCGCCGAGAAGCTCGCGGCGCTGCCCGTCCTGCATCCTGAGATCGAGGGCTTCACCGTGACGGCCGGCAACGCCAGCGGCATCAACGACGCCGCCGCGGCCCTGCTGGTCGTCTCGTCCGAGGTCGCCGCCGAGCACGGCCTCGCACCGCTCGCCCGAATCCGGGCCGGAGCATCGGTCGGTGTCGACCCCGAGGACACCGGCATGTCGGCCCCTCTCGCGATCCGCAAGGCGCTCGCGCGCGCCGGTCTGCAGGTGACCGACGTCGATCTGTGGGAGATCAACGAGGCGTTCGCCTCGGTCCCGATCGCCGCGAGCCGCGAGCTCGGGCTCGACGAGGGCACGGTAAACCCTTTCGGCAGCGGATGCTCGATCGGCCACCCCGTGGCCGCGACGGGCGCACGTATGCTCACGACGCTGTCGCACGAGCTGTTCCGCCGCGGCGGCGGCATCGCGGTCGCGGCCATGTGCGCCGGGGGCGGCATGGCCTCGGCCGTCGTCCTCGACGTCCCGGGTACCGGACGATGAGCCGGGCCGCTCCGCTCGTAATGCTCGAGTCCGACGGCCCGGTCCGGGTCATCCGCCTCAACGCACCGGAGCGCCGCAACGCACTCGACTGGGCGATGCTGGACGAGCTCAAGGCAGCGATCACCGCGGTCGCCGGCGACGCCGCGGCCCGGGCGCTCGTGGTGACGGGGGTGGGCAAGGCATTCTGCGCCGGGGCTGATCTCGTCGACATCTTCGGCGACATGGACCGACCCGTGGGCGAGCTGCGCGACCATCTCAAGCGCGTCTACGCGTCGTTCCTCGGTCTGCGCGACCTGACGATTCCGACCATAGCCGCGGTCAACGGCGCCGCGATCGGCGCCGGGCTCAACATCGCCCTCGCCTGCGACGTGGTCGTCGCCGGACCTCACGCGGGCTTCGGCCCGACCTTCGCCCAGATCGGCCTACATCCCGGCGGCGGCTGCAGCTATCTGATGACCGAGCGCCTGGGCCAGGCCCAGGCCATGGCGGCGCTACTGTCCGGCGAGGTCATGCCCGCGGCCGAGGCCGTGCGCATCGGTCTTGCGCAGACGCTGGCCGACGAGCCCGCGGCGTACGCCCTGGAGCTCGCGGGGACCTACGCGGATCGCGATCCCCGCCTCGTCGCGGCGATCAAGCGGTCCGTGCAGATCGCCGCGCACGGCGACCTCGCGGCCTCCCTGGAGTTCGAGTCCTGGGCCCAGGCCTCCTCGATCGGCGGCGCGACCTTCCGGTCCTACGCACAGCGGTTCAGCGACACCTGAGAGTCCTCACAGGGCGCGGAGCGCCGGCGCGACCTTCTCGCAGATCATGCGGACGTTGCGCTCGACCATCCGCTCTGGCATACCGCCCACTGACGCCCACAGGAACAGGGTGTCGATGGGGGCGTCTCCTAGCCAGGTCCCGACGCGCTCGGCGATCGCGTCGGACGTGTCGAACCAGAACGATCCCGGTCGCGTCATCGAGCCCTGCCTGGCGCCCTCGGCGTCGAACGGTCGCGGCGCCGGCTGATCGAGCCCCTGGACCATATGCCGTCGGTAGGAGTTCTGCTGGTACTCGATGAACGGTGCCATCTCCGTCCACTCGGCCTCCGGATCGTCACTGGCGAGCGCGAACAGCGGACCGCCCATCTTGCCGTCGCCGGGTGCCAGGCCGGCCGCGGCGCGGCCCTGCTCATACGCGGGCAGCAGGTCGGGATTCACGAACAGCAGGTTGGCACCCAGGGCACCGGCACGTCTGGCACCGGCCTCGCTGCCGTGGCCCAGCCAAATGGGCACCGTCGGCTGCACCGGGGCGGGGGTGAGCTCCTCCGTCCAGAGTCTGTTGAGCTCCGGCACCATGGCCGCGAGCGCCGGGAACCGGGCATCGCGGTCCTGGCCGTACAGGGCGAACTCCGGTTCGCGGTAGCCCGCGCCCAGTCCCAGGTCGAGCCGGCCGTCCGAGATCAGGTCGACCACGGCTGCCTGTTCGGCCAGCTCGGCCGGATGGTGCAGCGGACCGACGACCAGCGCCGTCCCGAGGCGGACGTGGCTGGTGCGGGCGGCCGCGGCGGCGGCCATCGTCAGTGGCTGGGGAAGGTAGCCGTCGTCGAAGAGGTGGTGCTCGCTGAACCAGAGCGATTCGGCTCCGAGCCGCTCGGCCTCCTCGCACATCTCCAGGGTGTGGGCGTAGACGCGCGCCGGTGGGGTCTCGACATGGGGCGGCACGCGAAGGTCGAAGTACAGTCCAACCTTCACGACCGGGCCTCCGTCGACTCGTCGGACGGCACCGGGCCACGGTGGCGCAGGCCGATGATCGGCAGCACCGCCAGACGTACCGCCCGCAGATGCTGGATGCGCCACTCGCCGTCGAGCTTCACGTACTCCTCCTCGTAACGGGTCGAGCCGAGAGCGGCCGGGGCCTCGTGGAAGTCGAGGACGCCGATGAAGTGCCACGTGCCGACGGCGCGGTCACCGTGCACCTCGATGTCGAGGTTCGTGGTGTTGTGCTGCGAGAACGAGACGGCCTGGCCGAAGCCCTGGAAGGCCGCGCGGATCTCGTCGTGCCCCCGGTGCGGCCCATGATCCGTGCTCTCCCATACGGCATCGGGAGCGAAGATCGTGGCGACGGCATCGGCATCGTGGCCGTCGTCGCACGCGTTGCAGTAACGGGACTTGAGCCGCCGTATGGCTTCGATGTCCTCGAGTCTTGTGAGGCGTTCCTCGACCGTTGCCATTCCTACCACCCTCTCGCATTTGTCGTTCGATGGCCAGGATACGAGAGAACGATCATTCTTCTTCTGGGCCATTGAAGGCCGCACTCGCCTGGAACATCAGCGCCTTCCAGTTGGGGAGCTCTTGGGTACACTGTGAACGATCGTACACATCGAGGACTTCCGGCGTTCGCGACACGGGACGTCGACGGAGAGAACGAGGAAGAGGGCCACATCATGGCTGGACGGCTGGCGGGCAAGGTCGCTTTCATCACCGGGGCAGCGCGCGGGCAGGGACGCGCGCATGCCGTGACGATGGCTCGCGAAGGCGCGGACATCATCGCCCTCGACCTGGCAGGCCCCCTGCCTGGCGTTCCCTACGACTCGGCGACTCCGGCAGATCTCGAGGAGACCGCGAAGCTGGTCGAGGAGCAGGGTCGCACGATCGTGGCGCGGCAGGGCGATGTCCGCGACCTCGAGGGCATCACCGCGATCGTGGCCGAAGGTGTCAGCACTCTCGGACGCCTCGATGTCGCGGTCGCGAACGCCGGGATCTGCATCCCGAGTGCTTGGGACGCGGTGACGCCCACGATCTTCAAGGACCACCTGGACATCAACGTCACGGGAGTCTGGAACACTGTGATGGCGTCCGCCCCACATCTGGTGACGGGCGGGGGCGGGTCGGTCATCCTGATCAGCTCGTACGCGGGCAAGAAGGTGCAGCCGTTCATGGTGCCCTACACGACGAGCAAGCACGCCGTGACCGGAATGACCCGCGCCCTCGCCGCCGAGCTCGGACGTCACAGGATCCGCGTCAACAGCGTCCATCCTGGAGCGGTCAACACCCTCATGGGATCGGGCAACATGCGCGAGCGACTCGAGGCCGCCGCCGCCACGAACCCGCCTCTGGCCCAGATGGGCACACGCTTCATGAACGACGACTCGGCGACGCCCGAACAGATCGCCGACGCCGTCCTCTTCCTCGCCTCCGACGAGTCGGTCTACATCACGTCCGAGCACCTCAGCGTCGACGGCGGCGCGCAGTACTTCTGAGAGAACAGCCGTGCACCTTCTCCACGAGCCTTGGGTCGTTGGAGAATTTGAACCCGTCGGTGCGGTGCGGCTTGAGGTTGAACGCCTTCCAGATCCGCCCGATGGTGGACTTCGACAACCCGGTGCGTTCGGCCATCTTCGACCTGGTCCAGTGTGTCGCGTTCGCCGGTGTGGTCTCCAGCGTCGCGATCACGACGTCCTCGACCTGGTCGGCCTCGACCGCGGGCGGACTGCGGTTCCACGACCTGCGCCATTGAGCCCTTTCCACTTGGCTTCAGCGGGCAAGGCTGAGGACGAGCACGGTCTTGACCAGGTCGGTCGCTCGTCGCGGGCAGCAGCGGATCTTGCGTAGGACGCGCCAGGCCTTGAGTACGGCGTTGGCGCGCTCACCCGGCCCGCGCTGGCGGGCGTGCGCGGAGTTCACGTCGCGCTGGTTGCGAGAGAGCTTGCGCCGCTCGCCCGTCTCGGGGTCCTTGGGGCGGCGGCGTTGTGGGACCTCGAACCCGGACCCGCGGTAGCCGTTGTCGGCGATCACCTTCACCTGCGCTGCCTGCAGGGCGTCGAGGATGCCGTGTTCGCGGGCGGCGCCCATGTCGTGGCGTGCGCCGGGCAGCGCGGCCGAGGCCCACACCAGCCGTCCGGCCGGGTCGGAGATGACCTGCACGTTCACCCCGTGGCATTTGTGTTTGCCCGAGTAGTACGGCCGATCGCGTCCCGAGCCCATCCCGACCCGGTCGATGCGCAGCAGGGTGCCGTCGAGGATCACGAAGGCCTTGGCCTTGATGACCGCCATCGCTGTGGCCAGGGTCGGGGCGAGCGCGGCGAGGACCTCGATCGCCTCGGTGATGTAGCGGAACACGGTGGTCGTGCCGATGCCGTACCCGGCGGCGAGCTCGGCGTAGGTGTCGCCCTTGCGCAGGTGCGCCAGCACGAGCACGGCCTGGTCACCGGCCGAGAGCCGCCGCCACCGGGTGCCGACCTTCGCCCGGCGGCTGCGGAGGGCATCGGACAGCGTGATGAGGGCGTGGTTGGACACGGATAACCCCGCAGGGTAGGAAGGCAACCGAAGCTCCTGGTCAGGACGAGTTGATCTAGTCAATCGCCCGTCTACCAGGAGCTTCACTCATTCCGGTGACGCCACGCCGCAGCAGCTCACGCCCGCCTCCGACCAGGATGGAAAGGGCTCACTAAGCCAAGTGACCGAAGTCAGGCCAACGCGGCGGCGGAGTCGTCACCGAACATCTCAGACGACGCCCCATCGAGTGCCCCACTCGGGGATCGGCTTTACAGCTACACCGTGGGTCATTCCCGGACGTCACGTGCGCGGCCTGCAGATCCGGTCACCGGCCAGGCGCAGAGCTTGCGCTCGGGCCAGCGGCTGTCGCACCGGGTCGCACGGCCAGCACTGTGTCAAACCCGACTGGCAGTCGTCCGCAGGTCGATGCCGGGACGACCCTCCCGTCGACGACCTCCGTGACGTGATGGGGAGGAATTGACGCGAGTGTTTGTTGCTAGTCTCGGCAAGAACCCGAAATGGCAGATGAATTCGTAGGCCCGAAGTGAGACTATAGCGCTATGGCGACGGCGACTGATCGCGATATTGCTCGGATACCGGCGGGGAACCTGCGGGTGTCGCGGGAGGCGTTCGGCCAGTTCTGGCGCGAGGTCGAGGCCCATGCGGCGGCGGAGACCGCTCGCGGCGCCTCGACGGCGCGGACCGCCGGTCTGGTGTTGGCCTGCCGTTGGTTGGCGTGCTCGACGACGGAGGTGAACGGGCGCCGCTTCCTGGCGGTCCGGCCCGTGGGGCACGGTTCACCGCTGGCGTATGCGGAGTTGATCGAGGCCGAGTACGTGGCTGCGGAGACCGCGATGGTCCGTGGCCCGCACACCGGGCGGTTCGTCTCGAAGCCGGGCTATGTCGAGTCGGTGTGCGCGGTGTTGCGCTGGGCGTGGCGCCGCAACGGTCCGCGTCCCCAGGTCGACCCGTCGCTCGCGGGTGCCGCGAGATGACTGCCCGCGGCGCCCGCTGGCCAGTGTGCTTGGGTCAGTAGTCGGCGGTCGCAGACTCGTCGGCTCGGCCGTCGTCGGACTCGGCTGCGTGGTCCTGGCTGTGCCAGCGATGTAGCTCCTCGGCGCGCTGGGCGGCCATGTCGGCCTCATCGAGCGCCTGCCTGGCGGTGATCTCGGCGAGCGCGCGGCGGGCCACGTCGAGCGCGTCGGCGGTCTCGGCAGCTGTGGGGACGCGGACCACGTCCTCGTCGACCGGCGCGGGTTCGCCCGCGGCGATCTCTCGGACGTCCGGCTCGACGACGACGTCCGCCGCGTCGTCGCGGTGATCGCCGGTGTCCCGGTCGTGCCGGTCGTCGTGGAGGTCGTGCTCGGTGATCTCTCGGTGGGCGTCGTCCTCGACGCGGGCGGCGGCGTCCGCGGCGAGCCATTCCTCGGCGGTGACCTGCGGTTCGGGTTCGAGATCGTCGGCATGGCGCAGAGCGAGCTCCGCCTTAGCCCGTTCGCCCCGGGCTCGGGTCTCGGCGGTGTGCACCAGCCATTCCGATCGGGCGTCGTCGAGTTCCTCCAGCGCAGTGGTCTGCTCGTTGAGCAGCCGGGCGAGGGCGTCGGCGTCGCGCGCTTCGGTGGCGAGGCGTGTCTGCTCGTCCGGGTCGTGGGCTGAGGCGGCTTCGGCTTCGCGTAGGGCGGCGGTCTGGCGGTGATGGGCGGAGGCCTGGCGGGTGCCGGCGAGCTCGTTGCCGACGTAGCGCGGGCCCCAGGCCTCCTCGCGGTTCGCGGCGCGGACGCGGACGTGGAGCTGGCCGTTGGACAGTTCCTGTTCCTCGCGGTCGATCTCGGGGCGGCCGAGGGTGCGCCACGCGGCTCGGTAGGCGGCGAAGGCTTCGGTCTGGCCCGGGGCGGGGGCGGGCCCGAGCACGTCGGTGTCGCTGTCGTGGTCGCGCAGTTCGCGGTAGGCGGCGACGGTGCCGACCTGGTCCTGCCACGTTGCGCGCTCGGCCTCGTCGAGCGGGGGCGCGCCGAAGGTCTCGACCGCCCATCCGGGTGGTGCCTCGGCGGCATTCGCGCCGAGCTCGGCGGTGCGCTCGTCCGCGGCGGCGGCGAGCCGGTCGAGGTAGGCCTGCCACTGCGGGTCGGCGATCTGCGGTGTCCAGTCCGCCCAGCTCTCGCCGCGGGGGTCGAAGCGGTCGTGTTCGGTGATGCGCGCGTAGACGACGTTGGTGACGTTGCGCGCCCCGGCGAGGGCGCGGTCGGCGATCGCGTCGTGCAGAACCTCGCGCGGGTCGCGTCCGGCGAGCTCGGCGCGGCGCAGCACGCGGGTCAGGGAGGCGGCGCCGTCCTCGGCGGCGATCCGGGTGCGTTCGGCAAGGGACAGGGTGCCATCTGCGGTGAGCTCGTCGAGCCAGGTCGCGGTCCGCTCGGTCGCGGCGAGCTGGGCGGCGTCGGTGAGCAGCTCCGCCGGGGTCCGCACCGCCTCGGTGGTCGCGGCGGAGTGGGCGGCTGTGGCCAGGGCGGAGCGGGCGCCGGTGGTCTCGTCGGGGTCGAGGAGCCCGGCCAGGACGGCGATGGGGTCGCGGTGCACGGTCTGGTCTGCCAGGCCGTGTGCGGTGTCCTCGACGGTGCTGAGGGTGGCGACGTGGGCGGTGTTGGTGTCGCGGCCGCGGGACATGCCGACGTAGAGAGCTGCGGGTCCGGTGCGGGTGGTGACGACGGTGTGCGCGGTGTCGACGGTGGCGCCCTGGGCGGCGTGCACGGTGGTGGCGTAGCCGAGCGCGAGGTGCTCGGCCACGTACTCCGGCGGCAGCACGATGCGGGCCGGGCCCGCCTCGTCGCCGGTCGGTGTGGTGGCGACCTCGAGCGAGCCGTCGGGGTAAACGGCGTTTACTCGGTAGGTCTCGCGGTTGATCGGGCCCCAGCGGTTGCCGTCGTGTCCGGCCAGGTGCCAGCCGTTGCGGCGGGCCTGGACCAGGTCCCCGGCCCCGGCGGTGGTGCCGTCGAGCCCGAGCACGACGCCGTCCTCCTGGACGCGGCCGAGGCGGACGAGCTCCGCGCGCAGCTCGGCCGAGAGGCGGGCGGCCTGCTCGTTGGTGTCGACCAGCAGCAGAGAACGGCGGCCGGCGAGGGTGTCGGCCAGCCACGCCCGGGCGGCGGACTGCTCGGCCTGAGTCGCGGTCCCGGAGTCGAGAAGTCGGCCGTGGCGGTGGTAGTCACGCAGCACGGTCTCGTCCCCGGCGCGCAGCCGCAGCGACGCCTCCCGCTCCCAACCCGCCGTGAACCGGCGGGCGTCGGCGAGCTCGTAGCGCGGCCCGAAGTTCGCGAGCAGGTCCATGCCGCCGCCGGCGCCGACGGCGGCGAGCTGGCGGTGGTCGCCGACCAACAGCAGCTTCGCCCCGGCCGCGTCCACACGTGCGTGGATGGCGGCGAGTGCGTTCGTGTCGGTCATCGCGGACTCGTCGACGACGACCAGATCGCCCGCGTGCAGACGCCAGAGCGCGTCCTGCGGCACGGCCTGGCCTTCGGCGACCGGGGTGGCGAGGCGGTCCTGGGTGGCCAGCCAGCGGGCCACATTGCGGGCCTGCAGGCCCTCGCCGGCCAGGACGTTGGTCGCGACCTGGGAGGTGGCGAGCCCGAACACCCGCCGCGCCGGAGCGTCGGCTGGGTCGGAGGTGGGGTCGGTCCAGGCGCGGGCCAGCGCGCCGACGACGAAGGACTTGCCGGTCCCGGCCGGGCCGACCAGCGTTTCGACCCGGGCTCCGGAGGTGAGGACTCCGCGGACGGCGGCGGCCTGGTCCGGGCCGAGGGTGATGCCCTGTTCGGTCAGGTCGGCCAGGAACCGGTTGGCGGCGTGGGTCGGGAGCGCGGCGCCGCCGCCCTGGGTGGCGGCGGCGGTGAGGAGTTGCTCGATCTTCACGTGGTCGGGTGTGGCGTAGAGGCGGGCGCCGGGCTGCTGGTAGACCGACTCGCCGTTGGCCAGGCGCAGTGCGGCCGGGAGGGTGTCCTCGCCGGGGCGGGCGGCGTCCATCGGCGTGGCGAAGGTCAGTGCCCGGTCGGTGAGGCCGTCGAGCAGCTCGGCGACCGCGGCGCCGTCGGCGAGTCCGAGATGGTCGGGCAGCGCGGCGTTGATCGCCGCGGTCAGGTCCGCTCGGGTCCAGGTCGACTTACGCGCCTGCACGTCGGCGAGCGCGGTCTCCATCACCGCGGTCGGCGACCACGCTTGCGCGGTGGGGGCGGCGGGGCCGCTGTGGCGGGCCGCGAGCGCGGCGTCGGCGACTCCGGCGAGCCCGCCGGCGACGTCGGCGCGGATCCGCGCGTCGATGCGGTCCAGCAGCTGTGTGCGGGTCTCGCCGTCGTGGGTCTTGGCCTTGCGGGTGGCCAGGGTGGCGACCTGGTTGATGCGCTCGCGCTCGTAGCTGGTCGGCGCCCGCCCGTGCCGGGCCTCGAACGCCGACACGAACTCGGCGGCCTTCGCGGTCAGCTTGTGGCGCCGCGTCGAGATCAGCGCCATCGCCTCGGCCGGGACCCCGACGACCTCGCGGGCTTTCCCGTCCGGGCGGGTCGCTAACACCATGCCGAGGGCGGAGGTGATGCGTTCCTCGGTGGTGCGTTCGGCGACCGCGGCCCCGGCGGCGCGCCAGCGGTGCAGGCTGCGCCCGTCGAGGGTGCGCCACGCCCCGTCCGGGCCCTCGACGCGGTTGAGGATCGTGTTGTGGATGTGCAGCTGCGGGTCCCGCTCGCGGGAGTCGTGCTGGAAGAACGACGCCACGGTCCAGTCGTGCGCGTCCGCGTGGCGGCCCGCCGCGCCACCGTGATGGCCGATGCGGGTGTAGCCGGCCTTGTCCTGCAGATAGGCCAAGCCGGCGTTGTTGCCCGCCCAGATCGCGTCCTCGACCGCCTCCCGGAACCGGCCCCACGCCGCCGCGGTCTCGGCGTCGCCCACTGTTCGAGCGGCGACCTCCTTGGCCTCGAGCGCGGTGTGCAGCAATGTCACCGACTTCTGAACACTGAACGTGGCGTCGTAGAACGAGACGTTGCGACGGGCCTTCTTGCCCGCCTCGACACGAAGCTCCGCGCGGCGTTCAGGGGAGGCGTTCGGCTCCCGTTCAACGGCCTCGCTGTACAGCTTGTCCTCCGACTTGTACGCCCGGCCGGTGTGCCCCAGCGTCGGGACCTCGGCCCACCGCTGCGGATCCCGGAACCCCTCGGCGCGGGGATCGAGGAACCGTTCGTAGACCGCGCGCATGTCCCCGGCGTCGACCAGGCCGCGCAGCCCGAGCTTCTCCGCTCCGCCGCCCCACCAGCGGCCCGGCGGCTCCCCGTCGGCGACCGCGCCGGTGTAGTAGTTCTCCCGCCCGGTCGCGACCTCCTTGAGCAGGTACTCCGGGCTGTAGCCGTTGCCGATCCTCAGCACGACGCACCCACCACCCTCACCACTCGCGCCGCCATTTCAAGATCAACTAGCGGGGTGGTGGTTCCCGATCGGCCGGAGGCCGGATCGCACCCGACGATCGTGATGCAATGGTGTGAGTCATTTGATCTTGGTCGGTGAGTAGTTCGTTTGGAGTAGTTGTTGTTGCTGTTGAGGTCGTCGGTCGTGGTCGTCATCGGTTGCTCTTGTTCTGAGAGTCGGAGGAGCTGGAGTCGGGGTCGTGGAGGTGTAGGTCGGTCGTGGTGGTGATCAGGTGCAGGGCGATCGGTGCGGTTTCCGGGCCGCTGGTGTCGTCGCGCAGCGCCTTGAGCGCTGCGGAGGCGGTGCCGCGCGAGACCCCGGCGCTGTCCTGGAGCTCGGAGACCGTGGGCCACTCCCGATGCGCCGCCCGGTGCGCCAGGGCGACCTCCTGGGCGCGGTCCCGCGCCGGGGACGGAGCCGCCGCTGCTCGCTCAGCCGGGTCGCGCCCCTCGACGTGTTCACCGCCGCCATCCAGGACAGCCGGAACCCCTGAACCCTCGACCTCGGCCACCGGCTCGACGCCGGGCCCGGGCACGTAGCCCGGCCCGATGTTCAGCCCGGACGAGACCGCCTGAACACCCGGCGCTGAACGCTGAACACTCAGCCCCGATGAACGCTCGCCACCGGTGTCCGGCTGCTGTACGGGTTCAGGGGCGGCCAGCAGGTAGAGCAGGTGCGCGACGACCGCGGCAGCGATCGCGGGCCAGGCGCCTATGGCGAACCGCAACCACGGCGGCGCCGCCAACGCCCCCGGCTCGCCGGCCAGGAACACTGCCTGCGCGAGCCCGGACATCCCGGCGGCGACCACGACGACGGTCCACGCGTAGCGGGACGCAGAACCCTTCAGACGCGCGGTGGCGGTGTAGGCCACGAGCGCGAGCCCGTCTGTGATCAACGGGTAGAGCCACGCGATCGGGCCCGGCACCCGCGAGGCCAACGCGACCTCGTAGAGACCGTGCGCGGTCGCAATCGCAGCGCCGAGAGCTACGGCGAGGCCGGGTAGCCACACGACTGAGCGCTTCCAGCTCACCGCGGACCTCCGCGCAGCGCTGCGCCGATCCGGCTGTCCGGTGACGGCGGTGGCTCGGGTGCGGGCTCGTCGCGGGCCTCGGCCCACCACCGCCCGAGGCGGTCCAGGTCGGCCTCGGACGGGACCGTGGGGGCGCCGGTGACCTGGTCGGGCCAGCCGGGGCGAGTCTGGTGGTTCTCCCGCGAGCACACTCCCGCCGTCGCCTTGATCCGCCGCACCACCCCGGGACGCTGGCGGTCGTGCCAGTCCCCCGCCAGCGCCACCGACGCCGCCGGGCCCTGGTAGGCCGCGGCCCAGGCGTGCATCAGCCAGAGCAGCTCCTCCACCACGTGCGGGTGCCAGCACCAGCAATCCGGGAACGACTCGACCGCATCCGGATACCGCAGGTACACCTGCGCGAGCCAGCCAGCGAGCTCGTCGAGCAGCCGCTCGGTCACCTCGAGGTCGGTCGGGGCCATCAGCCAGGACGGCGCCGGGGTCGGCGGCTTCCTGGCGGCCAGCGCGGCGACGGTCTCCCCCAGCTCGGCAACCAGGCCCGAGAGGGTGTCGATCCGCGCCGGGAGTGGGGCGATCAGGCGGCGCATACCGTCGACCTCGCGGGCGAGCCCGGCCGTTGCGGCGTCGGGCTCGGCGGGGTTGGGCGGGATCATGCCGACCACCCGTCCGCGGCCCGCTCGCTCCACTCGATGGCCTCGCGTTCCGCGCGGGAGGCGTAGCCCGGGCTGTGGTCGCGGTCGACGTCGGCGGCGACCTGCACCCACCCGGCAGCGTTGACCGCGGCCCTCGCGCGGGCGTCGGCGGGGTTCTCTCCGGACTCGTAGTCGATCCATTCGTAGTCGCGGCGGATCTCGGCGACGTCCCCGGAGTCGAGGCCCCACCGGTGCACCGAGTAGCCCAGGCGAGCGCTGGTGTCGTCGAGGTAGTCGCGGACCATCGTCTCGGCGACCTCGCGCGAGCGGCCGGCCTGCTCGGCAAGCAGCTCGACGGCCTCGCCGCGGGTCAGCGGCACCAAGTCCGGGTCGGGCTCGGGCCAGTCGTTCATGGCGAACGTGTTGTCGGACATGGTCACTCCTCCCTCGCGGGGGTCGGGACGATCTCTCCGTCGACGACCAGGACGTCGCCGGGCAGCACGGGTGAGGCGGGTCGGGTGAACTGCGGGCCCGGCCACCCGGGCACCCAGCGCCGCAGCACCCACCGGGCCGCCGGGACCTTGTCGACGCCGCGGACGACCCGTCCGGCGGTGTTCGGGCGGCGACGGGCAAGGCGGGTCCAACGCACGTCGCGGCGCCGCCACGCCATCTGTGCCCACCCGACGACCGGCGGCATCCCGCGACGGATCACCAACACCTTCCCCGCAGGCAGGTTCGCGATCTGCGCCGGCGACAACACCGAGGTCTTACGAGTCCCGCGGGCGACGGTGTTGCCGCGCGGGTCGAGGGTGTCGGCGGGCTCGTCCCGCTCACCGGTGAGCGTGGACCAGAACTGGAGGTCGTCGCGGTCGCGGGTGCCGCCGAACACCATAACCGCGCCCGCGTTGTTCAGGATCGTCGCCGCCCCGTGGGCGCCGTAGCGGGCCAGCAGCTGCGCGCGAGACTGGACGACGACGAGGATCGACACCCCGCGCCCGCCCATGTCCGCCGTCCACGACTCCAGCGGGACCGGACAGATCAGGGCGGCCTCGTCGAGCGCGAGCCGCAACCCCGGGTCCAGGCGGCCGCCCGGCTTGGTGGCCGCGATCCGGCGGGCCTCGCGGGCGATGAACCCGGTCAACGCGCACACCAGCGGCGCGGTCGGGGACTCCTCACCTCCAAGCAGGAACACCGTCCCCCGAACCGCGAGGAGATCGCCGACGTCGAGCGGGCGCGCCCCCTCGGGACCGAGCGCGGCCGCGGCCCTGGCTGGTGCGGAGGTGAGCCAGCCGAGGGCGGGCATGATCGTCGAGGTGATCGAGGTCCGGGTGCGGTCGTTGGTGGTCACGAACTGCTCGAACGACACCCCGAACCCCGGCTCCGGCGACCGCCGCAACAACGCGGTCACCTCCTTGCGCGCGGCTTCCGGGTCGGCGGTCCAGTCCATGACCTGCCGCATAGACCTGTGCCCCAACGCAGCGGCGTGCAGCAACGCCTCCAGCACCCGGCGGCCCTGCAGCTCCCAGTACTCCCGATCCCCGCCACCCGAGGACGACACGGCGGAGAGCAGGTCCGCTGCCCGTTCCGCGGCCGCGACGGGGTCCTGGCAGCCGGTCAACGGGTCGAAGGTGACCGTCGAGGCCACCTCTCCCAGACCGGCCGGGTTGAACACCACCACCGGGCCCTTGCGCTCCCGATACGGGGTGCACAGCTCCAGCAGGTCCAGGCGGGTGCTGGTGGCCAGGACGGCGCCGGGGGCATCGATGATCTGCCCGGCCAGCCAGCCAGACTTCCCCGACCTCGGCCCACCGACGGACACGACGACGTCCTCGTTCGACGACCACACCCACTGCCCACCCGACCGGCACAACCGCACCGCCACCTCAGGCACTGGGAGAGTCATCAGGTCCCACCGAGACAACGTCTCCAGAGACGGGCGCACGGTGGGAGCGCGGCGCAACATCGCTGCGGACCCACCGAACCGCACGATGTCGACCGAGGAGGCCACGCCGGACTTCCGCCGGGACCGGGCTCCCCACCGGGACACGACCGACGCCGACCGCGTCCACCGGTACCGGAGGAATACCAACAACCCGAGGGCGGGCACGAGCAACAGCGGCCACGGCAACGCCCGCAGGATCGTGAGCGCGGGCAGCAGGGCGAGCAGCCCGAGGCCGAGGGCGATTCCTCGGGCCCGGCGGGCCCAGGCCAGCACCGCGGCGGCGACCAGACCGAGCAGGAGTAGTGGGGTCGGGCTCCACAACACGTCCATGAGTCAGTCCTCCCAACCGGTGCGCTCGCGCCACGCCTGCACGTCGGCAAGGTGCCGAGCGCAGTCGTCTGCGTGGCCGGACTCGTTGTCGACCGGGTGCGACTCGAACGGCCCGCGATCGCTCACCAGCTCGCCGCACGACCCGCACCGCCACGACGTCGCGGACAGACGAAACAGCTCGCGCGGCCGCTCCGGCTCGCGCCGCTCGACCACGAAGGCGAACGCCACCTCACCGACCGGCTCACCGTCGTCCGGAAGCCCCAGAGCGTCCCCGACCTCGTCCCACGAGCGGCCCGCCGCCCGCGCCGCCTCGACGGCGTCGACCAACACCCGCCGGGCGGCGTCGCGCAGCACCGCAGCGGCTCGCACCCCGGGCAGCGGCTCGACCAAACGGCGGCGGGTCAGCATCTGATAGCCCTCGATCGGCTCGACGACCACGTGGCCGTCAAACTGCTCGACCGCGACCTCCTCCACCAGCGTCTGCAACCGCCGTGAGACCGCGCTCATCGGACACCCCCGCAGCCCAGACCGGTCGCCCAGCGGTCGACCGTCCGACGCGATACCCCGAACTCAACCGCCACCCGCGGCCGCGGAACCCCCTCGGCGAGCGCCCGGCGTCCGGCTGCGATCACCTCGCCCCGCTCCCGCGGCGGCAGGCTCTTCGCGCCTCCCGGGACGACGATCTTCGGCCGCATCCCTTCCGGCAGGCTCACCTCGCGGCCGCGGCGGAGCTCGGCGCGCTCCTGCTCATCGAGTCCACCGGCGACGCCGTACGGAAGCGCGGCGAGCGCCCAGGCCAGGCACTGCTCTCGAACCGGGCAGCCGGCACAGACCGCCTTCGCGCGGGCGACCTCGCCCTCACGCACTGGCCCGTCATCAGCGACTGGGAAGAACACCTCGGGGTCCACGCCTCGACACCGCGCGCGGACCAGCCAGGCCCGCCCCTCGTCCCTATCTCGCCCTACCATCAGAACCTCTCCTGCCGTCTGCTGATGTGCGGAGAGATCGGCCCGGCGGCTGTGTCCCGCCAAGAACCCGTCGCCGGGCCGACCCACTACTTGCTGCTTCGCCTGCTCGGGCGGGCTCACTGGCCGACACCCGCCTCCTGGCCACCTCCGTTGAGCGCCGGGGTCGAGGCGTCGTCCACAGCGGTCAGGAACGACCCGATCGCAGCGGGCACCCCCTGGCCTGCGGGAGTCGCGATGAACAGCACCAACGCGACCAGTGAGAAGACAATCGCTCCGCCAGCCGCCCGGACCTTCGAGCAGATGAACGCGCCGAGAACCGACATGAAGATCAGAACGCCGACCGCGCTCATGCCACACCTCCGGGCAGCTCGACATCCGCCGCCGTCAGGCGGGCGAGTGCAGCTACCTGGTCGTGACGCCACTGGGTCGTCCACTCGGCCAGATCGACACAGCGCCCGGTCGCCAGGACGTCGTCGACGAGCCGCTCGATCACCGCCCCAGGTACCACGTATCGTCCGCCGATCTTGAGGCCGGGGAAGGTCCCGTTCCGCAGGTGCCGGTACAGCGTCGACTCGTCCAGCCGAAGGATCTCCGCTGTCTCCGCCGCCGTGTAGAAGGCCGGGCGCACCGGCCGGCTCTCCCCCACCGATGACTTCCCATCTCGTGCTTCAGGCTTGCCAGTCATCCCTCTCATCCCTTCGTTACCAGTTTCACGCTCAGTTTGAGCGTGGATTGATAGTTCGTCAACAGCCTTCTGTGTGCGGATCGCGCTCGGGATCACGCTCTAGCTACGCTCGACCAGCACTCATCACAGGAGGCTGCGTGGAGCAGGACTGGACCGCCGTGGGCGACGCGCTGCGGGCGCGGCTCGACGAGCTCGGCATGACCATGACCGACCTCGCCACCAAGTCCGGGGTGTCGCTCACGACGGTCCGCGAGCTTGTCCACGTGCTGAACACCCGACGTCGGCAGCCGCGCACCCTTGCCTCGCTGTCGGCCGCCCTGGGCTGGCCGGGGGAGCACCTAGGGTCCGTCCTCCGGGGCAGACCAACCTCCGAGCCTTCCGGCTTCGGCTCCCTCGCCTCTGTCCACAGTGAGCTCCAGGACCTGCGGCAGAGAGTCGAGGCGCTCGAGCGAGCCGTACGCAGAACCGACTGATCCACCCCCAACATCGGCCGGGGCGCCCGGAACCACCATGGATCTCCTGCGTCGTGTTCGACATGGCTCACGCGGAGAGGAAGCACACTCGGCGAGTCGTACCAGTGGTGGCGATCGGTGCTGTGTTCCATGGGTATAAGTGGACCGCGGCAACTCGGACGGCAAAACCGCACTTCACTAGCCATTTGAAGACGTCCTGGACGGCACCGGTTTGTCGAAAACGTCCCGGGAACGTCCCGGCATGTGGATGATGAGCCCCGTGCCCAACACCCGACTCCAGGCCGCGATGGATGCGGCCAGCCTGACGATCGAGCAGATCGCCGCCCAGGTGGACGTCGATCCCAAGACTGTGGAGCGCTGGGTCAACGCCGACGGGCGCACGCCACACCGCACCACCCGCCAACGTGTTGCCGCGCTCCTGCGCGTCGAGGCCAACCACCTCTGGCCGACCAACGGCCGCCAGCACGTCGTACCTGTCGACGGCGTCGCCGAACTCGTCCACCTGTACCCGTCGCGCTCGTCCGTCCCTTTCAACCTGTGGACTGAGCTGATCCACGGCGTGCGAGAGGCGATGGAGGTCCTGGTGTTCTCGGGACAGTTCCTCGTCGAGCAGCACAACCTGCTGCCCGTCGTCCGAGCCAAGGCCGCCGAGGGCATCCGCTTCCGCTTCGTCGTCGGAAACCACACCTCACCCGCGGTCATCCAGCGAGCGGAGGAGGAGGGCACCACCGGAGGACTAGAGGGCCGTATCCAGATGATGCGGCGCTACCTGCAGGACGTCGCCGGCCTACCCGGCGTCGAGGTCCGTACGCACGGCACGATCCTCTACAACTCGATCTACCGCTTCGACGACCAGGCGCTCATCAACGGCCACGCCTTCGGCTCGCTCGCGGGCCAGAACCCCATGCTCCACATCCGCCGCGTCGATGGCGGCTCGCTCTGGGAGCACTACATGCGCTCGTTCGAGCGCGTGTGGGAAACCGCCGACCCCGAACCCGCCGGAAGGTAGGCCCATGGCCCGCATCGACTACTTCGACGACCCGGCCGCGCCAGCCATCAACAGCGTCGTCCCCTCAGTGACCGTCGCCGTGCGCAACAGCGCCGGGCAGATACTGCTGATCCACAAGATCGACAACGACTTCTGGGCGCTACCTGGTGGCGGGCACGACCCAGGAGAGAGCATCACCGACACCGCGGTGCGCGAGGTGCGTGAGGAGACCGGCATCGACGTCCGACTCACCGGGCTCGTCGGCACCTACACAGACCCCCGCCACGTCATGAAGTACGACGACGGCGAAGTGCGTCAACAATTCTCACTCTGCTTCCACGCCGTCCCCGTCAACGAGTCCGAGAAGCCCCGCGAGGACGGCACTGAGACCAAGGCTGCCAAGTGGGTCGACCCCGCGGCCGTGCCCGGCCTGAGCATCCATCAGTCCATGCGGATGCGGATCGACCACGCGCTCGACGAGGCCCGCACCGAGCCGTATCTAGGCTGACCCGCCCGCGAGCCGAGCCTCGGCCCGCTGCACCGACTCGCGGAGCACCGGCTCCGCCTCGAGCCACGCCTGATGGACCGGATCATCCTCCGGATACCGGTGCAGGATCTCCGCGATCCGCTCGTCGTAAGTCAGCGGCTCTCCGGCGGGCCCGGTCGTCAGGTCCGCCAGTGCGAGCGCATCGAGCAGAGGCCCGTCCGGGAACGGGAACTCCGCCAGCTCGTCCGCCAAATTACGCCGCGTCGCCTCGAACCTGGCGCCTGAGTGGTGGGCTACAAGGTTCACCACAGTCTCGGGCCAACCCTCGTCACGCAGGTAGCGCGCGCCGTCCAGCGGGTGAAAGCGCGTATGACCGATCTCAGGGGAGTAGCCGATGTCGTGAAGCCACGACGCGCTGACCAGTACGTCTCGCTCGGGAGCCGCGACCGCTGAGCCCAGTCCAGCCGCGCGGCGAGCGACCGCCTGCACGTGGGCCCATCTCCGCCCTAATGGGGCTACGAACGTCTCGGAGATCCGCTGGGCGTCTGACACGACCCGGCTCGATGCGCCCACCTCGGCGACGCTACAGAGTCCGCTAGCGCGGCGCCGAACCTCCCTGCTCTCATGACGTCGGCGCAAGCTTCGTTGTTGGGGATCTTGGGAGCACGGAAGGACTGCTCTTCTTGCCATCGGGTCCGAACTTGTAGGTGGCTACATTCACCGCGGAAGTCGCTACGGCTCCACGGTCCCGAATGCCGGGCGGGTCTCGCTTCCACCGCAGTTCTGCCTGGGATCGTCGCGGGATCCGTGCATCTTGATCATGAAATCGTTGACGCGCAGCTTCTTCCTACGACCGCACACTCGACACAGGCCGGTACCTGCGGAGAGCTGCTTGGGCGTCTGGCGGCCCTTCTTGCCCGCCCACCCGGGCGCAGCCGAGCTCGGAGACTTCGCCTTCTCCTCGACCGGACGGAACGCCGCGCGAGGTCGACCCTGCTTGCGTCCGGCGCTCACGTCGCTCCGATCGGTCCTCGCTGATGCGGCCAGTGGCATCCGATCACGACTCGTCCTTCGCCCACCAGAGGAACTCCGAGGCGTGGGCGACGTCGACGAAGCCGGGTCCACACAGCTTCAACAGCAGGTCGTTGCTCCAGAACACCAGCCGCCCGGTGGTCATCGAGGTGCGTTCGGGCGCCGGGAGTTCGAGTCCGAAGACCGTGGCGGCGACCTCCCGCTTGCCCCCTGCCGCGCTGGTGTAGGTCAGGATCGGCAGGAACCGGTCCGGGTGGATGACACACAGGACGCGGGTCAGCAGGCTCTCCCGAAACCCGGTCATACCCTTCGGGTTGCGCGGGTTGATCAGGGTCTCGAGGCGATCCTCGACCGCCTCGTCGGCGCCGCGGAGCAGGTAGTCAATGACACCGCGGAGCTGCTGGGCTGCGGCCTGGTCGCCGAGACTGTTCCAGTAGCGGTTGAACACCGACATGTTGCCCGGGTGCGCGCCGATGGAGTTGTTCGCGAACTCCTTGAGATCGGCCGGGTCGGCCGCGGGCAGGCCGTCTGCGGAGAAGATCTGCCGGTAGCGGGCGAAGTAGGGGCCGACACGGGAATCAGTCGCCGGCTGCCGCGCCAGAAACTGCTGCTTCAGGTTGGCGACGCGTGTACGGGTGGCGTCGGTGAGGTCGTCCTCGGTCGGGAAGTAGGCCTTGGCCTCGTCGAGAGTGAGGGTGCGGGTGCGGCGGGCTGTGCGGGCCGGGGGAGCAGCGGGGACCACGATGATAGGGCGGTGCAGCCAGAGGTGCGCGCAGCTGGTGCAGCGCAGCCGGGTCTGGTCGTCCTCGGTGGTCTCGGCGTACTCGACGGTCGAGAGCTCGCATGAGGGGCAGCTCAAAGCCATGAGGATGTTCTCCCGGAGGTGCTGATCGAGGCGGGACGCAGCTCAGTCGCCCTCTCCGGGCGGGCCATTACGCTCGTCGTAGCCGAGGCCGCCGATCCCCTCTCCGCTGCCCGCCGCGGCCGGGCCGTGCTGGTCCATCCAGTGGATGAAACGCAGAGTAGAGCCATCGAAGTGGGCCCGTATGCGGTCGTGGATGGCCTTCTGGTCGTGGCCGGGTGAGAAGTCGCGCTTGGTCTCGGTGCCACATCCGCACGCACAGGCGCGCAGCCGATACTGCTCCTCCTCGGGCAGATCGATGTAGCCGACGGGGTTGCGGGACTCGTTGTCCAGCGGGTCGTGGTGCCCGACATAGGCGTCGCGGAACGGGTGGCCCGCCTCGAGGACCCGGCCGACGATGCTGCGACGGCCCTCGGCGTCCGGGGCGGTGATCGACTCGATCTCGACCGCGGCCAGAACGGCTCGGTCCGGCGGGGTGTTCGCGGTAATCAGGGCGAAGGTCTCGTTGTCCGCGCGCGGGCCGAGCTTCCACGCCCCGCGCCCGGCCTCGAAGGCCTCGGCCTCGGTCATGCGGGGGAACCACCCCGTCCAGTCCCGCCCCAACGAGTCGGGCACCTCCAAGGTCTTGTAGTGGCCGATACGCAGCACCAGGGTCATGACGCTTCCTCCCGTGAGTTCGTCGCAGGCGTTAGTGACGAGTTGAAGTTAGACTATGGCACCCCGGGATGGCAAGTAAGGCTTTGAGAATGCTGGGAGGCTGCGGGCAGTATGTGTGTCAGCATCTTGAAAGGGCTAGGAGGAGTTTAACGAGGAGGAGGAGGCGCGAGGATGAGTTCGAGTCCTGGAGTCGGTGATCGATGAGGGCGAAGTCGGCTCGTCTAGGCGTCTCGCGGGGCCAGGCGTCACTTCCCGCGCCCACGAAGCGAGGCGAGATCGAGCGGGGTTCTGCTCCCCACCACCCCCGCCGCGACCTGGTCGGCGGATCCCACCCACGCTGCATAGTGCCTCAGCGTCGTTGTGCCGTCGCCGTGACCGAGCCGGCCCGCCACGGTCCGCAGGTCGACACCAGCCGTCAGCAACTCAGTGGCTGAGTAGTGGCGCAACTCCTTCAGCGTCGTCTCGATGCCCAACTTCGCGACGAGGCGGCCGTATCTACGTGTAAGGGAGGCCGGGTCGCGTGGGCGACTCATGTCCGGCGAAGCCGAGAACACCCAGGTCCGATCCGTCAACTCAGCGCCGAGCAGAGCTAGGCGGGCAGCACAGTCGTCGCGGTGAGCTCGAAGTAGATCGACCGTTGGAGCGTCGATCGACACCCGACGCATCTGGTGGCTCTTGGTGTCCTTAAGCACCATCCCGTCCGAAGTCCGGACGTAGTTCTCGTCCAGCCGGACGATGCCTGAGTCGAGGTCCAGGTCTTCCCACTGCAGCGCCACCACTTCGCCGCGGCGGGCGCCCAGCATCGCCGAGAGCCAGAGATACAGACCCCACTCCGGTGACAGCTCCCAGGCCGTCTCCACGATCCGAGCCATCTGCGAGCTAGTCGGGGGCTTCGGCTGAGGACGAGGCTTGGCCGGCGGGCGAACCGAGGGCATCGGATTGAAGCTGATCCAGCCCCATCGCACCGCGGCCGAACAGGCGCCGGACAGGATCGCGTGGATCGAGCGAACGCTCGACGCCGCGTAGGGCTTGCAGAGGTGAGGCTTGCACCCATTAGCGGCGCAGTCGTGCGCGCCCTCGACGACGTGCTTCTCGATGAACGGCTTCCCATTGCAGAGGCCGCGGCACTTCCGCAGGCGCGCATAGAAGGGCTCCAGCCGCTCGGCGGCCTCGCGAACGAAGAGGACCAGCGGGACGTCGCCGAGCTTCGGGCGGATGTAGATCCGGATCTGTGCCTCGTACGTCATGCGCGTAGTCGGGTCGATCTCGTGCTGGGCCATCCAACGGTCAAGGAGCGCGCCCACGGTCGCGCGAGTACGGGCGATCTTAAGGTCGTCAGCGTCAGCCAGCAGTCGCGTACGGAGCTTCTCAGCTGCCTTCTGCGCCGCCCGCTCGGAACGGGCGTTGCCCGGCTGCTCGATCGCAACGCTGTCGGTGAGGATGATCCGCTCGCCCGTGCTCGGGTCCTCGCCAGCTGACACGCGCACCTGGAACCTGTCGCGCATCCGGCGGATGCTGCCCCGTTGTCGCGGCGTCGGCGGCTCCTCCACGGCGGTCACAAGTCGGAAGCTAGCAACGTTGGTGGATCGCGCCGTGGATCGTGATCGACTTCAGTCGTCCCGGAATAAGTCGGGCCCCGACCAAACTAGCTGGTCAGGGCCCGATCTCGCGTGGTGCGCCCGAAGGGATTCGAACCCCTAACCTTCTGATCCGTAGTCAGATGCTCTATCCGTTGAGCTACGGGCGCGTGCTCTTCATTTATACCTACTGATCCGACCGACCCGGGAGTCGGCCTGACCGGTGCGGAGGCTCCGGGATTTGAACCCGGGATGGGGGGTTACCCCAAACCGCATTAGCAGTGCGGCGCCATAGACCAGACTAGGCGAAGCCTCCCGGGGCCTCTCGGCTCCAGCGCTCAACAGAGTACACACGGCCGCCGAGGGGGTCTCACCGCCCCCCGGCGAGGGCGAGGAAGGGCGCGAGGGAGTCCGGGTTGACCAGGGCTCCGCGGGAGACGGCCTTGTCCGGGTCCACCCCGGCCAGGATCTTCTTCACCGGCACCTCGCACTTCTTGCCGTTCAACGTCCGCGGGATCTCGTCGACGAGGACGAAGCGGTCCGGGACGTGGCGCGGCGAAAGCTCCGAGCGCAGGGTCTTGCGCAACACCGGCTCGATCTCCTCCAGGGACGCGCCGGGGGCGAGGACCAGGAAGCAGAGCAGCGCCCCCTCCTCCCTGGACCCGAGGGCCGTGGTGTCGACCACCAGCGAGTCCGCGACCTCGTCGAACCCCTCGACGACGGCGTAGAAGTCCGCGGTGCCCATCCGGACCCCGCCCCGGTTCAGGGTGGAGTCCGAGCGGCCGTAGATCACGAAGGAGCCGCGCGGGGTGGCCCGCACCCAGTCCCCGTGCCGCCAGCGGCCGGGGTAGTCCTCGTAGTAGGCCTCGCGCAGCCGGGTGCCGTCCGGGTCGTTCCAGAACATCACCGGCATGGACGGCATCGGCCGGGTGATGACCAGCTCGCCGACCTCGTCCGCCAGGTCCTCGCCCTCCTCGTCCAGCGAGTGGACGTCCGCACCGAGCGCGGCCACGGACAGCTCGCCGAGCCAGACCGGGACGGTGGGGGCGGAGCCGAGGAAGGCCGCGCACACGTCCGTGCCGCCGGAGACCGAGCAGATCTGGATGTGCTCGCCCGCGGCGTCGGCGATCCAGCGGAACCCCTCCGGCGAGAGCGGGGACCCGGTGGAGCCGAGCGCCCGCATCGCGGACAGGTCGTAGGTGTCCCGCGGCCGGAGCCCCGCCTTGAGGCAGGACTGCACGAACGGCGCGGACACCCCGAACAGCGTGACGCGGTGCTTCTCGGCGAGGGCCCACAGCGTGCCGAGGTCCGGGTGGCCGGGGTTGCCGTCGCAGAGCACGATCTCGCAGCCCACCAGCAGACCGCCGATGAGGAAGTTCCACATCATCCAGCCGGTGGTGGTGAACCAGAAGAAGCGGTCCCCCGGGCCGAGGTCGTTCTGCAGACGCAGCGCCTTGAGGTGCTCCAGGACGATCCCGCCGTGCCCGTGCACGATGCCCTTGGGCAGCCCGGTGGTGCCGGACGAGTAGAGGATCCACAGCGGGTGGTCGAAGGGGACCGGCTCGAACACCAGCGGCCCGGCCTCGGCGGTGAACTCCGCCCACGGCGTGGTGCCGTCCAGGGTCGCCGCCTCGTCCAGATAGGGCACCAGGACCGTCTGCCGCACCGTGGGCAGCTGCTTCTGCAGGGCGGAGACGGTCTTGCGGATGTCGAAGCGCTTGCCGCCGTAGCAGTACCCGTCGACGGCGAGCAGCACCGTCGGCTCGGTCTGGGCGAACCG
This sequence comes from Pseudonocardia xishanensis, assembly GCF_039541715.1. Taxonomy (NCBI): domain Bacteria; kingdom Bacillati; phylum Actinomycetota; class Actinomycetes; order Pseudonocardiales; family Pseudonocardiaceae; genus Pseudonocardia; species Pseudonocardia xishanensis. The sequence continues at coordinate 61,275 of NZ_BAABGT010000029.1, forward strand.
GTCGTGCACCGCGCGGGCCCCGAAGTCCGGCGAGCAGGAGGACCAGACGGCGCCGAGGGAGGCCACGGCCAGGAACGTCACCAGGGTCTCGATCGAGTTCGGGGCCAGCGCGACGACCCGGTCCCCCGGCCCCACCCCGGCCCGCACCAGTCCGGCGCGGGTCCGGGAGACCTGCTCGCGCAGCTCACCGCGGGTGAGCGTGCGCTCCAGCCCGTCCTCGCGCGCGAAGCGGACCGCCAGGTCGGAGTCCTCGCCCGCGGCGAGGGCGTGCTCGGCGTAGTTCAGGGTGCCGCCCGGGAACCACTGCGCGCCGGGCATCTCGCGGGAGCCCAGCACGGCGGTCGGCTCGTCTCGCCAGCGCACTCCGCAGAACTCCGCGACGGCCGACCAGAAGCCGTCCAGGTCCGTGACCGACCAGGCGTGCAGGGCCGCGTAGTCGGTGTCCGACGGCAGCTCGACGCCCCGGTGCTCGCCCACCCACCGGGCGAACTCCGCGATCGCGCTCCCCGCCGCCCGCTCGGCGGAGGGGGACCAGAGGACCTCGGGGACCGCGGCGTCGAGAGTCATGGGCTCATCGTGTCCTCTCGGTCCCCTCGTGCTCAACGCAAGTGTGAGTCGAACCAGTTCAGCATGCGCTGCCAGGCGTCCTCGGCCGTGCCGGGATCGTCGTCGAAGCGGTGGCCGCGCCCGGGGTAGGTGACCAGGTCCGTGGCGACCTCGGACTCGCGGGCGGCGGTGAGCAGCCCGTCGAGCTCGTCGGCGTCGTCCCGGTCGCCGTAGATGCCCAGCCAGGGGCAGGTCAGCTCGGGAGCGGCGGAGACGAGCGTGGGCAGCGGGCCGAGCGGCTCGGAGATCCCCCCGCCCGCCACGGTGACGGCGGCGCCGAGGGTGCGCCGGGCGGCCACCAGCATGGCGACGCTGCCGCCGAGGTCGAACCCCACGACCCCCATCCGGTCCGCGCTCACCTCGTGCTCGGCCAGCCAGCCGAACGCGGTGTCGGTGTCCGCCATGACCTGTTCGCCGTCCAGCCGGGCGACGTGGTCGTCCACCTCGGCACGGTCGCCGTCCAGCTCGTCCGCGCCGTCACGGTGGTACAGGTGGGGGGCGACGACGAGCCAGCCGTCCCCCGCGATGCCCTCGACGAGCCTGCGCACCGTGTCGGTGACCCCGCGGGCCTCGTGCAGCACGACGATCCCGCCGCGCGCGGGGCCGTCGGGTTCCGCCACCGTGAGCCGCAGGTCGCTGCCGTCGACCAGGGGGACCGCCTCGGTGCGGATCTCGCTCATGAGGACAGCCTTCCATGTGGGGGCCGGGTTCGTGGCCCGGGCTACCGTGACCCCCATGACGCTCATCCGGCCGGATCTGGACTCCCTGCCCGCGTACGTCCCGGGGCGGGCGATCCCCGGCGCGCTGAAGCTGGCGAGCAACGAGGTGGCGCTGGCGCCGACGGCGCCGGTCCTGGCCGCCATCGCCGAGGCCGCCGCGGCGGGCAACCGGTACCCGGACCTGGGCGTCGTCGCGCTGACCGAGCGGCTCGCGGCCGAGCGCGGGGTGGCCGCGGAGCGGATCGCCGTCGGCTGCGGCTCGGTGAGCCTGTGCCAGCAGCTGGTGCAGATCACCTGCCGGGAGACCACGGACGAGGTCGTCTACGCCTGGCGCTCCTTCGAGGCGTACCCGATCGTGACGCAGATCGGCAACGCCCGGTCGGTGACCGTGCCGCTGGACGGCGACTTCCGCCACGACCTGGACGCCATGGCCGCGGCAGTCACGCCGGACACCCGGCTGGTCTTCGTGTGCAGCCCGAACAACCCGACCGGCACCGTGGTGCACAAGGCGGAGTTCGAGCGGTTCATGACGGCGGTGGGGCCGGACGTCGTGGTGGCCCTGGACGAGGCCTACCACGAGTACGTCACCGATCCCGAGGCCGTGGACGGGATCCCGCTGCTGGAGCGCTACCCGAACCTGGTCGTGCTGCGGACCTTCTCCAAGGCCTACCGGCTGGCGGGCCTGCGGGTCGGCTACTCGCTCAGCTCCCCCGAGATCGCCACCGCGCTGCGCAAGGTGTGCGCGCCGTTCAGCGTGAGCTCGCTGGCGCAGGCGGCGGCGATCGCCGCGCTGGACCACGCCGGAGACCTGCTGGCGGCCTGCAAGGAGGCCGTCGGTGAGCGCGTCCGCGTGCGGGAGGCGCTGGTGGCGGCCGGGTTCACCGTGCCGCACACCCAGTCGAACTTCGTGTGGCTCGCCCTCGGCGAGCGCACCGCGGACTTCGCGGCGCACTGCCTCACCCAGGACGTCGTCGTGCGGCCCTTCCACCCGGACGGCGTCCGGGTCACCGTCACCCACGCGGAGGAGGACGACCGGTTCCTCGCCGCCGCCTCCACGTTCAGGGTTTCCCCCTGATGCCGGCGCGGTCCCGCAGGTGTTCCATGGGGGTATGAGCTACCCGTACCCCTCCGGCGGCGGACCGGTCGTGCCGCGCGACGACGAGCGGAACTGGGCCATGGCGTCCCACGTGCTCAGCTTCGTCTCCGCGTGGTTCGCGCTGGGCCTGTTCGCGCCGCTGATCGTCCTGCTGGTCAAGGGCGGGGACTCGTCGTACGTGCGCGCGCACGCGGTGGAGTCGCTGAACTTCCAGATCAACGCGCTGGTCTACACGGTGGTGTTCGGTCTGCTGATCTTCCTCGGCATCGGCCTGGTGCTGCTGCCGCTCTACGGCGTGTTCTACGCCGCCTGCGTGATCCTCGGAACCATGCGGGCCTCGCAGGGCGTGGACTTCCGCTACCCGCTCACGCTGCGCCTGGTGCACTGAGCACACGACTCCGCCCCCGGACCTCGGCCCGGGGGCGGAGTCGTGCGTGGGGTCAGGCCCTGGCGCCCCGGTTGCCGTACAGCCTCGTGGCGCCCCAGACGGCCACGACGGCGAGCACGATCTTGATGATCAGCTCGATCCAGTCGACCCCGTTGGTCGTCGCGACGCCGAGGGCGTTGGCGATGAGGAAACCGACGATGGAGGCGACCACACCGGCGAGGATCGTCAGCCACATCGGGATGTTCTGCTTGCCGGGCAGGATCAGCCGACCGATCACCCCGAGCACGAGCCCGATGATGATCGTCCAGATGATGCCCCAGAACGAGATGGTCACGGTGTTCCTCCTGATGGACGGGCAGCTCCCCTCGGCTGCCTCGCGGGGCACCTGACTAGCAGAGAAGACCGTCGCGGGCGGCCACCTCCACCGAAGTGTTATCGAGCCTTCCCCTGCCGGATGCACACCGCCGGGGGAACTCCCCCGTTCGGGAACGATCCGATCACGGTCCGTTTGTCTCCGACGATCACCGGGCATTCCCGTGGCGGACACGAACGGCCTGCCCGGAGAACCCGGTGCGACCACGGAGGAGGAACCATGGGCATCATCGGATGGATCGTCGTCGGCCTGATCGTCGGTGCGCTCGCGAAGCTGGTCATGCCGGGCAAGGACCCGGGCGGCATCATCGTGACCTGCATCATCGGCATCGTCGGCGGCCTGCTGGGCGGCTGGATCAGCTCCGCCGCGTTCGGCGTCGGCACCGGGAGCTTCTGGGAGTTCCGCACCTGGCTGATCGCCTTCGTCGGCGCGGTCATCCTGCTCGCGATCTACCGGCTCATCGTCGGGCGGCGGTCGCGCTCGCACGCCTGACCGACGACCCGACGACGGCCGCTCCCGGTGATCCCGGGGCGGCCGTCGTCGTGTCCTTGGCTATCCCTCCAGCACGTACCCGGCGCCGCGGACGGTGCGGATCCGCTCGGCGCCGATCTTGCGCCGCAGGTAGGAGATGTAGACCTGCACCAGGTTCGCCGAGGCAGGCTCGGACCAGACCTGGGTGGCCAGCTCCTCGTGCGAGACGGTGGCGCCCGGCTCGGACAGCAGCGCCGTGAGCAGGGAGAACTCGGTCGGCGACAGGGACACCGGGACGCCGTCGACGCTGACGTCACCGAGCTCGGTGTCCACCACCAGCTCGCCACGGCGGATCAGGGCGTGCCCGACGGCGCCGGTCAGCCGCAGGCGCAGCCGGATCCGGGCACTCAGCTCGTCGACGGCGAACGGGCGGACGACGTAGTCGTCCCGGTCGCTGCGGAGCTGCGCGAGCACGGCGCTGCGCCGCTCGCGTGGGGTCAGCACCACGACCGGCACGCCCGGCGCCTCGGCGTGCACCGCGGCGAGCACGGCGGCGTGCTCGGGACCGGGCAGGTCGACGTCGAGCACCAGGAGGGCGGGCGGCGCGGCGCGGATGGCGTCGAGGACGGCGATGCCGTCTCCGGCGGGGTCGGCGCGCATGCCTTCTGCGCGGAGGGAACGCAGCACGGACGCCGACGCGGCGGTCGGGGGCAGCGCCACGAGGACGGGGGCGTACGGGGGCACGGATGATCGTGCCGTCGCCTGCGACGGAACGAACACGGTGGACCCCGGGGGAGCGGCGGGGAGCATCACGGACAGACTGGACCGAAAGACCGGCGATCACAATCTGCCAACGGTTCGAGCGGTGCCTCTGGACCCGACGAACGGCGTCGCCTGAGAGCCTTATTAGGCTGAATGGGGTAACGTCCGCGCGGAATCCGGGGACACCGGGCCGCTCCGGCGCCGTTCGACGACCTGTCGGCGCGCTGGCGCAACCCGGGCTCTCAGGTTCGGGCCGGCTCCCCACCCACGATCAATATGGTTCCCCATCATGCGACGGAAACCCTCCGCTGCGGAGGACCGGCTCGATCCCCACGAGCTGGTCGCACGAATCACCGCAGAGCACAGACTCCCCACTGTGCGTACGGGCCGTCGTCGTCGTGCCTCCGGAACGGTCGCCCCGACTTCGACGCTCCCCTCCCCCCGTTCCGACGGTGACCCGGCCCCCGAGCCCGGCCTGTTGACCCACGCGACGTTGCTGGTGGACGACCCCGAACCGACCACCACGACACCGCACGGCCTCCCGGTCCTCGAAGGTGACGGGCCGTCCCCGATCAGCCCGATGACCGGCATGCCGGTCGTCGCGATCGACGACCTCGTGGCGGTCCACGCCGAGGCCGCCTCGGACGACGCGCCTCCCCCGGAGAGCCCCGACACCGTCATCGAGCGCGAGGCCCCCGAGCCGCCGCGCCGCGGCCGTCGGCGGGCGCCGCGCTCGACGGTCCGCAGGCTGGCCCCGCTCACCGTCGGGGCCGCCGCGATCCTGGTCGCCACGATGGTCGTCCTGCTGCTGCAGCCGGTCTCGGACGACGGGCCGGACCTCTCGGCCTCGCTGGTCTCGTCGGACACCGCACAGGGCGCGTCGGACAGCACCACGACCGGGGTCGCCCCGATCCCGGCCCCGGGTGGGCTCGCGAACGTCGTCGGAGCGGCCAAGGACCGGGCCACCACGACTCCCCCGCCGCCGGCCACGCAGGCCCAGGCGAACCCCGGCCGCAACGCCGGGCGCGCCGCCGCAGGCGCGGCCGCGCCCGCGGGGGACGGCAGCACCGCCGCGGGTCGGCTCGGCTGGCGCCAGACCGGCGGGGACGAGTTCGACGGCGGCCTCGGCAAGTGGGGCGTCTACGACGGCGCGGGCCACGGCAACAACGGCCGTCGCACGCCGGACGCGGTCTCGACCGGCGGTGGCGTGCTCACCATCCGCGGGGACGCCAACGGCAATACCGGCGGCATGATGTTCAACGAGGCCCAGCGCCACGGTCGCTACGAGATGCGCGCCAAGTTCCCGGCGGGCAGCGCGGAGTACCACCCGGTGCTCATCCTGTGGCCCACGGACATCGAGTGGCCGCGCGGCGGCGAGGTGGACTTCGCGGAGACCAACAGCGCCGCGGACGACGTGTCGTTCTTCCTGCACTACGGAGCGGCCAACAACCAGGTCTCCGAGACGAAGAAGCTCGACATCACCCAGTGGCACAACTACGCCGTGGAATGGACCGACAACGCGGTCGTCGGCTACATCGACGGCCAGGAGTGGTTCCGCAGCACGGACGGCAACACCCTGCCGCCCGGCAAGATGGCGCCCACCATCCAGCTGGACTACTTCCCCGGCGAGGGCAACCCCGGCAACGCCCAGATGCAGGTCGACTGGGTGCGGATCTACTCCGCCTGACGACGAGCCGTGCGCGGTCGATGGTGCTGGGGCACCGTCGACCGCGCACGACGACTCAGAGCAGCCTGCGCAGTCCCTCGACCGCGGGCTCGAGCAGGACGCGACCCTCGCGCAGCAGCTCCAGGGGGCGGCCGTCGGCCAGCTGCCAGATCACGGCGGCCGCAGCGAGCGCGGCCAGCACGACGAACAGGGCGAGCCACCGGCTCATCCGGGCGTGGCGGCGCATGCAGCGGACGCGGGCGGCGGACTCGACCCAGGTGCGCGGCCCCGTGTGCCGCGGCCCGAGCTCGAGCCGGTTTCGGGGTGCTCGCTGCACCGGGATGCGGGCGGTCGGGGTCTCGTCGGCCTCGTTCTCGAGGGTCTGCACGGTCATGGTCGGGTCCGCTCGGCAGGGGGCTGTCACCCCTCCTGTCGATCGGCAGCCTCGCTGCGTTAGCGAGCTGATCCGCCGAACAGGTCAACCTCGACACCCGTTCTACGTACAGTGATCAATCGATGTCACAGGGCGGCGACGGGTCACCGGGGGTACCGGATGAGCAACGACGCGTGCACGTCCTGCCCTCCCGTCGCCGCGTACCCGTGGGGGGTGTCGGCGGCCCACTCCAGATACCCGCCGGGGCCCGCCACGCCCGGCGCGTCCAGCGGACCCGCCCGCAACTCCCCCGCGAAGACGGTCGCGTGCTCGGTGACGCCGGGATGGTGCGGCGGCGAGGTCTGCGCGGCTCCCGCCGGGATCCGCATGCGATAGAGCTCGTAGGTCGCGGGGCCGTCCTCGAAGACCTTGAGCAGGGCCATGTCGACGGCCGCGCCCTGGATGCGGGCGCTCTCCGCGACCAGCGCGGTGAGCGGCACCCCCAGCGCCGCGGCGACCGAGTGCAGGGTGTCCAGGGTCGGGTTCCGGGTCCCCGCCTCCAACCCGGACAGCGTGGCCTTGCCGAGTCCCGCGCGGCGGGCGAGCTGCGAGAGCGACAACCCCTGCTCCGCCCGCAACGCACGCACCCGCGGCCCGACGTGGGCGGCACCGTCGGGTAGCGCGGACTCCATGTGAGCTATCCTGCCACCGTTCCGTAAACGGAACGCTTGTGAGTCCCGTTCGGTACCGCGAGTCGGACACCCCGACCCGTGAGTCCCCCGGTGTCGACGCGTGAGTCGGACGTCCGGTGCGGGTCCGTGGCGTCGTCAGAGGTCAGGAGGCATGTGTGCGCGGGATCGCTCGGCCGGTGCTCGCCGGGATCGTGACGGCGATCGTCGGGTTCGGCGGGTCGTTCACGGTCGTCCTGACCGGGCTGCGGGCCGCGGGGGCGGACGAGGGCCAGGCGGCGTCCGGCCTGCTGGCGGTGGCGGTGGGATCCGGGATCGTGGCCGTCGTACTCGGGCTGCGGACCCGGATGCCGGTGAGCATCGCGTGGTCGACCCCCGGCGCCGCCCTGCTGATCTCCTCCGGGGTGCCCGACGGCGGGTTCGCCGCCGCCGAGGGCGCCTTCCTGCTGTGTGGGGCGTTGATCGTGGTCGCCGGGCTGGTGCGCCCGCTGGGCAGGCTCATCGCCGCGATCCCGGGGCCGATCGCCGGAGCGATGCTCGCCGGGGTGCTGCTGCAGCTGTGTCTCGCGCCGGTGCAGGCCCTGCACGAGGTGCCGTTGCCGGCGGCGCCGGTGATCGTCGTGTGGGCGGTGATGGCCCGGTTCGCGCGCCAGTGGGCGGTGCCCGCGGCGCTGGTGGTGGCCGTCGTCGCGATCGCCGTGACCGGGCAGGGACTGGGCGGGGTGGACCTCGCGCCCGCGTTCGTCTGGACCACGCCGACGTTCTCGTTCTCGGCCCTGATCGGGATCGGCCTGCCGTTGTTCCTGGTCACCATGGCCTCGCAGAACGTGCCGGGCATGGCGGTCCTCGCGCAGTACGGCTACGTCCCGCGGCTGCGCGGCATCCTGGTCTCGACGGGGCTGATGACCCTCGCGGCGGCGCCCTTCGGTGGACACGCCGTCAACCTCGCAGCCATCAGCGCCGCGCTCGCGGCGGGTCCGGACGCCGACCCGGACCCGGGCCGCCGCTGGATCGCCTCGGTGACGGCGGGCATCGGCCTGGCGGTCCTCGGCCTCGGCGCGGGCCTGGCGACGGCCCTGCTCCTGCTCTCTCCGCCCGTCCTGGTCGAGGCGGTGGCGGGTCTGGCCCTCCTCGGCGCCCTCGCAGGCGCCGTGACGTCGGCGGTCGCGCAGCCCGAGGGTCGCGAGGCCGCGATCGTCACGTTCGTGGTGACGGCGGCGGGCGTCTCGTTCCTGGGTATCGGCTCGGCGTTCTGGGGCCTGCTGGCGGGCGGTGCGATGCTCCTCCTCCACCGCCGCCGCCTCCAGCGAGCCCACTGACCACGAGCCCCACCCCGGACCCGCGAGTCCGACACCACCGCGCGCGAATCCGACACCACAGCGGGCGAGTCCGACACCACAGCGGGCGAGTCCGACGCTGACCGCCGAGAGCCCCTCGGTCTCGTACCGAGGACGGCGGGCGGCCCGGGGTCCGAGCTCAGCGGAGGAGGGCGGCGACCTTCGCGTCGGACTCGGCGAGGGCGGCTCGGTCCCAGGTGGACGAGCTGATCATCAGCTCGTCGGCCGCGGTGCGGCTGAGCAGGTCGTCCAGCCGGGAGGCGACGGTCAGCTCGTCGCCGACCAGGGTCCGCGCCACCGCCCTGTCGACCGCGCCGCGCTGCCGGTCGGTCATCCGTCGAGCGGGATCGGGCGGTTCGAGCGGGGGGAACTCCCCGGTCGTCCGGGCCGCGGCCAGCGCCCAGGCCTCCGGAAGGGCGAGCTCGGGGGCACCGATCAGGACGTCCGCGGACACGATGACGTGGGCGGCGGCCCCCGCTCGGGCGCGGTAGTCGGCGAGCGCGGCCGGATCGTCGAGCACCGGCCCGCCGACGACGACCGGGAGCCCCAGGTCTCCCGCCACCGCGAGTCCCTTGCCCGTGGCCAGCACGAACAGCGGCACGGGCGCGTCGAGCCGCGGGCGCGCGGTGACGGGGGCGGTTCCGTCGAGCAGGGCCCGCAGATCGTCCAGGTCCTCGCGGAAGGTGTCGCGGGCGTCGCTGCGCAGGGCACGGCGCACCGGTGCGGTGAAGCCCAGGGAGCGGCCCACGCCGAGATCGATCCGGCCCGGGTGCAGCGCCGCGAGGACCCCGACCTGCTCGGCGACGACCAGCGGCTGGTGGTTGGGCAGCATCACCCCGCCGGAGCCCACCCGGATCCGCTCGGTCGCCGCCGCGACGGCGGCCATGAGCACGGTCGGTGCGCCGGAGCCGATGCCGGGGACGGCGTGGTGCTCGGCGACCCAGAACCGGTGGAACCCTAGCTCCTCGGCCCGCCGAGCCCGCTCGACCGTGCCGACGACGGCGGCGGAGTCGGGTTCGCCGCGTCGGGTCCGGCTGCGATCCAGGAGCGAAATCCGCACGTCTCGACAACGCCGCCGACCAACCGGGCGATTCCGAGTGGGCCCCACCGCGACGGCGAATCCGTGCCGCCCATGCGTACCTGGAGGGACGAGAGCGCCGTTCCCTCACAGGCGGGCCCCGATGTCCGACTCGCCTGTCGGGAACGGGGGACTCGCGCGTCGGAAGTGGGGGGCTCGCGACTCGGGCGGGCTCAGGTGAGGGCGCGGCGCTCCAGGAGGGGGCGGATCTCGGGATCGCGGCCTCGGAAGGCGCGGTAGGCCTCCATGGCGTCCACCGAACCGCCTCGGGAGAGGAGCTCGCGGCGGAAGCGGTCGCCGTTCTCCCGCTTCAGCCCGCCGTTCTCCTCGAACCACTGGACCGTGTCGGCGTCGAGCACCTCGGACCAGATGTAGGAGTAGTAGCTCGCGGAGTACCCGCCCGCGAAGACGTGGTTGAAGTAGGTGCTGCGGTAGCGCGGCGGGATGAGCGGGTGCGCGATCCCGGCCTTGCGCAGGGCCTCGGCCTCGAACTCGAGCACGTCGGAGACCCGGTCGTCGACGGTGAGGGTGTGCCAGGCCTGGTCCAGCAGCGACGCCGCGAGGTACTCCGTGGTCCGGAAGCCCTCGCCGTACGCGCGGCTGGCCAGCAGCTTCTCCAGCAGCGCGGCGGGCAGCGGCTCGCCGGTCTCGTGGTGCCGCGCGTACCGCACGAGGATCTCCGGCCGCTCCAGCCACATCTCGTTGACCTGCGACGGGAACTCCACGAAGTCCCGCGGCACGGACGTCCCGGAGAAGGTCGGGTACCGCACGGCCGAGAACAACCCGTGCAGCGCGTGCCCGAACTCGTGGAACAGCGTGCGGACCTCGTCGATCGTGAGCAGCGTCGGCTCACCCGGCGCGGGCTCGGTGATGTTGAGCGTGTTCATCACGACGGGCTTCTCGTCGAGCAGGAACGACTGCCCCACGAGCGCGTTCATCCACGCGCCGCCGCGCTTGGACTCCCGCGCCCAGTAGTCGCCGCCGAACAGGCCGAGCGGGGTGCCGTCGGCGTCGAACACCTCCCAGAACCGGACGTCCGGGTGGTAGCCGACGAGGTCGTGCCGGGGGTGCAGCTGGATGCCGTAGAGCTCCTCGGCCGCATGGAACACACCGTGCGTCAGGACGGACTCCAGCTCCAGGTACGGACGGAGCAGGGCCGCGTCGATCTCGAACCGCTCGCGGCGGACCCGTTCGGCCTCGAACGCCCAGTCCCACGGCTCGAGCACCCCGGAACCCGCCAGGTCGAGGGCTTCGGCGTCCGCGTTGCGCATCGCGGGCGGTGCGAGGTCCGCCAGCATGGCCGCGACGGCGTCCACGGACCCGGCCGTGGAGTCCTCGATGACGTACGCCGCGTGCGTCGGGTAGCCGAGCAGCCGGGCCCGTTCGGCGCGCAGGGCGGTGATCCGCAGGACCGTCTCGCGGGTGTCGAACTCCCCGCCGACGCCGCGCCCGGTCGAGGCCTCGAAGACCTCCCGGCGCAGCTCACGGTCGGTGAGCGACCCCAGGACGGGCTGTCCGGTGGGCAGCACCAACGTCAGCAGGAAGCCGCTCTCGTGTCCGCGCGAGGTGGCCGCGGCGGCCGCCGCGGCGATGGCGCTGGGCGACATCCCGTCCAGCTTCGCGACGTCGTGGACGTGCACCGCCGCCGCGTTGGCGCCGGCCAGCAGGCGGGTCGAGAACGTGGTCGACAGCGAGGACAGCTCCGCATTGAGCGCCCGGAGCCGGTCCTGGTCCGCGGGCCCCAGCTCGGCCCCGGCCCGGACGGCGTCGGTGAAGTAGCGCTCCGCCAGCCGTCGGGACTCGGGATCGAGCTCCGCGCGGGCATCGTGGACGGCGCTGATCCGCGCGAACAGGCGCGGGTCCAGGGAGATCTCGTCCGCGTGCGCGGCCAGCATCGGCGCGACGGCGGCCCGGACCTCCTCGATTCGCGGCGTCGTGTCCGCACCGGCGCGGCTGAAGAAGACCCGCGAGACGCGGTCCAGGATGCGTCCGGACAGCTCCAGGGCCTCGATCGTGTTGGCGAACGTCGGTTCCCCCGAGGCCACGATCGCCTCGATCTCCGCGCGCTGCTCGGCCATCCCGGCCTCGAACGCGGGCAGGTAGTGGTCGTCGGTGATGGCGGCGAAGTCCGGCAGGCCGTACGGCAGCGCGCTCGGCGCGAGGAACGGGTTCGTCACGACCTCACCGTAGCTCTACCGGGCCGCTGCGCAGCGTGATCGCCTAGCGCCCGAACGGCGCGGAAGGGACACGGGTGGCGGATTCGACCGGCGGGCGGCGGCGTGGCCGTCGACGGGTTGCCGGATCCGGGTCCCCCGCGCCCGGCGGCGGCGCCTGCGGCCTGGACCTGCTCGAACGCGAGGGGCGCATGATCCCGGGCGCGCCACTGGACCGGGTGCCCACGAACGTCGTGCTCGAGCGGCGCACCGGGCTCGCGGACGTCCTCGCCTTCGCGGACGGCACCGGCGTGGTCTCGCTGCCCTCTGCCCGCTCGGGGCAGGTCATCCAGAGCGTGCGCACCTCGGAGGGCTCCGCCCACACCGCCTTCTCCCCCGACGGCACGAGGGTCTACGTCAGCGCGCGCAGCGGCGCCGTGTTGCGATCGCCCTCGAGACCGGAAAGGACGTCTCCCCCGCGACCCGGTTGAACCCCGGCCCGGCGGGCATCGCCGCCTCCCCGGACGGCCGCCGGGTCTACGTCGCCGACACCGCCGACGACCGGCTCGTGACGGGGGACTCGTGGGCGCTGGTGTGGGACTCGCGGGCGGTGGGGGCGGACTCGCGCGCCCCGGTGTCCGGCCCCAGGGCGGCGGGGCGGGTTTCGGGTCGGTTCGTCCCTCACACGGTGAGGAGGGCGGCGGCGCGCTCGCCGATCATGACCGCGGTGGCGGCGGGCCCGCGCCGCGGGACGACCGGCAGGACGCTCGTGTCCGCCACCCGTAGCCCCTCGAGGCCCAGGACCCGGAGCTCGGGGTCCACCACGCGGCCGAGGGCGGCGCTGCCGCAGAGGTGGACCGAGGTCGTGAGGACCTGCTGGATCCAGCCGTCGAGGCGGCGGTCGTTGCCCAGCACGAAGCCCTCGGGCTCGGTCCGGTCGAGACCCGCGGCGCGCAGCAGGTCGGCGGCCACCCGGATCGCGGCCCGCAGCCGTCGACGATCGGCCTCCGTGCGCAGGTAGCGGTAGTCGAGGCGGGGCGGCGCGAGGGGGTCGGCCGAGGTGATCTCCAGGGATCCGCGGCTCTCCGGGCGCTGCAGCGCGCACATCAGGTGCACCGGCCCGTCCGGGCCGAACGGTCGGGCGAACAGCAGGATCTCCAGGTCCCCGGCCGGGTCCGAGCCGGAGTCGAGGTTCAGTGAGGCCTGCCCGGCGACGGCGTCCGGATGGGGCGGCGGGCCGGGCCACCGAAACGGCAGGTAGACGCTCGGATGGTCCGACCACCCCTGCCCCACCGGAAGGTCCGCCCGCTGCGACACCCCGGCCCCGCGCAGCACCTCGGCGGGCCCGATCCCACTGTGCAGCAACAGGTGCGGCGATCCGACCGCCCCCGCGGCGAGCACCACCTCACCCGCCTGGATCGTCCCCACGGTGGTCTCGACGCCGACGGCCCGCGACCCCGCGAACACCACCCGCAGCGCCCGGACGTCCGGGCGCACGGTCACCGTCGGTGTCGCGAGGCCGGGCCCCGCACCACCCCCGACCGCCCGAGCAGGCGCCGCACCCCACGGCGGCGGCAGGTAGGCGGCCGCGGTGCTGATCCGCACCCCCTCCGCGGCGTTCGACGGGATCAGCCCCGCCCCCGGCGGTCCGCCCGCGTTCTTGTCCGGCTCGGCCGGATAGCCCAGCGCCTCGCACGCCGCCAGGAACGCCGGGGTGACCGAGGCGAGCAGATCGCCGGCCGGACGCCGGAGCTGCAGCGGGCCGACACCGTGGCCGAGGTCCAGGTCGCGGGCGGTGTAGTAGGGCAGGACGTCCGCGTACCCCCACCCCGGCACGGCCCAGTCCGCGAAGTCCTGCGGCACCGCCCGGACGAAGTACGCCCCGTTGATCGCACTCGAGCCGCCGACGACCCGACCGCGAGGCACCACGACCACCCGGTCCCGGACCAGCGACGCGGTGTAGGCCCAGTTGAGGGGATGGCCCGGGACGGTCGCGGCGAGCGAGGCCGCACTCGTCACGTCCGGGAGGGTCGACGGCGGGCCCGCCTCCACGAGACACACCGTCCGGTCCCCGCGCTCGGCGAGCCGCCCGGCCAGCGCACACCCGGCGGACCCGGCTCCCACCACCACGACGTCGACGACCATCGTCGGCGAGCATCCCCCACCCGGCGACCTCCGGAGGCCCTGCCGACGCCACACGTGCGCTCAGTGGCGTCCGGATCGCCGTGAGCGCCGGACCGCACGAAACGTGCGCCCAGCACGACCACCACCGCGCTCAGCGCACACAATCGGCGATCTCAGCGCGCTGACGGCACGAAACGTGCGCCCGGAGGGCGTTTGCGAGGATGCGGGGGTGACCGACCGTGCGCTCGACCTCGCCGCTTTCGTGTCCGCCTCGCCGACCCCGTACCACGCGGTCGCGGAGGGCGTCCGCCGGTTGACCGCGGCCGGGTTCACCGAGCAGGTCGAGACCGCGGAGTTCGACCCGACCCCGGGCGGCCGCTACCTCGTCCGCGACGGCACGCTCCTCGCCTGGCGACAGCACGGCGAGCCGAGCCCGCTGCGGATCTTCGCCGCGCACACCGACTCCCCCACGCTCAAGGTCAAGCCCCGCCCGGACACCGGCGCCGCCGGCTGGCGGCAGGTCGGCGTCGAGATCTACGGCGGCGCGCTGTGGAACTCCTGGCTGGACCGCGACCTCGGCCTCGCGGGCCGGCTCGCGCTCCTCGACGGCACCGTCGTCCCGGTCACCGTCGATCGCCCGCTGCTGCGCGTCCCCCAGCTCGCGATCCACCTGGACCGCCAGGTCAACCAGGGCCTCGAGCTGGACGCCCAACGCCACGTCCTGCCGATCTGGGGCCTCGGCCAGGCCCGCGAGGGCGATCTGGTCGAGTTCCTGGCGGCCGAGACCGGGGTCTCCGCCAGGGACGTGGTCGCCCACGACCTCGTCGTCCACGACCTCACCCCGCCGGCGCGGCTGGGCCGCGACCGGGAGCTGCTCGCCTGCCCCCGGCTGGACAACCTCGCCTCCGTCCACGCCGGTCTCGACGCGCTCATCGCCGCGAGCGCCGGCGACACCACCACCGTGTTCGTCGGGTTCGACCACGAGGAGATCGGCAGCGGCAGCGCCACCGGCGCCGCGGGCCCGCTGCTGGAGACCCTGCTGACCCACCTCGCGGGCGGGTTCGACCGCCGCGACCGGATCTTCGCGGCGTCGCGCGCGCTGTCGGTCGACGTCACGCACGCGGCGCACCCCAACTACCTCGAGCGCCACGACCCGGACCACCGCAGCGTCCCCAACGAAGGTCCCACGCTGAAGGTCAACGCCAACCAGCGCTACGCCACCGACGCCCCCGGCGCGGCCGCCTGGCACCGTGCCTGCAGGCGGGCGGGCGTGCCCACCCAGGTGTTCGTCGGGAAGAACACCGTCCCCTGCGGAACGACGGTGGGCCCGCTCATGGCGACCCGGCTCGGCATCCGCACGGTGGACGTCGGGATCCCGGTGCTGTCCATGCACTCGGCCCGCGAGCTCTGCGGCGTCGACGACCCGGCCCATCTCGCCGCGGCGGCGGGCGCATTCCTGGCGGACCCGGCATAACGGGCGCCAGCGTTTGCACGGACCACCCCATCGGGTGACCGTCGACGCATGAGCAGCAACGATGCGCTCGTGCGCTCCCAGCGCCGCCGGGCGGTCCTCGCGTCCACAGTGGGCACCACCATCGAGTGGTACGACTTCTTCCTCTACGGCACGGCCGCCGCGCTCGTGTTCCCGAAGCTGTTCTTCCCCGGCGAGGACCCCTACGTCGGCGTCCTGCTGGCCTTCGGGACGCAGTTCGGCGGGTTCGCCGCCCGGCCGATCGGCGCGGCGATCTTCGGCCACTGGGGCGACCGGATCGGCCGCAAGTCCACGCTGATCGTCACGTTGCTGCTGATGGGGATCGGCACCGCCCTGATCGGCGCCCTGCCGAGCTACGCCGCCATCGGGATCGCGGCCCCCCTGCTGCTCACGCTCCTGCGGATCGTGCAGGGCATCGCCGTCGGCGGCGAGTGGGGCGGGTCGGTGCTGCTCGCCATGGAGTGGGGGACGACGTCTCGACGCGGGTTCATGGCCAGCTGGCCGCAGCTGGGCGTGCCACTGGGCCTGCTCCTCTCCACCGCGCTCGTCCAGCTCCTGTCCTCGACCACCGGCGACGCGTTCCTGACCTGGGGCTGGCGGGTGCCGTTCCTGGTCAGCATCCTGCTCGTCGGCGTGGGGCTCTTCGTGCGGCTGAAGGTGCTGGAGAGCCCGGAGTTCGCCGCGGTCAAGGAGAAGAAGACCGTCTCGCGGATGCCGCTGGTCGAGGCGATCCGCACCCAGTGGCGCGAGATCCTGGCGTCGGCGTTCGTGCGGCTCTCCGAGCAGGCGCCCTTCTACCTGTTCATCACGTTCGTGCTGACCTACGGCACCCAGCAGCTGCAGCTGGAACGCTCCGGCCTGCTCACCGACACGCTCATCGCCGCCGCGATCGGCCTGGTCAGCGTCCCGTTCTTCGGCTGGCTCTCGGACCGGATCGGCCGCAGGCTCATGTACGGCATCGGGATCGTGTGCACCGGGCTCTTCGCGTTCCCCTACTTCGGGCTGCTCGACACCCGCGTCGCGGGGCTGGTGCTGCTCGCGATCGTCGTCTCGCTGGTCTTCCACGACATGCAGTACGGGCCGCAGGCCGCCCTCATCGCGGAGAGCTTCGGGACGAACATCCGCTACAGCGGCGCCGGTCTGGGTTACCAGCTGGCGTCGGTGATCGCGGGCGGGCCCGCGCCACTGATCGCCGCATGGATCCTGCGGGACACCGGCACCAGCAGCGGCATCGCCCTCTACATCGTCGTCTGCTGCGTGATCTCCATGATCGCGTTGGTGCTCATGCCGCGAGCGGCGCGGACCACGGAGAAGTCCGTGGAGGCGGCCGTCGCGCACGGCTGAGCCGGGGTTACGGTCGCTCCGTGCAGGATGTCTGCTTCGCGACCGCCCGGGAGATGGCGGCCGCCCTGCGCGCGGGCGAGATCTCCGCCCGCGAGCTGACCGAGGCCCACCTCGCCCGGATCGAGGCGTGCAACCCGACGGTCAACGCCGTCGTCACGCTGACGGTGGAACGCGCGCGGGCCGAGGCCGCGGCGGCGGACGCCCGGTTCGCCGCCGGTGAGGATCTCCCGCCGCTGCACGGGGTCCCCATGGCGCACAAGGACACCCACCAGACCGCGGGCATCCGCACCACGATGGGCTCGCCCATCCACGCCGACAACGTCCCGAGGTCGGACGAGCTGGTCATCGAGCGGCTCAAGCGCGCGGGCGCGATCACGCTGGGCAAGACGAACGTGCCCGAGTTCGGCGCGGGCTCGCACACCTTCAACCCGCTCTTCGGTCCCACCCGCAACCCCTACGCGACGGGCCGCAGCGCGGGCGGCAGCTCCGGCGGGGCGGCGGCCGCCCTGGCCACCGGCATGCACCCGCTCGCGGACGGCAGCGACATGGGCGGCTCGCTGCGCAACCCGGCGTCGTTCTGCAACGTCGTGGGCCTGCGTCCCGCGCCGGGGCGCGTCCCGACCTGGCCGGACGAGGCCGCCTACTCCACGATGAACGTCCGCGGCCCCATGGCCCGCACCGTGTCCGACGTGGCGCTGCTGCTGTCCGTGATGGCCGGGCCGGACACCCGCAGCCCGATCGCGATCGACGTCCCGGGTTCCGTGTTCGACGTGCCGCTGGACCGGGACCTGCGCGGGCTCCGGGTCGCCTGGTCCCCGGACCTGGGCGGATCCATCCCGGTCGACGCGGCCGTCACCGCCGTCCTGGAGCGGCAGGTGCGGGTGTTCGAGCAGCTCGGCGCCACGGTGGAGCGCGCCGACCCGGACCTGCGCGGGGCGGACGAGGTCTTCCGCACCCTGCGCGCGTGGCACTTCGCGATGTCGCTGGGCACCCTGGCGAGCAGGCACCGGGACCGGATGAAGGCCACGCTCGTCGGCAACATCGAGGAGGGACGCAGGCTCTCCGGCGCCGACGTGGCCCGCGCCGAGATCCTGCACTCGGCCCTCTACCAGCGGATGCGCCTCTTCTTCGAGTCCTGGGACCTGCTGGCGCTGCCGGTCTCCCAGGTCCCCCCGTTCCCGGTCGAGATGGAGTACCCGACCGAGATCGCCGGCGTCGCGCAGGGGTCGTACATCGACTGGATGCGCTCGGCGTACCTGATCTCCGCGTTCGGACACCCGGCGCTGTCGGTGCCCGCCGGGTTCACGCCGGACGGGCTGCCGGTCGGCCTGCAGCTCGTGGGCGCGCACCGCGGCGAGCTCGCCCTGCTCCAGGCCGCGCACGGATTCGAGCAGGCCACGCGCGTCGGGGAGGTCCGGCCCGCCATACTCGGCGGATGAGGTTCCGGACGACCGTCGAGCAGGCAGGCAGGACCGCCACCGGGCTGGAGGTGCCCGCCGAGGTCGTGGACGCGCTCGGCGCGGGGAAGCGCGCCCCCGTCTCGATCACGCTCGGCGCGTACGTCTACCGCACCACCCTGGCCGTGATGGGCGGGCGGCACCTGGTCCCGCTCGCCGCGGAGCATCGCACGGCGGCGGGGGTGGCGGCGGGGGACGAGGTCGAGGTGGACATCGCGCTCGACGCCGCGCCGCGGACCGTGGAGGTGCCCGCGGACCTCGCCGCCGCCCTCGCGGAGGCGGGTCTGCGGGAGCGGTTCGACGAGCTGGCCTTCAGCGCGCGCAAGGAGCACGTCCGGAGCGTCGAGAGCGCCAAGGCCGAGGCCACCCGGGCCCGGCGCGTACAGAGGATCGTGGACGGAATTCGTCCCCCGGCGCCCGAGTAGGGCGCCGGGGGGCGAGGGCACGCGTCAGCTCCCCCTGACGCGAGGGCTCCTGGCCTCGGTGAGGATCCGGGCCGCGAGGTCCGGGATCAGGGCGTCCCGGGCGAAGCGGTGGCCGAAGTCGGCGTAGGCCAGCAGCTCGCGGTAGACGAGCTCGCCGATCTCACCCGGGTACATCCGGCGGGCCCGCACGGCGGCCGCTCGGATGTCCGTCTGCTCGGCGAACGACATCTCCACGGCGGTGCTGGTCACGTGACTCCCTCTCCTCCGGCTCGATGACCAGCATGAACCCCGATTGGAGCTTGCACCAGGTGGGAGAACTGCGTACGCAGTATGGATGACTGATGCCGTGTTGATCACCACGATGAACGACGTCCCCGGGCGCGAGATCACCCACGTCCACGGTGAGGTGTTCGGGCTGACCGTGCGCTCGCGCAACGTCGGCTCCCAGATCGGTGCGGCGTTCAAGTCGCTGGCCGGGGGCGAGCTCAAGGGCATGACGAAGAACCTCGAGTCCTCCCGGCAGGAGGCGATCGACCGGCTGGTCACCGCGGCGCAGGCACACGGGGCGAACGCGATCGTCGCCATGCGATTCGATACCACGGAGATGGGCGACACGTGGACCGAGGTCTGCGCCTACGGGACGGCCTGCACCATCAGCTGAGCCCCACCAGTCCGGCCACGGCGTCGGCCGCCTTGAGCGCCGAGCCGGTCAGCACGGTGACCACGCGCTCGCCGGGATCCAGCGCACCCGTGCGCCGGAACGCCCGGAGGGCGGGCAGCACCTGTGCGCTGGTGGGCTCGGCGTAGAGGCCCGTCCGGGCCAGCTCCAGGGTGGCCGGTCCGATCTCCGCCTCCGGCACCGCGACCATGTCCCCGCCGGTGGCCCGGACCGCCGCGAGGACCTCGGGCGTGCGGACGGGGCGGGCGATGGCCGTGCCCTCCGCGATCGTGGGGCGCGGCGGCCGCTCCGGCTCGCCGTGGAAGGCCCGGACCAGCGGCGCGCAGTGTTCGGGCTGGGCGACCAGCAGCCGCGGGGCGCGGGGGATCTCGCCCGCCGCGACCAGCTCGTCGAACCCCGTCCGGCAGCCCAGGACCAGGCTGCCCGCCCCGCACGGCAGCAGGACGGCGTCCGGCGCGGCGAAGCCCAGGTCCTCCCAGATCTCGTAGGCGATCAGCTTGGTGCCCTGCAGGAAGAAGGGCTGCCAGTTGTGGCTGGCGTAGGTGGTCCCCGCCGCCCGGCGGACGGCCTCGTCCGCGGTGTCCTGACGGGTGCCGGGCACCAGCTCGACCGACGCCCCGTGCGCCCGGCTCTGCTGGATCTTCGCGGGCGAGGTCGATGCGGGCGCGAGGATCGTCGCCGTGATGTCCGCCGCTGCGGCGTAGGCGGCCACCGACGAGCCGCCGTTGCCGCTGGAGTCCTCGAGCAGCGCGCGGACGCCCAGCGCGCGCAGTACGGAGACCATCACCGTGGTGCCGCGGTCCTTGAAGCTGCCGGTGGGGTTGTGCCACTCCGGCTTGACCCCCACCTCCATCCCCTCGAACTCCCTGCTCAACAGGGGTGTGCAGCCCTCGCCGAGGGAGACGGGGGGCACGCTGAGCGGCAGCGCCGCGGCGTAGCGCCACACCGAACGGACGGCCGGGTCGATCCGGTCCCGCGTGATCCCCGGACCCGGCTCGACGATCACCGGAGACCCGTCCTCGCCGCACCAGCGCAGCTCGTCGAGGGGATAGCGGCGGCCCGCGCGGTCGATCAGCACCCGGCCATCGTGCAGGGGCGGGTGGCGCCGCGCGGCGCCGACCACCTAGATTCATGTCCGAAGAGGGAGGTTCGATGGCCGAGCACGGTTCGGGTGGCAAGAACGCCAAGGGCGCCGCGATCATCGCGGGGGTCGTGGCGACAGCACTGGTCGTGTACCTGGTGCTGTTCGTCCTGAGCGGGTTCGCGCCGCCGCTGGGCGCCAACGTCACCGAGGTCATCGTCGGCGTCGTCTGCTTCGGCGCGGTCTTCTTCCTGCTGTCCCGCGTCGTGCTGCCCAAGTTCGAGCAGATCTACGCCGAGCGCGCGGACAAGATCGACGGCGGGCTCGCCCGCGCCGAGGAGGCGCAGGCCGAGGCCGCGCGCCTCACCGAGCAGTACGAGTCGCAGCTCGCCGAGGCCCGCGCCGAGGCCGGCGCGATCCGGGACGCCGCGCGTGCCGAGGGCGCCGAGATCCGCGCCGCCCTGCGCGCCGAGGCCGAGACCGAGGCCGCCGAGATCCGCGCCCGCGCGGAGGCCGAGATCGCCGCGCAGCGGGCGTCCGCGGAGACCAGCCTGCGCGGGGACGTCGGCGCGCTGTCCACCCAGATCGCGGAGAAGGTCCTCGGCAGCTCGGTGTCCGCCGGGGCAGGCAGCACGGTCCAGGGCTACCTCGCCGAGCTCGACGGAGCCCGTCGCAACTGACGCAGCCTGTCAGGACGGCCGTACACCGGATCGGTGTGCGGCCGTTACTTTTGGCCGAGACCTCTTGATTTTCGATAGATATCCATCGATAGTCGATCCATGAACCGACTCGTCATCCGAGCGTTGCGTGCGGTGCTCGTCCTCCTCGCCCTGGCGGCCCTGACCGCACAGGTCCTGCTCGTGGTGGTGCCACTGACCCAGCTGACCCGCCCGCTCGACACCTGGGACCTCGTGTTCATGGTGGTCCCGGTGCTCGCCGTGGCCTGCGTGGAGCTGGGGCTGGTCGCAGTCTGGGTACTGCTGGCCCGGGTCGAGCGCGAGGCGATCTTCGACGAGTCCGCCGACCGCTGGGTGTGGGTGATCTCGGGCGCGGGTCTGCTCGCCGCACTCCTCGTCGGCGGGATGGCCGCGCTCGTCGGCGAGCTGGACGACGCCCCGGGCATGGTCCTGATCGGCGGCGGCATCGGGTTGATGGGCGTGGCCTTCGCGCTCCTCATGACCGTGATGCTGGGCCTGCTGCGCACCGCGACGGGCCTGCGGCTCGAGCTCGAGCAGGTGGTCTGATGGCGATCGTGGTGGACATCGACGTGCTGCTCGCGCAACGGCGGATGTCCGTCGCGGAGTTCGCCGAGGCCGTCGGGATCAGCCCCGCGAACGTGGCAGTGCTCAAGAACGGACGCGCCAAGGCCGTCCGCTTCTCCACTCTCGACGCCGTCTGCCGGGTCCTGGACTGCCAACCCGGAGACGTCCTGCGCTGGGTACCGGACCCGGTCACCCAGCCGTCAGCGACCGGGTGAGCCACTCCGCCATCAGCGTGCGCTCGGCGTCGGTGAGGGTGGGCAGGTCGGGCAGGACCGTCAGGAACGTGACGGCGAGGGCGGCCGGGCCGCGGTCCTCCGCCGCCGGGGCGGTGGTCAGGATCCGGGCGGCGACGGCGTCGAACATCGCGTCCGCCAAGGTGAGATCGGGTTCGGCCGCGCCGAGCAGCGCCAGCACGGTCCCGGTCCCCGCCGCGTGGATCATCTCCAGGGCGCGACGCTCGTCGACTTGCAGCATCCCGGCCTCGGCGAGCCTGCGCACCCGGGCCCGCAGCACCGCGATCCCCGCCTCGGTGGCGGCCGTGCGGCGGGTGCTCAGCAACGCGACGAGGTCGGGGTTCGCGAGTCCGAACCGGATGTGGGCCCGCCAGCCCTCCCGCAGGTCCGCGACCGGGTCCTCGGCCTGCTCCGCGGTTGCCGCCTTGGTCGCGACGTAGGTCGCCATCACGTGCTCGGCGACGGCGTCGAGCAGGCCGTCCTTGTCCCCGAACAGGCGGTAGAGCGTCGGCGGCTGCACTCCTGCGGCCTCCGCGACGGCCCGGGTGGTCACCGCCCGCACACCGTGCTCCCGCAGCAGCCGGGCCGCCGCGTCGACGATGGTCGCTCGCTCCATGGACCGACGGTAACAAAGTTCTGATTCCGCCGGAAATATCAGTGGTAGCGTCTTGTCGATACCAACGGAAACACCAGGAGCGGATCGTGATCGTCGTCACCGGCGCCACCGGGCAGCTCGGCTCACGCATCGTCGAGGGACTCCTGCAGCGGGTCCCGGCCGAGTCGGTGGGGGTCAGCGTCCGAGACGCGGCCAAGGCCGCCGCGCTCGCAGGCCGCGGCGTCCGCGTGCACACCGCGGACTTCACCGACCCGGCCTCGCTCGCGCACGCGTTCGACGGAGCCGAGCAGGTCCTCGTCGTGTCGGCCTCGATCGCCGGCCCGGTGGCGGTGGCGGCGAACACCGCCGCGATCGACGCCGCCGTGGCCGCCGGGGCCCGCCGCGTGCTCTACACCAGCCACCAGGCCGCCTCACCGACCTCGCTGTTCGCCGCCCAGCCGACGCACGCCGCCACCGAACGACACCTCGCAGGCGTCGGCGTGCCGTTCACCGGCCCTGCGCAACGGGTTCTACGCGAGCACGCTGGGCCACTACACCGCCGCCGCGCTGGAGACCGGCACCCTCGCCCTCCCCGAGGACGGCCCGGTCTCCTGGACCGCCCACGCGGACCTGGCCGCGGCCGCCGTCGCGGCACTGACCGAGGACGGCGTGCTGGACGGCATCACCGCCCCCCTGACCGCGGGCCGGATGCTCACCTTCGACGATGTCGCCGCCACCCTGACCGACCTCACCGGCCGCCGCGTCTCGCGGGTCGTCGTCTCCGACGCCGACTGGAAGGCCGCGGCGGTCTCACGCGGGATGCCCGAAGGCGCCGCCGAGTTCACGCTCGGCATCTTCCGGGCCGCGCGGGCGGGCGAGTTCGCGGTCACCGACCCCCTGCTCGAGAAGGTGCTCGGCCGCGCGCCGATCACGGCACGGGCCGCACTGGCGGAGATGCTCGCCCGGTGAGCGACCTCCCGACCCGCGGAGCGCCGGAGTCCGTCGGTCCGTCCCGACGTTCCGGTGCGCTCGTCCGCGCAGCCCTACGGAGGGTGCCACGCGGGGCCCGGGCGTCAGCACCCTCGGGAGCCCCACTCCGCACGAGGGGCGATGCGGACGGGTCTCTCCGCAGCCGGGGAGCAGGTCGGCACGATGCTCCCCTTCGGCGGACGGACAGCATGACAGAAGACCGAGGTCGACAGGGCGGCCGTCGCCACCCGTATCGGGACATCGAGGCCACCACGGCCGTGTACGCCCATGCCTACCCCGGCGAGAAGGCCGTCGCCCTGTCGCGGCTCGGCGGCGTGTTCGCAGTCCCCACAGATGCTCCCGCGCCACCTCCGGCCGAGGGCTGAGCCAAGGCGCCGACGCCATCCTGGCAGCTGGGTCGGCTTGTCGGTCTCCCACCACTCAGCTATGCATGACTCATGCATGAGAAGCGTCTCGCCAACCTCCTGGGAGCGGCATCGTTGGCACTCTCCGACCTGATGCTGACCCAGGTCCGGGAAGCGGGACGGGTGAGCGCGAGCGGAGCCGCCGCACTGGCTGTCCTCGCCTACACGCCTGGTCTCAGCGTCACCGAACTCGGGCGGAGGATCGGCCTGTCCCAACCGGCGACTGCTCGAATGGTGGACTCGCTGGAGACATCCGGCCTGGTCCAGCGGGGCCAGAAGGAGGGGCGCACGGTCTCGGTCGAGTTGACAACGGCTGGCCGAAGCACGGTTCGGGAGGTTCGCGCCACTCGCGAAACGCAGATGAGCTCACTCCTGACCGATTTCGACTCCGACGACCGAGCCACGCTCGAACGTCTCCTCGAGGTGCTGCTGGTCCGGCTCTACGACGACGTCGGCAACTCAGATCTGTTGTGTCGGCTCTGCGACCGATCCTGCTGCACGGACGGCGCGGCCTGTCCCGTCGGTCAGGCCGAACGCGATCAGAGGCGGTGACAGGCCGTGGGAGCGCTGCTCGCTCTCGCCTCGGCACTGAGCTACGGGCTGTCGGACGTGATCGGTGGTCTCGTCGCCCGCCGGATGCGCGCGGTGCTTGTGGCCCTACTGGGTCAGCTCGGCGGACTCGCCGCGGTCGCAATCGCGGCACCGCTCCTCACCCCCACCCGACCAGACCTACCGGACCTCGCCTGGGGCGGACTCTCCGGGCTCGGAACCGGACTGGCCATGGCCTTCCTCTTCCGCGGCATGAGCCGTGGCGCGATGTCGGTCGTCGTCCCGATCAGCGCTGTCGGCGGGATCGCACTGCCCGTCCTCGTCGGAGTCACGCTGCTCGGCGATCGACCGGCGTGGTTGACCTGGCTCGGCGTGGGGCTCGCCCTACCCGGCCTATGGCTCGTGTCTCGGGACGCATCAGTCGCCCCGACCGATCCGACACGCGGATCAGTCGGTGATGGACTCGTCTCCGGCGCAGGAATCGCGCTCCAGTACCTCGCACTCGCCAGAGGCGGTCCCGATGCCGGTCTCTGGCCTGTTCTCGCCGGCAGACTCGCCGCAGTCCTGATCGTCGGTGTGCTCGCAGCCACGATGATGCGGCGAACGTCAGCCGACCCCGACGAGCACGGGAGGACGCGATACGTGCTTGCGGCTGCCGGGTCCGGGATCCTGGCGGCGGTGGCACTGGCTGCGTACGCGTCAGCGGCTCAGTCCGAGTTCGTCACGGTCGCGGTGGTGCTGTCGTCGCTCTACCCGCTCGTACCCGCGCTGGTCGGTCTCGCGTTCCTGGGCGAGCGTCTCTCACGACGGCAGGTGCTCGGCCTTGTCATCGCTCTCACCGGAGCGGCCTTGATCGCCGTCTTCTGACCCAGCCCGGGGACGTTGCTGTCACCGGTCGCCGTCAACGCTCCGATACGGGAGGGACGACGATCATGCGCCTGACCTGGCGGAAGCGGAGGGATTCGAACCCCCGGACCCTTGCGGGTCTCTCGCTTTCAAGGTGTGCTGGCACCCTGGTCAGGCGGCGTTCTGGCAGCTCAGCCGTTCATCGGGGTACAGGCTTGGACGGGCTGAGCGGGCCGGGTTGCGGCACGGGTTGCTGTCAGGTTGCTGTTCCCGGCGTGGCCCTGCCACGCCCTCACAGTGCCCTCCGAGCGCCGTCCCGTCGACCTGGCGCAGCCCGACCGCCCGTCCGCTCGTGGGCGGCCCTCGACCCCACCGCCGGCCGATCTACCGACGCTCCGCCCACGAGTGGACGGGTGGTAGCCCTCGGGGAGGTCGTCGGGACGGCGCGGGCCGCCATCCTGTTGATCTGCCCGCCCGGCGAGGGCTTCCCTGCTGCGACCTCTGCTGACCCCACTCGCAGCCTGGGCCTGCGCTTTCACACGCTCCATGCAGGGTATGACATGCTGTCACTGCGAGATCGTCTGTGGTATAGGAGGCTCACTCGAGTGACCGAAGCTGTTCTTGACCTCCAAGATGAGCTGGACAAGCACAGGCGTGCGGTAGACACCGAATACTTCGATCTGTCGATTCGCGAGATTGTGCGCATGGTTGAGTCGAACGAAATCATCGTTGCGCCTGCCTATCAGCGACAGTTTCAATGGAAGCCAAACGTTCAGAGCGCCTTGATCGAATCACTTCTCCTCGGTCTTCCAGTTCCAGCCATCTTTGTGGCCACCAATCGCGATGGCACATGGGACGTGGTGGATGGACTTCAGCGTATCGCAACTATCATGCGCTTCCACGGTATCGATGTCCCTAGCTCGCCTCAGCTTCAATTCTCGAACGACATTCTGAGACTGAGCGAGCTTGGCCAATTGACGGGCTTCAACGATCTGACCCTCGAAGATCTGCCTATGCCCATTCGCCTAATGTTTGGCAAGCGCTACATTCGAGTCCAAGTCCTCAGCGACAAGTCAGACGCTGATGTTCGGTTTGAGCTCTTTAGGCGCCTGAACGCCGGGGCTGTGGCCCTCACTGCTCAGGAAATTCGCGCATGCGTCTTCAATGGACCGTTCAATTTGATGCTCGAAGACTTAGCAGAGCAGGATGAGTTCCAGTCTCTGCTAAAACTCAAGCCACAGAACCAGCACGACGCCACATCTGCCGAACTCGTCTTGAAGTTTTTTGCGTATTTTGATCGAATGGAAGAGTTCGACGGCAAGGTTACAAAGTTCCTGAACTCCTACATGAAGACTCGCGCGAACCACACGGATCTGACCGCAGAGCGAGAGCTTTTCCTTCGGTCAGTGCGCTTCCTCCGCGAGGTGGTCGGCACCGGGCCGTTCAAGCGTGAGCGTGTATCCACAACTCCGTTGAACCAACTCGAGGCAGTGCTGATCGGAATAGCCAAGGTCTATTCATCGGGAGCAACACCTGTCCGCCCGGCTAGTGGCTGGGAGAATGACAAAGTTCTTGTCGATGCATCCACCAAGGGGACGAACAGCCGGTCCATGCTGACCAAGCGCGTGGGACGCGCCCGCGACCTCTTCTCAGGCGAATGAGCAGGTCTGTCTCCGATCTCTTCGAGAAAGCCAGGAGCGCGCTCGAACGAGAAGGACGCAGACTTGAGAATCTTGCGCAGATCGCTTCCGAAGGGCCAGCGGTATTCGATCACGATGGATTTGAGGCTATCGGAAGAGCTTTATCTTATGTTGTTATGGGTGGAGTCCTAGAGGACTTGATGCGGGAGCTGCCCGCTGCACTGACCGCCGATATTGCGTCGCTGCGTCTCGAGCGTCGACACTTGCCGATCTCGTTCCTAGTCGCCACCGAAGCCGGGACATTTCGCAAGTGTGGGACGGACACAATAAACTCGCTCGTTGCCCGCGCCGATTTGGTTCGTGTCGTTCTTACTCATTCTAACGACCCGCGCCCTGTTCCAGATTTTGGCGAGCTTCTCAACTTGGCCGACGGCTCCACCATCGGCGAGAAGAACTTCGTAGCGCTCTGGCTCTTGTTGGGCCTCGATGGCGATTGGATGAACCATCCGAATGACCGCTTGCTCCTTCGCGAGATAAAGGAGAAGCGCAACGACGTGGCGCACTGGCAGGAAGATCCCGTCGAGATTGGTCGAAAGAAGAAGCCGTCAGATCTCATCGCCATGGTCGATCGACTTGTCGCGCTGCTCGATCATTTAAATCTACACATAGTGTACTGGTTTGAGCAAATGAATGGGTCGACGCCCGTCGCCTCGGTGAGCCGCGGGCAGCAACAATGAGCGCGAACGATGTTGAGCAGCTATCGCTGATCGGTGACTCACATCTGGAAGCTGGGCCAGACAACAAGGTTCGAATCTCGCCCAAGCGACCTTCGGTCGAACGCGACGGACTCGCCGATGTCTTTCCATACTATGCGGGTTTCTCGTACAGGTTTGCTATCGCAGAATTACGACGATCCGTCGCCACCGATCCGTCAACTCTCGTCTTGGACCCTTGGAACGGTAGTGGCACTACAACGCAGGCTGCCCGCGATCTAAATCTTCGTTCGGTGGGCATAGACCTGAACCCCGTTGCCAACATCGTGGCAGCAGTCCGCGCTCGCGCATCTTCCCGTGATCTCGTCGATAAATTCACTCGCGCATCTACAGCTGTCGAGATCGGCCAGTGCCATCCCCTCAGCCACTGGCTAGACGACGAATCTGTGCTCGAAGTTCAACGCTGGATTCAAGCCGCCCGGGACCTGGGCGCACAGACAGAAAATGGTTACCAGATAGCCATGGTTGCCATTTTTCGCGCTGTACGTAAGTTGACAAAGTCTTTCCAAGGATCTAATCCGACGTGGATTCGACGCGCGAAGAGCGACTTGGATAGACTTGATATCCGCGATCGAGTAGGCGGACTCATCCGTTCCGAGTACGACGTTCTCCGCAAGCGCTTAACGGAAAACAGTCTCGAGCATAGACACCATGCAGCCTTGGCGACTGCGTCATCCGCGAATCTCCCCCTGCCAGATTCTGTCGTTGGCGCCACCTTGACATCTCCGCCTTATCTAACCCGCATTGATTACGGTGTAGCTTACTCGCGCGAGCTTGCCGCCCTTGGAATTGATATCTGGGCTGACAGTATCCGAAAAGACCTTATGGGGACGACGCTTACCCGCGCGGGAAGAGGTAGCGCCCGTAAGCTTGGCACCTTAGCCAAGCTGTTGGTCACCAGCATCTCGGAGCACGAAAGCAAAGCCTCTAGCAACTACTACAGCAATCAAGCGCAGCAGTATCTCAGTGATCTCAGTCTTGGACTAGACGAAATCACGCGGGTATCTCGCGAATCGGCTGATCTAACGCTCGTAGTTCAGGATTCGTACTACAAGGACGTGCATGTTCGCCTTGCCGACATATGCGCTGACGAGCTGATGGCCCGAGGCTGGGAAGTCGTTGAGATCAAGCCATTTGAGGTTAGGCGGTCACTTGTTGACCTCAACACCAATGCTCGCGCGTACGTCAAAGGTACTGTTTCCGAAAGTGTCCTTCAGCTTCGGCTTGCACAGCGACGGGCGCGGGCGGACGGGGACCGGCCGGAGGCCGCATGCCCCGGCCGCCCGGCGCCGGAGGCGCCCCTTGAACAGGTAGAGAAACTCTGAACCCACGCGGCCCGACAGCGGCCCGAGGAAGCGGCTCGAGGTCACGCCATCTTGCGCGCTCACGGTAGGTCCTGGGTCCGAGCACCGTGCGCGTCCCTGTGGATCACGATGCATAGGTGTGAGTGCGTTGATCTTGCTTCTCGTGGTTACTCAGCGTGGACGATCTCGTCCATGGACTTGATCAGGGCGTCGGGCTCGAAGGAGCGTAGGGCGCGGTCCTTGCCGGGCTTGTTGGCGTAGGCAATGGCGGCGGTTCCGGCGGCTCGGGCAGCCTGGATGTCGGTCACGGAGTCGCCGATCAGGACCGCTTCGGTAGGCGCGGCGTCGCGTTCGTCGAGCGCTCGACGGAGCAGGTAGGGCTCCGGCTTGAGGTCCTCCGTCCGCGGCCGGGTCCGGCCGACGACTCCGTCGATCTCGCCGTCGAGCCCGTGCAACTCGACGAAACCCCGGATCGCCGACTCAGAGTTGTTGCTGACGATGGTGATCGTGTGACCGCTCCCCCGCAGCGCCTTGATCGCGTCCAGCGCGCCAGAAGTCGGGGCGGCCCTCAGGACCGTCTTGCGCTCCTCGGCGGCGAAGGCCTGCTCGGCCTTCTCGGCCAGCTCGCGCTCGTGGCGGTCGAAGTGGCGCAGGACGACGAAGGCGTCGTCGGCGTCGTGGACCTCTTGCGGGAGCTGAGCCCAGCGCTTGCCCAACAGTCGACGCATCGCGTCGCCGGACTCCCGTCCCCTGTTGCCGGGGAACACCGCGCAGACGGGACCGTCGAAGTCGAGCAAGATGTGCCTCCGCTCCTCGAGGAGCTGGGCGAGGGTCATCGGGAGAAGGGGCGTGCGACGCTGCCCCACACGCTGTCGAACCACATCTTGGACTGGGCCACGTACTGGGAGGCGAGGGTGTCGGGGTCGCTGTCGGCGCTGTGGTGGAACAGCGTGGCGTCCTTGCCCATGAGGTCCCACATCGGAACCTGGTCGCCGTCGAGCTTCACCGTGTGTTCCTGGACCGGGTAGTAGCCGAAGAACACCTCGGCATCGTTGATCACGTAGAGCTTGAACAGCGGTACCGCGGGCGCGACACGCACCTCCGCGGCGGCGTCGGCCACGAGCCCGAGTTCGCCGAGCTCGTTGACCGCCTCGACGACGGCCTCGGTGTGGCGCCGCATGATCCCGGTCGCCCGCGCCCGGAACGCCGGGCTGTCCGCGAGCCCGTCGACCGTCGCCGGCAGGGTCCACGGCTGCGCCGGGTCCGGGACGAGGATCCGGACCCGGATCGACTCGGGGCGCACCTGCCCGGCGCGGATCTTGTCGAGTGGCTCGGACATCGCACCGTGCAGGGTCTCGCCGGAGAACCCGGCGAAGTCGACCGTGACCTTCTCGGCCTCGAACGCCCGCTCGATGTGCGGTCGGAGCCCGACGGGACGCTCGGTGCGCTCACGCACGAACACGCCACTCCCCTGCCGGGAGACGACCAGACCCTCCTCGCGCAACACGCGGATAGCTTGCTGAGCGGTCATGCGGGCCACGCCGTAGCGCTTGGCCAGCTCGGGGCCGGACGGAAGCTTCTCCCCCGGCTTGAGCGAACGCGTCAGGATCGCTGCACGCAGAGCGCTCGCCACCTGCCGATACGGCGGGCGCGGGTCATCGGGGTCCAAGTCCTGCATGCCGTTCACCCTACGTGCTCCCCAATAGGCTGGCTAGGCCACCTGGGTGGACTATGTCGATACCTGTCCAACATGACTAAGTGGCACAGGCGGCACATGCTACGGTCGAAGCACCCCGAAAGAAGCCGGGAGCCAACTACCAAGGAGCACCAGTGCGAGACATCCCCGTCAATCTCAACGGCTACAAGCTCGTCATCGTGGAGCCCCCGGCCCCGAAGATGCGCGACGACGGCAAGGGCGGCCTCATGCCGGTCACCGACCAGCAGGGCGTCACACAGTTCGTGGTGGCGCTGTTCGCGAAACTGCGCGTCGGACCCGGCGAGCGGGCCCCGAAGGGCGAGGAGATCAAGGTGACCCTCGCGACCGACCCCGGCGACGGGTTCGGAGAGGACGTCCGCGTCGAGCTGCTCGACGCCAAGCTGAACCCGTACCAGATCGACAACGGCCAGGGCAGGGTCAGCTCCGGGATCGCGTTCAAGGCGATGGGTCTCAAGCCGGTCGGCGGACCGGTCCAGCGCGGCGGCGGTGGCGACAAGTGAGCCGTCCCGACTACCTGCCCTCGACCCGCGTCGAGACCCACGCCCACGTCTACGAGACCACCCGCTACAGCCACCGCCTCTACCCCGCCGACGACCGCGCCACGGTCCGCATCGACGGCGACGGTGGCGAGATCACCGTCTACGGACACCTCGCCGACCTGACCCGCCTGCGGGATGCGATCGTCGACGTCGTCGCCGAACTGGCCGCCGCCCGCCAGAACATCGCTCAGCAGGGCACCGCCGCCGAATCCGCGGCCTGATCCATCCCCTTTCCAGAATCGCCGGGAATTCCGGCCTGGCTACCCCTGTGCCCGAAACCGGGCAGGAAGGCACCCCCATGAGCTGCACGGAATGCTCCGGATCAGGCGCTTGCGACGCCTGCGACGGATACGGAACCGAGGCCGTCAACCACTGCACCGCCACCGAGGCCCCGGAATGCGTCGTCTGCTCCGGCGACGGGATCTGCGTCGCCTGCCGCGATGCCCGGGTGCAGGTGGGTGCGTGATGAGCCGAGTCGTCAACGGTCGGGTCCGCCAGACCTCCGGCGTGGGTCGGCTGGTCCGGCGCCTCGATCGCGAGCGTCGGAAGTGGACCCGGGTCGAGGCCGTCGAGATCCCCACCGAGCAGGCGTGGCGGGCCGGGGTCGCCGAGGGCCTCCGTCTCGCACAGGCCGCGATCCGCAAGGGCGTCTGACGTGGCCGCCACGCTCAAACCGGTCAACCGCCGCGCGCTGCGTCGATACGGCGAGTTCTGGCGGGCCCTGCAGATGGTCGGCAACGCCCTCATCGAGGCCGAACGCCTCGCCGCGAAGGCCGCCGACGCCACACCCGCCAAGGCCGGTCAGGGCGCCGTCGCCCACTGGTCCACCCCGACTCCGGAGGAGCTGCGGGCCGCTGCCAAGAAGGCCGGCCAGTCGATGCAGGTCATGGCCTCCGGAGCCAAGAAGTGGGAGGCCGAACTGATCTCCCGCGAATGGAGACGCTGACAAGGAGAACCCGTTGAGCCTCAACGTCGACCGCACCATCGAAGACCTCGACCAGTCCATGCGGGAACTGCGCAGCGCCCTGCGCGGCATCCCCTTCCGAGCAGGTGGGTTCAAGAACACCCACGACAAGCTCACCCGCGCCGTGGCCCATCTCGTCGTCCTCCTCGACGCCTCCCGCGCCACGTTCCGCGAGTAGACGCACCGTCCCGTCACGCCCCGCAGGCCGACAGTCCGATCCGCGCGACCCGGCCTGCGGGGCACCCATCCCCCACACCGTGAGGCCCCATCCCATGCGCTCCGTCACCTTTCACAACCTGACCCCCGTGCACCCTGTCGGCGCCCGTCCCGGCCGCGGCTCGCACCGCTCCACCGGCCGCGAATGGCGCGTGCTGGCGTGGCTGTGCCGCCACCCCCGGTTCCTGCTCGTCCCCGCCACGATCGTCACGGGCCTGGTCCTGCTCGGGCCGATCGTCACCGGCTCGATCGTCGGCGGCCTGGTCCTCGCCGTCGTGAGCTGGCGGCGTGGTCACCCGCCCTCGTTCGACCGGTTCCTCGCCCCACGGCTGCGCTCGACCCGGCGCCGCTGGACCGCCTACGCCGGTGGGCGCTGGGCAGGCGTGCTCGCCGAGTGCGACCTCGTCCGAGAGAACCGCCGCACCGGACAGGTCACCGTCCCCCGCGTGCTGCGGGTCCGCTCGTCCACGCCCTCGATCGACACGGTGTACGTCCGCATGGCCCGCGGACAGGACCTGCGCACCTGGACCGAACGCGCCGAGGCCCTTGCCGACGCGCTGCTCGCGCATCGGGTCGCCATCACGCGGATCAGGCCCGCCGTTCTCGCGGTAGTCGTCGAGCGGGTCATGCCGTTCGACCGCGTCATCCCGGCCCCGGAGATCCCCGCCGAGACGGCCGACGTCGACCTCGACGCCCTCGATGTCGGGGAGAATGAGTACGGCGACCCATTCACGATCAGGCTGCCAGGCAAGCACTTCCTGACCGCGGGCGCGTCCGGCTCAGGCAAGGGCTCGCTGATCTGGAGCCCGCTGTGTGCGCTCGGGCCCGCCATCCGCGACGGCCTCGTGCGCGTCCACATGATCGACCTCAAGGGCGGCGTCGAGACCCGGCGGGGGGCGCGGCTGTTCCACCGCTACGCCACCACAGCCCGCGAGGCCATCGACCTCCTCACCGACGCTCGCGACGAGATGAAGGCTCGCCAGGCCGCCATGGACGGCGATCGGGCCCTCACGGTCAGCCAGGAGACGCCGCTGAACGTGATCATGATCGACGAGATGGCGATGCTCACCGCCCACGGCGAACGCGGTGACGTCCGCGAGGCCCTGCGCCTGCTCGCCGAGATCCTCACCCAGGCACGGGCCACCCTGACCACCGTCATGGGCTACGTCCAGGAACCCACCAAGGACGTCGTCGACGTCCGCGAGCTGTTCACCACCCGCATCTGCCTCGGCGTCACCTCCGCCGCCCACGTCGACATGGTCCTCGGCGACGGAGCCCGCGAACGAGGAGCACTCGCCGACCAGATCCCCGGCGACCCCGCGCACGCGGGAATCGGGTTCGTCATCGACACCGGCTCGCGACTGCCCGTCCGCTTCCGCGCCGCGTACGTCGACGACCACGAGATCGACGAGCTCGTCGAGCGCTGCGCCATCCACCCGCCCGTCCGCGCCCTGCCCGAGAACGGGGCGGCGTGATGTGGGCCGTCACAGGGTGGGCAGTCGCTACCTGGCTCAAGCTCACCGCGCTCCTCGCCATCGCCGTCGGCGTCGTCTGGCTCGTCTACGGCACCGGCTCCGGCTGGTTCTGGACCGCCTGCGCAGCCGCCGTCCTCGCCGAGGTCTGGATCGTGCGGGGCCTGAGCGGTGAATGGGCTTACGAAGCCCGCGCGAGCTGGTGGTGGGCCAAGTGAACGCCACCGTCAGTCAGCGACTCCGCTCCTTCGACTACTCCACCTGGCGCGCTCGGGTCGAGGCCACCGGTGGCTGCGCGCACCCGGTCCGGCTGCGCGGTTCGTCCACCATCGCCACTCCCGACGGGACCGTCCTCGCGCAGCGCACCGGGGAGGTCTGGGCGCCATGCGGGAACCGCCGCGACACCGTCTGCCCCGCCTGCTCAGACCGCTACGCCGCCGACGCCTTCCACCTCATCCGCGCCGGACTCGCTGGCAACGAACACCACGTCCCGGCCACCGTCACCGATCGACCCCGGCTGTTCCTCACCCTGACTGCGCCCTCGTTCGGGCACGTCCACACACGACGGCTCACCGCTCGCGGCCGCGTCATCCCGTGCCGGTGCGGAGACCACCACCAAGCGAACGACCCGAACATCGGCGGCGCGATCGACCACGACACCTACGACTACCAAGCCGCCGTGCTCTGGCAGGCCCACGCCGGGAAGCTCTGGCACCGCTTCGCCATCGCGCTCCGGCGCGCCCTGGCTGCCCGCCTCGGCGTCTCCGGTCGCCGCTTCGGCACCGTCGCCCGGCTGTCCTACGCCAAGGTCGCCGAGTACCAACGCCGCGGCCTCGTGCACTTCCACGCCGCCATCCGCCTCGACGGACCCGAGGGACCCGCCGACCCACCACCAGCCGGGATCACTGCCGAGGGTCTGCGCGACGCCATCCACGAAGCCGCCACCGCGACCGCCCTCAACGTCGAGCGGCCCGACGGCACGACGCTGAACCTGCGCTGGGGTGCGCAGCTCGACCTCCGCGAGATCACCCCCACCGCCCACAACGCCGTCACCGACGAAACTGGCGAGATCACCGACACTCGGTTGGCCGGCTACATCGCCAAGTACGCCACGAAGGGCACGGGCAAGAGCGACGGTCATCCCGACCGTCCGATCCGCTCGCTCGCCCACCTCGAGCACATGGCCCTGGCGGACCACCACCGACGGCTGATCGAGACCGCCTGGCACCTCGGCGGCCTGTCCCAGTACGCGGAGCTAAACCTGCGCAAGTGGGCGCACATGCTCGGGTTCCGCGGGCACTTCCTCACCAAGAGCCGCGCCTACTCGACGACGTTCCGGGTCATCCGCGGTGACCGTCGCGCTTGGCGCCTCGCCGAGCAACTCGACCAACTCGGCCACCCCGCCGACGAGCCGGTGATCGTCGTCAACGACTGGCACCTCGTCGGCATCGGCCACCGCGACGAAGCCGACCGCGAACTCGCCATCGCGCACGCCGAACGCATCCGAGAGCAGCGCAGGACCACGAGGGGGACGTCATGAGTCAGCAAAGCGGCCCGGCCATCGCGCGCGTCTTTCTCACCGCCGAGGAGGTCGCCGAGGCCCTGCAGATCGGCCGGACCCGCGTGTTCACGCTGCTCGCGGCACGGGAGATCACCTCCGTGAAGATCGGCAACCTACGCCGCATCCCAGTCGACGCCGTGCACGAGTACGCCATGCGCCTCGTCCAGCTCGAACGAGAGGCGAGCTGATGCCCGCCGGGAAGAAGCGCGCGAATGGCGAAGGCTCGATCTACAAGCGCGCTGACGGTCGCTTCGTCGGGTCGGCGGTCGTGCCGGTCGCGGGTGGTGGTCGGCGCCGCCGCTACGTCTACCGCGATACCCGCGCTGACGCCCGAGAAGCGCTCGACGACCTGCTCCGCGACGCGAAGGCAGGCGTCCGACGTCCGCTCAAGCGGCAGACGCTCGGCGAGTACCTCGACTACTGGCTCGAAGAGGTCGTGAAGCCCGAGCGACGGCCCACCACCTACGCGGGCTACGAGACTATGGTCCGCGTCCACATCAAGCCCGTGCTCGGCAAGAAGAAGCTCGACGAGGTGGGGCCGGCGGAGGTCCGGAAGCTGCTGGCCGTGCTGCGCGACAAGGAGACCACCGGGCGGGGCGGCGGCCCCCGGAAGCTCTCCCACCGCATGGTCCAGTTCGCCCACGCGGTTCTGCGCAACGCGCTCTCCAACGCCGTCCGCGAGGAGCTGGTCAGCCGCAACGCCGCGAAGCTGGTCAAGATGTCGAACCCCGAGTACGACGTCGGCGCCGGGCTCGATCCGATCGCCGCCCGTGCGCTGCTCAAGCACATCGCCGACGACCGCCTGTTCGCGCTCTACCTCTGCGCGATCGTGCTCGGGATGCGGCGGGGCGAGCTGCTTGGGTTGACCTGGGACGCGGTCGACCTCGATGGCCACCGGCTCGTGGTTCGGCAGTCGCTCAGCTGGGTCCAGGGTCGTGCGGTTCTGCTGCCGCCGAAGACCCGCGCCTCGCGCCGGGTTATCCCGCTGCCCGAGGTGGTCGTAACCGCGCTACGCGATCACGCGAAGAAGCAGGAGGACGAGAAGCTCGCGGCTGGGGAGACGTGGGAGGAGACCGGCTCTGTCTTCACCACCCGTCGTGGCGCCGCCATGTCGCCCTACACTCTCGGGAAGAACTGGCGGGATCTCCGGGACGCCGCGGGCCTGGGGACGCTGCGCTTCCACGACCTCAGACACACCGCCGTCTCGCTGCTGCTCGCGCTCGGCGTGCCCCCGCACGTCGTCCGGGAGATCGCGGGACACAGCGACATCAAGGTCACGATGACGGTCTACGCTCACGGCAACCTGACCGAGAAGGCGGCCGCCCTGACACAACTCGGAGCAGCCCTATCGACCAAGGCCGTCCCATCCACGGACCGCGATGAGTAGTCATGCCCGGTCGCGGTCGGAGAGTCGACCCCCGTGCTGGGCTCACACAGTCCGGCGAGCCTTTACGAGGTGACCGGGCCCTCCCTCCTCCGCGCCGGTATCCCACCACTCCTCGATGTTGGCCCGAACCGTCAGACCCGCTGACTCGAGCGGAAGCCCACGGACGTCCGCCCACATCGACCGAAAGCTCAGCCGCCATCGCTGAACGCTTGTGCCCGCGCCGGGGACGACCTCAACGTCGATAATGAGGCTGTCATCGGGACCCGGCGCCATGCCAGTGACATCGATCCTTCGGTCGTCGGCCGTTGGAGCCGGGCTCTCAAGCGGCTTCCGCACCTCTCGGTGTAGCTCCTCGCTAGTCCATTGCATCGGACGGGCCGTCCTTCCAGCTAACAGGTTCTAGGGCTCGGCGACAGGCTCATATATCAAGCAGTCAGTTCGCTGAGCAGGCACAACTCCCTCGGGGCGCACACTCGCGGTGTTGGGATACGTCACTTCGTAGGCAGTGATGACCCCCTGCGGACGAAACCCCGAGCCGCCGATGGCGCCCTGATTCACCACCACACGGAACGTGTTGACACAGCGGTCTGTCATCTCGCCGTAGATCGTACCGGCGGCGTTGACCGTTCCCCTCGCGATTGTGTTGGCGATTCGAGAATCGAAGGCGTCGTTCCAACGGCCCTTCTGGACGACGTGACGGAAACCGTAGGTGTTCGTTCCACACCGAAGCGGGATGGCGAGGCTGCCCCGGGAGTAGGTGCGGACAACGGTCTCTTCAGACTTCCCGTCGCAGAAGTTCGCCGGGACGGCAGCCGAGGCGGCGGGACTGAACGTCGCCGATAGACATAGTGCCACCGCGCCGACCACCGACACTCGCAGCAAGCGCCTGACCATCGCATTCCCCCCGGATTCTCGAGATGATCTTGCGTGAGCCTGCCCTCAGCGGAGCAGCAGTGGCAAGCACCCTGGCGAGGTACCACCTGAACTACCAGCCGATCACTACAGCTGGTTACCGATCAGACCCCACCGACACCGCCTTGTACCTCACCAGGGTGATCAAGCTCTTCGCGATGGACAGCGCCGCTGGCGCCCAACTGGCACGGCAAACGCGGTCCTCGGTCCGCGCACCGGACGGATAGCTGTTAGTCGCGTTGCTGTCAGCGGTTGCTGTCAACGCCTCGGTGCGGGCGACGTGATGATCAGTGATCATGCTGCTGACCTGGCGGAAGCGGAGGGATTCGAACCCCCGGACCCTTTCGGGACTCTCGCTTTCAAGGCGAGTGCATTCGGCCGCTCTGCCACGCTTCCGGGTGGGAGCCTAGTCGGTGGGGGCGATGGCGCGGAGGCCCTGGACGACGCGCTCGAGGAAGACCGTGGCCTGGGCGCGCTCGGACTCGGTGAGCAGGTCGACGACGTAGCGGCGGACGCCCTCGACGTGGGTCGGGGCGGCCTTCTCGAGCAGGGTCCGCCCCGCGGGGGTGAGGCAGGCGAAGATGCCGCGGCCGTCCGACCGGTCCCCGTCCCGTTGCACGAGGCCCGTCTTCTCCATGCGGGAGACCTGGTGGGAGAGCCGGGACTTCGACATCGCGAGGGTCTCGGCGAGCGCGCTCATCCGCATGCGGTACCCCTCCTGCTCGGACAGCATCACCAGCACGCCGTAGTCGGTGTGCGAGATCCCGTGATGGTCCTGCAGGTCCCGGTTCAGCCGGCCGTCCAGCAGCGTCGAGGCGATGATCCAGGCACGCCAGAACCGCATCTCGCCCGCGTCGAGCCAAAGGGTTTGCGCTGACGTTCCGTCCGACACGGTGCGCAGCGTAATGAAGCGTTGTCGACCTGATCGCGCCGGTGTGGTGGGATCTCGTCGTCGACCCACCGGGGTCCGGTCGGGTGACGGAGGAGGAGCACGATGCGGTTCGACGAGAACGCGGACCTGGACACGTCGAACATCGACGATCTGCGTCGCGGCGGTGGAGGTGGCGGCGTCGGGGGGCGCGTGGCCCTCGGCGGCGGCGGCGTCGGCATCGTGGGGCTCCTGCTGTTCTTCCTGATCTCCGCGCTCGGCGGCGGCAACAGCGGCACCGGCGGGGGCGGGTTCGCCCTCCCGAGTGGACTGTCCGGTCTGGAGCAGGGGCAGTCGGCGGACAACACCACCATCGCCCAGGCCTGCCGCACCGGCGCGGACGCGAACAGCAACCTCGACTGCGAGGTGACCGCGGTGGTCAACTCGCTCGACGGCTACTGGTCGGACGCGTTCGCCCGCGCGGGCCAGACCTACCAGCCGCCGCGCACCAACTTCTTCAGTGGCTCGGTGAACACCGGCGGATGTGGCAGCGCGACCTCGGACGTCGGCCCGTTCTACTGCCCGGCGGACAACGAGGTCTACATCGATCTCACCTTCTTCCAGGAGCTCGAGACGCGGTTCGGCGCCGAGGGCGGGCCCTTCGCCCGTGCGTACGTCATCGCCCACGAGTACGGCCACCACATCCAGAACCTGCTGGGCACCAACCGGCAGGTCCGGGCGGGCGACAGCGGCCCCACCTCCGGCTCGGTCCGACTGGAGCTGCAGGCGGACTGCTACGCAGGCGTGTGGGGCAACCACGCCACGACCACGCCGACCGCCTCCGGCCGCCCGCTGGTCCAGGACGTGAACCAGGCGGACGTCGCGGCTGCGCTGGACACCGCCTCGCGCATCGGCGACGACTACATCCAGAGCAACCTCGGCGGCGGCCGGGTGGACCAGAGCCAGTTCACCCACGGCAGCTCCCAGCAGCGCGAGCGCTGGTTCACCACCGGGTTCCGGAGCGGCGACCCGGCCCGCTGCGACACGTTCACCACGAACAACCTCGGCTGAGCACCTCCCAGGCCTCGCAGTCGCAGTCCGCCCCGAGGGCGCGCAACCCGCGGGCGAGCGGGTCCCACGGAACCTGCCGGGCAGCGGCCCACCGGGCGGCCTCGCGGAGCCGCCCGCTGCACGCCCGGGCGGCCAGGGCGCCCGCGAGATGGAGCCGCAGCTCGCGCCGCTGCGCGGAGTCGACGGTCAGCGCGACGGTGAGCAGGTCCGGCCAGCCGGTGACGGGCGGACGGTCGGGGGTATCGGTCACGCCCCGAGGCTCGGTCGACGGACCGACGTTTCCGGGGCGCGTCGAGCGCAGACGGCCTAGTTGTCCACAGCTCCGGTCGACGGCCTCGGTTCACATGATCGGCGTTTCCGTGCGCTCAGGGCTGTCCGCACCGCGCTCCGAGCACGTGATCAGCGATCATGCAGCGCTGGGAGCACGAAACGTGCCGGCAGCGCTGGGAGCAGCGCTGGGAGCACGAAACGTGCCGGCAGCGCTGAGAGCACGAAACGTGCTCAGGCGCCGAGCAGGCCCGCGAGATCGGCGGTGTGGCCCTCGACGTGCAGCTCCCAGTCCGGGCGGCGGAAGGTCTCCGGGGTGAGGCGCAGGCGGATGTTGTGCACCGGGGCCCCGCGCGGGGAGAGGATCTCGAAGCCGTCCTCGACGTACCCCAGCTTGGCCGACAC
The DNA here is from genome assembly GCF_039541715.1 of Pseudonocardia xishanensis. Lineage (NCBI taxonomy): Bacteria > Bacillati > Actinomycetota > Actinomycetes > Pseudonocardiales > Pseudonocardiaceae > Pseudonocardia > Pseudonocardia xishanensis. The sequence goes on from NZ_BAABGT010000029.1 coordinate 101,563, forward strand.
CCGGTGCGAGGCGACGTTGTCCGAGAAGGCCTCCGACCGCGCGTGCGCCGCGCCGAGCACGTCGAACGCGTAGGCCAGGATCGCCGCGCGCATCTCGGTCCCGAGGCCCCGCCCCTGCGCGGACATGCCCAGCCACGACCCGGACCCGACCTCGCGCCGCACGGCGAACTCCTCCGCCCGCAGGGTCTGGACCCCGATCACGCGGCCCTCGTGGCGCACCAGGAAGTGCAGCGCCCACGAACCGGGGGCGAACCGGGCCCGCTCGCCCCAGAAGTGCTGCAGCGCGCCGCGCCCCAGGTAGCGCGGGTCGGCGTCCGTCCACGGGATCATGAACGGCATCCGGTCCGGCGGATGGACCCCCCGGTAGGCGACGTCGACGAGCTCGGCGAGACCCTCGTCGTCGTCCGGGCGGAGCTCCAGACGCGGGGTGCGCAGGACGAGCGCCGACTGTGGCCAGTGCATGGCGACGACCCTGCCCCACTGCGCCGGACCGCACGAGCGAATAGCGTCCGTGCCATGCACGCGATCACGGTGAGTGAGCCCGGTGGGCCCGAGAACATGCGGTGGACCGAGGTCGAGGACCCGAAGGCGGGCCCGGGCGAGGTCCTCCTGGACGTCGTGGCCTCGGCGGTCAACCGGGCGGACCTGCTGCAGCGGCAGGGGAACTACCCGCCGCCGCCCGGGGCGTCGGAGATCATCGGCCTGGAGTGCTCCGGCCGGATCGCCGAGGTGGGTCCCGGGGTCGAGGGCTGGGCGAGAGGCGACGAGGTCTGCGCCCTGCTCGCGGGCGGCGGCTACGCGACCAGGGTCGCCGTGCCCGCGGCCCAGTTGCTGCCGGTCCCCGAAGGAGTGGATCTCACCGTCGCCGGGTCGCTGCCCGAGGTGGCGTGCACCGTCTACTCGAACGTCGTGATGAAGGGCGCGCTGGCCGAGGGCGAGACCTTCCTCGTGCACGGCGGCAGCAGCGGTATCGGCACGCACGCCATCCAGGTCGCCAAGGCCCTCGGCGCCCGGGTCGTCGCGACCGCCAACCCCGCCCGGTTCGACGTCTGTCGCGCGTTCGGCGCCGACATCGTCATCGACTACGACGCCGACGTCCCCGCCGAGCTGAAGGAGGCCACCGACGGGCACGGGGCGGACGTCATCCTGGACAGCATGGGGGCCAAGGGGCTCAAGGCGAACATCGCGTCGCTGGCGAGCGACGGCAGGCTGTTGATCATCGGCATGCAGGGCGGGGTGAAGGCCGACCTGAACATCGGCGCCCTGCTCGCCAAGCGCGGGAGCCTCACGGCGATGAGCCTGCGCAGCCGACCGGTGGACGGCCCGCACGGCAAGGGCGCCGTGGTCGCGGGGGTGCGCGCGAAGACCTGGCCGCTGGTCGCCGCCGGCCGCGTGAAGCCCGTCGTGCACGCCGAGTTCCCGATGGCGGAGGCCGCCGAGGCGCACCGGACGCTGGAGGCGGGGGGCGTCGTCGGCAAGTTGCTGCTCGTGGCGCCATGATGGGGGCATGACCTCACCACAGGACAGCGCCGACAACGACGGGCAGCATCAGGTCATGGTCGTCGGACCGGACGGGCGCCCGGTCGGCATGGCCGCCGTGCCGCAGAGTGACGACGAGCAGGGGGACGGCATCGGCGGGATGGTCGAGCAGCCCGCGAAGGTCATGCGGATCGGCACGATGATCAAGCAGCTGCTCGAGGAGGTCCGCGCCGCGCCGCTCGACGAGGCCTCCCGCGCCCGGCTCCGCGAGATCCACCAGAACTCCATCAAGGAGCTGGAGGACGGACTGGCCCCCGAGCTGCGCGACGAGCTGGAGCGCCTCTCCCTGCCCTTCACCGACGACTCCGTCCCCAGCGAAGGTGAGCTGCGCATCGCGCAGGCCCAGCTCGTGGGCTGGTTGGAGGGCCTGTTCCATGGCATCCAGACCGCGCTGTTCGCCCAGCAGATGGCCGCTCGCGCGCAGTTGGAGCAGATGCGGCGCGGCCTGCCGCCCGGCATCGGCGGCGCGCAGGTGCCCGGACAGATGCCGGAGGGCGGCGGACGGGGCACCGGGCAGTACCTCTGACGGTGCCGTCGGTACCCTCCTCGGGTGGCCGTGACCGTGGACGACAGCACCGCCGGGCGTGAGCGCCCGGTGATCGCCGACGCGCCCGGCTCGCGGAGCTGGGCGCGCGCGTTCGGCGACCTCTCGGCGGGCTGGAAGCAGCGTGCGCTGTGGGGCCACCTCGGTTGGCAGGACATCAAGCAGCGGTACCGGCGGTCCGTCCTCGGTCCACTGTGGATCAGCATCAGCATGGGCGTCATCGCCCTGGGCCTCGGCATCCTCTACTCGCTGCTGTTCCAGACGCCGATCGAGACGTTCCTGCCGCACGTGGCCGTCGGCCTGCTGATCTGGAACTTCATCTCCGGCTGTGTGCTCGAGGGCAGCGAGGTCTTCATCGCCAACGAGGGCCTGATCAAGTTCCTCCCGGCCCCGCTGTCGCTGCACGTCTACCGCCTGGTGTGGCGGCAGTCGCTGTTCTTCCTGCACAACCTGGTGATCTGGGCGGTCTTGATGATCGTCTTCCCACACCCGCTGGGCTGGTCGCTGCTGCTGGCGATCCCCGCGTTCGCGCTGCTGGCGATCAACGGCGGCTGGATCGCGATCCTGTCCGGCATCCTCGCCACCCGCTTCCGGGACATCCCGCCGATCATCGCCAGCGTCGTCCAGCTGGTCTTCTACATGACGCCGATCGTCTGGTCCGTCGACATCCTGGGCGACAACCCGGCGGTGCAGGAGCGGGCCCGGCTCGTCGAGCTCAACCCGGTCTTCCACTTCCTCGAGATCCTGCGTCGGCCGCTGCTCGGCCAGGAGACCGTGTGGCGGTACTGGTACGTCGTCCTGGCGATCACGGTCGTCGGGTGGGGTGCCGGCCTGGTCTGCATGCGCAACTACCGCGCCCGCGTGGCGTACTGGGTGTGACACCGATGAACGAGCCGAGCATCGACCTCGCCGACGCCTGCGTCGACTTCCCGATCTTCGACGCGAAGACGCGCTCGCTCAAGAAGTCCGTGCTGGGCAAGGCGGGCGGACGGATCGGCACCGAGTCCAAGGTGCCGATCATCGAGGCGCTGCGCGACATCAACCTGGCCCTGCGCAAGGGGGACCGGGTCGCACTCGTCGGCCACAACGGCGCGGGCAAGACCACGATCCTGCGGCTCATGGCAGGCATCTACGAGCCCACCCGGGGGCGCGCCGCCGTGCGCGGCAAGGTCGCGCCGATCTTCGACCTCGCCGTCGGGATGGACCCGGAGATCTCGGGCCTGGAGAACATCATCATCCGCGGGCTGTTCCTCGGCATGACCCGCAAGGAGATGGAGTCCCGGGTGGACGACATCGCCGCGTTCACCGAGCTCGGCGACTACCTCGAGATGCCGCTGCGCACCTACTCCACCGGGATGCGGGTGCGGCTCGCGCTCGGGGTCGTGACCAGCATCGATCCCGAGATCCTGCTGCTGGACGAGGGCATCGGCGCGGTGGACGCCGAGTTCCTCGCCAAGGCCCGCGGCCGGCTGAACGAGCTGGTCGAGCGCTCCGGGATCCTGGTCTTCGCCTCGCACAGCGACGAGTTCCTCGCCGACCTGTGCGACAGCGCGATCTGGATGGAGCACGGCACCATCAAGGAGTTCGGCCCGCTGCGCGAGGTCCTGCACCACTACAAGGGCCGGGACGTGCTGGCGGATCGTTCGTGAGGCTGCCGGCAGGTTCCGTCGTCGCGGTCGTCGTCACGCGGCACCGGACCGAGCTGCTCGTCGACTCGCTCGCCGCGATCGCGAAGCAGACGCACCCGGTCGCGCACCTGATCGTCGTCGACAACGGGCCGGACCAGCCCGCGCGCGAGGTCGTCGAGGCCTGCGGGGTGCAGGCGACCTGGCTGCCGTCCTGGCACAACCTGGGTGGCGCGGGCGGGTTCGCCCTCGGGATCCTGCAGGCACTGGCGATGGGCGCGGACTGGATCTGGCTCGGGGACGACGACGGGCACGCCGGTTCCGACAGCGCGCTGGCCTCCCTGCTGGAGATCGCCGAGCGGCGGGAGCTGGCCGCCGTCTCGCCGGTCGTGGCGGACAAGGCGGACCCGGACCGCCTGGCGTTCCCCCTGCGCCGGGGCCTGGTGTGGCACCGCACGCGGACCGCGCTGCTCGAGGCGGACGGCGAGGGGGACGCGGAGCTGCTGCCCGGCATCGCGTCGTTCTTCAACGGAGCCCTGCTGCGGGCCTCGACGCTGGACGTCATCGGGGTGCCGGACCTGCGGCTGTTCGTCCGCGGGGACGAGGTGGAGTTCCACCGGCGGCTCGTGCGCTCCGGGCTGCCGTTCGGCACCGCCCTGCAGGCCACGTACCTGCACCCGCAGGGCGGCGAGGAGTTCAAGCCGATGCTCGGCGGGCGGCTGCACGCGCAGGACCCCGAGGACCCCACCAAGCGGTACTACACCTACCGCAACCGCGGGTACCTGATGAGCCAGCCGGGCATGCGCCGGATCGGTCTGCTGGAGGTGCCGCGGTTCGCCTGGTACTTCCTGGTCACCAAGCGGAGCCCGCGGGAGTTCCTGGGGTGGCTCGCGCTGCTCAACCGGGGGCGCGCCGAGCAGTTCCACCGCGCCCCGTGAGCCGGCCGCTCCGGGCCCTCGCTACCCTCGCTCCGTGACCGCGACCCCGGCCTCGACCCAGCCCTCGCAGGGGCTGGTCGGCCAGCTGCTGCGGTTCGCGGCGGTCGGCGGGGTCTCCGCGCTCGTCGACTTCGGGATCTACCACCTGATCCTCGCCCTCGACGCGCCGACCTGGCTGGCCCGCGCGATCTCCTTCATCTGCGGCACCACCACGGCCTACTTCCTCAACAAGCGCTTCACCTTCGGTGAGGCCGCGGGTGGGCGGGGCAGGCTCGCCGGGTTCGTACTGCTCTACGCCACGACCTTCGGCATCGCCGTCGGCGTGAACGCGCTGGCGCTGTACCTGTTGCCGGACATCGCCTTCAAGGCCTCGATCGCCTGGGTGATCTCGCAGGGCACCGCCACCGCGATCAACTTCGTCATGCTCCGCACGGTGGTCTTCCGCTCCCGCTGACCCCCCGGGTGGGACTCGGCCCTTCCCTCGGGCCTCAACTTTGCGGTACAAAGTAGCCGTCATCGCAGACTACCTGGGGGAACCGTGAACGAGGTCGACGATCGGGAGCCCGCGGACGCCGCCGCCGCGCTGCGCATCATCCAGGCGCAGCAGGCCGACACCGCGGCGCGGATCGGGCCGCGGGTCGGTTGGTTCTTCCTCATCTGGGGCGCGGTGTGGCTGGTCAACGGCCTGCTGTACTTCCTCGCCCCCGGTCCCGTCGCGACGTGGGGGGCCGTTGCGGCGGTGGTCGCGGGCGTGGCGAGCAGCGCGACGCTGGGTGCGCGCAGCGGGCGCGGGATCGCGGGCGGATCGCAGAGGCAGGGTCTGCTCTACGGACTGACCTGGCCCGCCGTGATGCTCGGGCTCGGGGTGCTGGTCGGCGGGATGGCGGGCCCGCTAGGGCTCACCGGCGCCCAGCTCGGGGTGCTGATCCCGGCCCTGTTCGCGTTCGTCGCGGGGGCGCTGTACGCCGTCAGCGGGGCGGTCTGGACCTACGTCGCCAACTTCGTGACCGGCCTCTGGATCATGGCCGTCGGGATCGCGTCGGTGTTCGTGGGGCTCCCCGGGAACGCGCTGGTCCTGGGCGTCGGGGTCGGGGGCGCGCTGCTGGCCGTCGGGGTATGGGAGCTGCGGAGGTGACCGGGGTCCCCCAGCTGGACCCGGTCATCCACGCCCAGGCCCGCCTGCGGGTGACCGCCACCCTCGCGACCCTCGCCGAGGGCGACCGGATCACCTTCCCCCGCCTGCAGGAGCTGCTCGACATGACCGCCGGGAACCTGTCCACCCATCTGCGCAAGCTCGAGGAGGCCGAGTACGTGCTGATCACGAAGGCGCACGAACGGCGCACGCCGGTCACCTACGTGGAGCTCACGCGCCGCGGGCGGCGGGCGTTCGAGGAGTACACCGACGCGCTCCGCTCGCTGCTCGGGGGGCAGGCGTGATCGCCACCGCGCACGGCGTCGTCAAGACCTAGGGAGACACCCCCGCGCTCGACGGGGTGGACCTCGCGGTCGGCCCGGGCGAGCTGGTGGGCATGCTCGGGCCGAACGGCGCGGGCAAATCCACGCTGATCAGCCTGCTGGTCGGCCTGCGCAAACCGGACGCGGGCCGGGTCACCCTGTTCGGCGGCGACCCGCGGGTCGCCGCGAACCGCCGACTGCTGGGCACGCCGCCAGACCGGCGGGCTGTCGGGCGGGCAGAAGCGCAGGCTCGCGGTGGCGCCGGCGTTCGTCGGCAGGCCGCGGTTCGTGGCCCGGCGCGGGGTGCGCGGGAGCTGGTGGTGTGGGCGGTGCTGGGCACCCCGCCGGACGTCGTCGCGCTGGTCGTGCTCGCAGGCTGGACGGTGCTGACGGCGGGCCTCGCCGTCTGGGCCCAGCGCCGCGACGAGGGCCGCCGGTTCCGCTGACGGAGACTGACGGAGCCCGGCACTCCCGCTCGAGAGCCCTGAGCGGGAGTGCCGGGTGGTCACTGGTGGACGTGCTGGTCGACGGGCGTCGGCGCCTGCGGGGGTGGCGTCGCCCGGGCGGCCCGGCGCGCGGCGATCTGGCGGAACACCACGTCGACCAGCAGGAACGCGACGAGGGAGACGCCCAGGACCGGTGCCGCCAGCCCCAGCAGGATCGTGACGGCCGCGACCAGCGCGAGCCGCGGGGCTCCGAGCCCACGCCAGACCGTGGGCGGAGCGCTGCTCAGCGGGTTGCTGTACGGGCTGCGCCGCCACCATATCCGGTACCCGGTCAGCACCAGCGCCAACAGGCCGACGACTAATACCCCCAGCACGATCTGGTTGGCCAGGCCGAACAGCTGGCCCGTGTGGAACTGCCGCGCCGCCCAGGCGAACTTGGCCCCCGGCGAGTAGTCGTCCCACCCGACCCTGGCGAGCGTCTGCCCCGTGTACGGGTCGACGGCGACCGACCCCTGGTGCACGGGCACGCCCTCGGATCGCTCCGCGACCAGGATCGGCGCCGACGGCCGCTCCGCGGGCCGCACCTCCAGGGTGCCCTGCAGCCCGGCGATCCGGGCGGCGTCGAGGGCCCGGCTCAGTCCGATCGGGAGCGCGCCCGGCGGGGCCTGCACCGGGGCCACGACGAGCTGGGGCGGGCTCGTGTCGAACAGCGGGGCCGCCCATCGGCTGATCACCGTGCCGGACACCCCGACCGCCAGCAGACCGACGACCAGCCACAGTCCCAGGCTGCCGTGCATCGCCCGCCACCGTGCCGCAGGCGGCATCCTGCGTACCGACGGGGCCAACAGCGTCCGGGCCGTGCGCGGGCGTCTGCCCTGCTTGGCGACCCAGAGGGCGAGCCCGCCGATGAGGATCACCGGCAGCCAGGCCGCGGCGGTCGCGGTGTAGAGCGCCCCGACCGGACCGAGGAACAGATCGGCGTGGAACTCGCGGAGCCAGACGTTGGCGGGCAGCCTGCCGCCGTTCGTCGTCAGCTCGCCGCAGATGTAGTTGGTGTACGGGTCCACGAACACGGTCCGGACCTCGCCGTCCCCCAGGCCGGGGGTCACCAGGTTCACCCAGGTCGTGCGGTCGCCCTGGGCGGGGCGGACCACCGAGTCCAGGTGCGCCTCGGGGTGCCCGACCAGCGCGGCGGTGACCTGCTCGTCGAGCGGCCGGATCGGCCAGTTCTCGCGGTCCGCACCCAGCTGGTGGGCGTAGAGGCCCTGGTGGATCTGCGGGCTGATGACGTAGATCAGCCCGGTCAGGCAGGCCAGCACCAGGAAGGGCGCGACGAGGACACCCGCCAGGAAGTGCACCCGCCGTGCGAGGGGGCGCAGGACCGGCTTGCGGCGGGCTCGCTGGGTCGTCGACACACTTGCCTCCCGTCAGCCGACCACGAGCAGTGCGGGCCCGGCGGGGAGCAGACCGACGGCGACGACCGCGGCGACCGTGGCGGTCGCGACCACCAGCCGCAGGACCATGGACGCCGGTGCGCGGGCCGCGAGCAGCCCGCCGAGTGCGACGACCACGCCCGCGACCGCGAGGACGGCCGCCTGGGTCAGGCCGCCGGTGAGCCCGCTCGCCACCAGCACCAGCGCGGCGGGCAGCAGCAGCCCGGTCCGCGGCTCGGTGGCGAACAGCGTCCCGACGACCACGCCGGCCGCGAGCAGCATCGCGGCGCCCGCGACCAGCGCGAGCGGCGCCGGGCCGCCGGGCTCGTGCGGGGACGCCACGACGAACGTCACCGCCAGGGCGGCACCGGCGAGGAGCACGGCCACCGCGCGTGGCGCACTCCCGGAACCCGCCCGCGCCAGGAACCGGAGCCCGATCGCGGCGATCACCAGGCCGCCGAGCCGAGCCAGCAGCGCGGTCCCGACCTCCGAGGCCGCCGTCGCCGGGACCAGCGCGGGATCGAGCGCGCCCCACAGGCCGGTCCGGGCGGCGTACCCGCCGAACAGGAGGAAGGTCGCCGCGGTGGCCGCGGCCGTCGTCCACCAGGTGCGGGCGAAGGACCGGTGCAGGTCACCCACCCCGTGCGCGGCGGCGCGGAACGCCGTGGCCAGCAGCAGCACGAAGCCGACCAGCCCGATCCCGCGGGCGATCCCGAGCGCGACGGCGAGCACCGGGTGCGGATCCGTGCGCAGCTCGGGCAGGGCGATGTCCGCGGTCGGCGCGTAGATGCTGAACTCGAAGCGGCCCTGGGCCGTCTCCCAGTTCGCGGTGGGGACCGACCAGCTCACCCAGTAGGTGCCCTCGTAGCGGGTCTCGGGCATGGCGACGGCGATCGTGTCGTCGCCCGCGTCGGCAGGTCGGTAGGGCCGTCCGGAGACGACCTGGTCTCCGGTGGCGGAGGTGATGCCGATCGTCGCCAGTGCGGCGGGGACCGGCCGGTCGAAGGTCAGCCGCACCTCGTCCGGGGACTGCACGAGCTCGTGCATCTCGGGCGTGCTCGACACGAGCAGCGGGTCGGCGGACGGGGTGGGCAGTGCGGCGAGGACCACGCCCCACACGGCCGCGACCAGCAGCACCAGCGCGAGCAGGGGACGCAGGACCCGGCGGCGCGGCGGGTCGACGACCGGCCGCTCGGCGACGGCGGTCACCGGGTCACCCGCACGAGGGGCCGGGTCTCGTCGGGCAGGGGTGCGACCGGGCGACGGCGGGCGCCGACCAGCGGCAGCACCTCCGTCACGTCGTGGTCCGACAACGGGGTCGGCAGGAGAGTCATGGTCTCGCTCTCGGAGGTCTGGTGGTGTCGGCCGGGGGCGGGCCGGGCGTGCCGGGCGACGTGCGCGGCGGACAGGGCGTGCCTGCCGGAGGGTCGGGCCTCGGTGGGCCGGGCCTCGGTGGGCGGAACCCGGGTGAGCCGGGGTTCGGCGGACCGGGGCTCGGCGGACCGGGGCTCGGCGGGACGGGGTGCGGACGCGACCTCGGCGAAGGCCCGCTCGAACAGAGCCATGTCGGAGTGCAGGACGCCGGCCGCGTCGTCGGAGGCGGTGTCGGTGTCGGTGTCGCTGGCGGCCTGCGCTGCGGAGACGGTCGACGGGGCGGCCTCGGCGGGGTCGACGTCCCGCGCCGCGCCGGACCGGCGGCGGCGCAGGCCCGCGACCAGCGCGGCCCCGCCCACCAGCGGGATCAGGCCCAGCAGCGCGGGCGGCCAGCCCGCCGACTCGTCGTCGCCCGCCGGGGCCGAGGGGTCGGTACGGGTCACGACCACACCCGGGCCGGGGGTCGGGACGGGTTGCGCCGGGGCGGCGACCGGGGCCGGGGTGCCGATCGTGACGGCGGGGCCGTCGACGGCGGCCTCCCAGCGATCGACCGATCCGTCGGCGTAGGTCTGTACGGCGGTGAACGCCAGCCTGCCGCGCTCCGGGAGCGGGCTCAGCGTGAGCAGGAACTGCTCGAAGGTGCCGGGCGCGATCCGCCCGCCGGACCAGGTCACGGAGCGGACCATGCGGTCGGCGTCGACGTCCGCGGTCCAGCCCTGCACCGCTGCCGCGCGGGCCGCGTCCAGCGGGATGTCGCTCGGGAACTCGAGTTCCAGCGAGGTCGTCGGCACGCCCGGCTTCTGCGAGGCGACGCGGACGGCGAGGGTCTCCGCGCCGCCGCCCGCCACCTTGCCGGGCACGATCGTGACCTGGGCCGAGGCGGACGGCGCGAGAGCGGTGAGCGCGACGGTCGGGAACAGCACGGACGCGGCGAGGATCCTGCGGTGCAGGGACATGGCAGCTCCTTGGGTGCGGCCGGGGCGCGGGCGGTGCCCACGCCCCGGCCGGGTCCTTCGGGGGGCGGACCCGGGGCCGGCCGTCCTGTGGGGCCGGCCGGCCCCGGGTCACGGGGTTCCGATCAGTTCTTGCCGATCGGGTCGAGCTGCTTCGGGGTCAGCTTCTCCCGGTAGGCCTCCGGGTTCTGCTGGACCCAGCCGTTGTAGACCAGCGGGATCGCGAGGACACCCTGGCCACCCACACCGGGGTGCGCCACGATCTGGTCGTCGACCTTGGTGGTCGGGACCGCGCCCAGGACGATCTGGCCCGCGACGGCGGCGTCGGAGAGGTCACCGTCGTTGTTCGGGTCGGGGTCGATGACCTGCATGGCGTTCGAGAACTTGTTCGAGACGTAGGCGTAGTAGCCGCCGCCCTTCTTGGCCCCGAAGTTGGCGCCGTGGCACCCGGGGTTGCACGGCAGGTCCTTGATGTACTTGTTGGTCTTCGGGTCGATGACCGAGACCGTCTGGGACAGCGTGTTCTCGGCCAGCATGGCCTTGCCGTCCGGGCTCACCGGGGTCTGGATGGTGAGGCCGCCCCAGGGCTTGCCCGCCTCGGGACCGGTCTGCGGGTTGTAGTTCTGCCACAGGTCGATCGTCGAGAGCTTCGCCGTGCCGCCGTTCGGGGTGGCACAGGCGTCCTCCTTCAGGGAGACACAGGTGATGCTGCCGCCCAGGAAGTTGGACAGGTAGGCCTTCTTGTCGTCCGGCGTCATCGACGTGGCGATCGGGAAGGCACCCACCGGCTCGTGGCGAACGGTGCCCGAGTCGAGGTCGGCGATGACGGCCGAGTTGGTCATCGTCTCCGGGGCGACGACGGTCGAGCCGTCGGCGCTGGTCCAGTGAGCGTGCGGGTGCGGCGTGACCCCGCTCTGCGGGTTCACCGGGATGCGCTTGGTGATCTTCTCGCCGCCCGGCGAGGCCAGGACGATGTCCTTGCCTGCGTTGATGCCGATCGTGAGCTCATCGTTGCCCGGACGGGTCATGACGTGCGCCGGGTTCGGGCCGACCTCGAGGCTACGGATCCACTTGCCGGTGGCCCGGTCGAACACGTCGGTCTTGTTCGAGAACCACTCGTTGCCGTAGATGTACTTGTAGTCCTTGTCGGTCCACATGTTGTGGACGTTGTTCATCTCGATCCCGGGCGCCGCGATCTTCTGCGCGACGGTCCAGTTCTCGACGTCGACCTTGGTCAGGGAGCCCTCCTTGACCTTGCCGGCGTAGTCCTCCATCTGGGTCGCCATCCAGACCTCGCCGACGCCCGGGGTCTTCGGGGCGGTCAGCTTGGGCAGGGTTCGCGGGAACTGGAACTTCTTGTCGAAGTACGCGTCCAGGTTCGGGATGAGGACCGGGTTGCCCGCAGGGTCGTACTGCAGGATCGGGGCCGGCGGCTGGATGGGGTTCCAGGAGACGTCCTCGGTCGCGCTGTACTGCTGCCAGTTGTTCGGGTTGGTGGCGGTGAAGAAGGTGTTGACCAGGCGCTGGATCAGGTCGGAGTTCGACGCGACCGGCTTCTCCTGGCCGTTGACCATCAGCTTCTCGCCGAAGTCGAGGCCGAGGGTCAGCGGGTCGTCGACCACGACGGCGCCGAGCATGTACGGCGCGATCGAGTCGGTGAACGCGTACAGGCCGGGCTTGTCGAGCTGGATGGTCTTCTTGCCGTAGAAGGCCCCCTTCGCCTCCTCGTACGGGAAGGCCTGGGCCCCCTCGGGCGCGATCAGACCGATCGGGTTGCGGATGCTCCCGGACTTGGCGGGGTCGACGTTGAACGTCACCGTCACCGGGGGCCCGGCGACGGCGAACTCGGCGAGCGAGTTCAGCACGCCCTGCAGGTCGACACCGACCGGCAGGTCGAGCAGGTTGACCGGCTCGTTCGCGGGGAGCTTGCCGACGGCGTCGGCCAGCTGTCCGAGCAGGTCCTCGGCGCGCAGGGCGAGGCCCTTCGCGGCGGGGTCGGCGGCGCCGATGCCGCGCACCGTCTCCAGGGTCTTGTCCAGGCCCAGCCCGGGGAGGCCGAGTCCGGTGTCGCCGAGCGCGCCCTTGGTCAGGGGGCCGGTCAGGCCGCTCAGCGGGTCCTCGAGGAGGGGACCGCCGATGCTCGGCACGGCGACGGTGGTGCCGAGGCGGGGAAGCTCGGCGACCGCCAGCGACTTGCTGCCGAACAGGTTGAGCCCGGAGTCGAACCACCCACCGTTCTCGTCGGTGATGTCGAAGTTGATGGGGAGCGGGCCGACGCCCACCGGCTGCTGCGCACCCGCGGGGGCGATGGCGGAGACGACGGTCGCCGTGAGCGCCGACGCCGCGAGCACCCCGACGGCCGCGAGGCCGGCGCGACGCCTGCCCTTCGGCTTGCCGGGGGGACTGCTCCGTGGAGGCTCGGGGGGAGCGGATACGGACATGGTGTTCCTCTCGTGAACGCGAATGGTTCAACTGCTTCGAGCCGACCTCTCGGTGGCGAAGCGCGATCAGCTAAACCCAGAGGCGTTAACGAATTCTGTGCATCCGTTTCGCGGGCGTTAAACAGAACCGATTTCTCGGGCCGGTTCGAGGTGAGAAGGAGTGCATTCACACTTGCGTGGGGAGGTGCCACTGAAATGGTTCCACCCAGCGTCTACGCTGCGCACTCTAAAGCTTCCACTGCATGACCGCACAATCAGCGCCGACGGCTCTCCGGGCGTGTAATCCTGAAGGAACCCGTTGGTAACGTGGCGAAACTTTGCTGGTCGCTGCATGTTTCCTGCCTGCAACCGCAATCGGGTGATCGTGCGTCTCACCGCCGCCTTGACGCGCAAATGAGCCCTGTTTTACCTCCGCTTCACGGATCCGGAACCGTTTTGACACGCATCGCCGATGTATTTGCCGGGCGCCGCCGAAGCGCCCGACGTACACCCGATGGGAGGTGGTCGACCACGTCTGCGCACTGAATTCCCGTGCTCCCGGCCGGAGAAACATCGGGCCGGACGAATAGAGCGGTTCCGCACGAACAAGAAGGTCAAGAGCAGGCATGCAGGACAAAGAGGTCGGCCGACTGCCCGATGCTCGTGGGCTGTCGCCGAAGGACCTGGAGGACCTCCGCAGGCGCGCCGTCGGGGCGGTCGAGGCCGGAGTTCCACAGATTCAGGTCGCGCTCGAGCTCGGGGTGTCCCGCCGGGCCGTCGGACAATGGGTGCGTGCGTTCCGGGAGAACGGCGAGGCGTCGTTCCGCCCCGGCAGGCGCGGACGACGGCCGGGCGAGCGGCTGAGCCTCGCGCCCTGGCAGCAGGACCGGGTCGTGGCGGCGCTCGCCACCGGCCCGCCCGACGCACTCGGACTGCCGTGGCTGCTCTGGACCCGACGCTCGGTCGCCGAGCTCATCCGCCGCGACCTGGCGATCACGCTCAGCACCGTGACGGTGGCGAGATATCTGACGCGCTGGGGGATTCTGGGACCCCGGCCGGCTGCGCCGCCGCCCGGTCCCTCCGGGGAGACGGGGGACCGGGCGGCGGTGCAGGTCGCCCTGACGTGGTCCGCGGTCCGCATACCGCCCTGCTCCCGGCCCGGACACGCCCTGGTCGCCGTGTCCGACCAGGAGGTCCTCTACTTCCTGCTCTCGCCCGATCCGTTCGACCACTCCGGTCTGGACGACCTCGAGCGTCGGCTGCGCATGCAGGCCGGCCGGGACGTCCGGATCTCGGTCGCGTCCTGCCCGCGGCGGCAGGCCGATCTCGTCACGGGCTGGCTCGACGCCCGCCGCTGACCGCCGGGGCTCCCCTCCCGCCGATCGATCCGCACCACCTCAGGAGATCTTGTGCCCACCGTGACCTACGTCCTCCCGGACGGTTCGAACCAGACGATCACGACCGCCAGCGCGACCAGTGTGATGCAGGCGGCCGTCGCCCACCAGGTGCCCGGCATCATCGGGGAGTGCGGCGGCGCCGCGACCTGCGGCACCTGTCACGTCTACCTGGACCGCAGCACCGAGACCTTCCTCCCCCCTGGCGACGACGAGGAGGCGATGCTCGAGTGGACCGCCTCCCCCCGGGCGGACAACAGCAGGCTCGCCTGCCAGCTGCGACCGTCGAACGACGCGGCCCAGCTCGTCGTCCGGGTGCCGGCGGAGCAGCAGTGAGGGACGGGATCGTCGTCGTCGGTGCGGGACACGCGGGGGTCCAGGCCGCCGACGCGCTGCGCGAGCGCGGCTACTCGGGCCCGGTCACGCTGGTCTCCGGGGAGCCCGAGCTGCCCTACACCCGTCCGCCGGTGTCCAAGGACCTGCTCTACGGCGACGCCGAGCCCGAGCCGCTGCGGCCCGCGTCGTTCTACCGGGAGCGCCGCATCTCGCTGGTGCCCGCCGCCGCCCGCGGGATCGACCGGGACGCCCGGCTCGTGCACGTCAGCGGGGGTATCGTGGCCCGCTACGACCACCTGGTCCTCGCGACCGGCGCCCGGGCGCGCAGGCCGGACCAGCCCGGCTCCGACCTGCGGGGCGTGCTCACCCTGCGCACCGCGGCGGACGCCCGCATGCTGCGCGGGTACCTGCGACCCGGCGCCCGCGTCGTCGTCCTGGGCGGGGGGTTCATCGGTCTGGAGGTGGCCGCCGCCGCCCGTGCCCAGGGCGCGGAGGTCACGCTGATCGAGCGCGGCGACCGGGTGCTGGGGCGCGGGGTCAGCGCGACGACCGCCGCGATGGTCACCGAGCACCACCGCGAGGCGGGCGTCCGGCTGGTCCTCGGCGAGCAGGTCGCGTGCTTCGTGTCCGAGGGCGGCGGCGTCACCGGCGTCCGGACCGGAGCGGGCGGGCTCGTGGCGGCGGACGTCGTCGTCGCCGGGATCGGTGCGGTCCCCGACGACGGGCTGGCCCGCGCCGCGCGGTTGCCCGTCCGGAACGGGATCGTGGTCGACCAGTGGCTGACCACCGCCGATCCGCGGATCAGCGCGATCGGGGACTGCGCGGCGGTGCGCGAACCGCTCACCGGGGCGATCACCCGTCTGGAGTCGGTGCAGAACGCCTCCGACCAGGCCCGCTACATCGCCGACCTGCTGACCGGCGGGACCTCGCGGCCCTACCGGGCGCTGCCGTGGTTCTGGAGCGACCAGGGGTCGCTGCGCCTGCAGATGGTGCTGCGCTCGCCCGCACACGACCGCACCGTGTCGGTGCGCAACGGTGCGCGCACGTCCGTCCTGCGCTTCGACGGCGGTCTCCTGACCGGGGTCGAATCGATCAAC
The DNA here is from genome assembly GCF_039541715.1 of Pseudonocardia xishanensis. Lineage (NCBI taxonomy): Bacteria > Bacillati > Actinomycetota > Actinomycetes > Pseudonocardiales > Pseudonocardiaceae > Pseudonocardia > Pseudonocardia xishanensis. Next base: position 117,117 of record NZ_BAABGT010000029.1, read on the forward strand.
GACCCGTCGACGCACCAGGCCGCGCGGCGGCTGCTCGACCGGGCCGCCCCGACCGAGGCCGAGCTGGCCGAGGTGGACCACGACGTGCGGGCCCTCGCCCGTCAGGTCCGCCAGGAGAAGGTGGGGGCCTAGCGTTCGGAGCGGGACGCTAGATCACCATGCCCGCGACGCGGTAGCGACGGCGCACCACGACCGAGCCGAGGCCCGCACGGCCGTAGATGCGGAAATGCGGGCCCTCCCCCGGGATGCAGGACACCCGGTTGCGGATCATGCCCACCCCGGCGGCGAGGCCCTCGACGTCCGCGGTCGCGCCCTCCGGGATCATGATCCGCGCCGGGCCCGCGCCCAGCTCCAGCTCGATCTCGACCACGGGATGGGTCAGCTCGGCCTCGGTGAAGTCCAGCAGGACCGGGCCCATCGTGCTCTGCACCCGCAGCCGGGCGGGCGCGCGCCACGGCCCCACCCGGCGCAGCGCGCCCATGCCCGTGCGCAGCACCGTCGGCGGTCCGACCGGGGTCGTCAGCGGGACCTCGGCCAGCACGTCCCGCGGGTCGCCGGGCAGGTCCTCGAACGGCGGCAGGAGATCGGCGGCGAACCGCGCGGCGTAGACGACCGCGAGCCGCTCCTCGAGCTCGACCATGGTGATCCGACCCTCGCTCATCGCCCGCCGCAGCCGCGCGGCGGCACGCTCCCGGTCGGCGTCGGAGATACGGATCTCCGGACGGGGTGGAACGCTCATCTCTGCAGCGTAGCGGGCACACGAAAGGTCCACGCCCCGTCTCGCCACTCCCCCGCGGACCCGGTCACCCGGGCGGTCCAGTCGAGGACCGCCGGGCTCGCGGGCCCGGTCACCAGGACGACCGTCACCCCGCGGGCGCGCAGGTCCGCCGCGGCTCCGTCGGGATCGGCGGGCGGTGCCGGCGCGGGCCAGAGATCGACCCACGCCGCACCCAGCTGGTACGGGTTCCAGGCCGACTCGGTCAGCACGGGGTTCCCCGGGTCCGAGCCGAGGAAGTAGCCCCCGGAGAGGCGGTATCCGAAGTCCGACGCGATCTGGTCCCGCAGCGCGTCCGGCCCGCCGTACCAGCGGCTGGTGATCCGCGGCCAGACCTCCACGACCTCCCCGGCCAGCGCGGGCCGGGCCCGGGCGGTCGCGGGCGTGACGCGCTGGGCGTCGGCGGGGAGCCAGGTGAGGAGGACGAGCGCGCCGCCGAGGACCCCCACGTATCCGCGGACGGTCCCGCGCCGCCCGGGGAGACGCGACCGGACCGTTCCGCTGTCCCTCGAGCGGACCGGCGCGCCGTCCTCGGGTCGCTCTCGCGGATGGTCGAGCGCGAGGCCCACCAGGACCGCCGCGGCCAGGACGACGACCACCTGCAGCCTGACGGGCTCGATCTCGGCCACCAGGGGCACGTGCAGCAGGGCCTGCCACGGGAGGTCGACGCCGACCGGTTCGGTGCCCACGTACAGCCGCGGGCCGAGAGCGAGGACCCAGGCGAGCGCGCCCACGGCGACCGCGACCCGGGCCCGCGCCCCACCGACGACGAGGGCCACGACCGCGAGCAGCAGCGCCGCGAACCCCAGGTAGCCGCCCTGCTCTCCGAGGTTGCCCTGCATGGCCGGGGTGACGCCGTGGAGGAGGGTGACCCAGGTGGGGGTCAGCGTGTTCGCGAGGTCGGCGCTGCCGTAGTCCGGCGACCGCAGCGGGCCCTGCGGGCGGGCGGGCCCGGCGACCACGAGGTACAGCGGATAGCCCGCGACCAGCGCGACCGTCCCGAGGCAGGCGAGTCCCGCCCTCAGCAGACCCGGAAGCCGGGCCGCCGCCCGGCGCGGATGGGCGACGGCGAGGACCAGCGCCAGGAGGAGCAGCGCCAGCACCCCCACCGCGAGGGTCTGGGTGTAGAGCCAGGCCTGCAGGGCGAGCGCGAGACCGGTCAGGGCGCCGAGGACCCAGGGCCGGGTGAGGTCGCGGACGAACAGTCGGTGGGCCAGTCCGAGCAGCACCGGCGGTAGCACGGCCCAGACGAGGTTGAGGTGGCCGGCCTGCAGGTGGGCCAGCATGAACGGCGAGAAGGCGTACAGCCCGCCCGCCACGGCGCGCGCGAGACGCGACCGCACGATCCCGCCGAGCGCCCAGGCCGCCGCGGTCCCCGACACGACCGGGCCGAGGATCATCCCGACGTCGAACGCCGCCGTCGCGCCTGCCGTCCAGGTGATCGGCGCGAGGACGACACCGAGCAGCGGGACCGCGGTGTTCCAGAGCGCGTTGATCCCGGTCGGGTGGTTCTGGAGGTCGGTGACCAGCGAGAACTCGTGGGCGGTGTGCGCGAGCCACCAGGTGAAGCCGGTCGCGTCCGCCGACACGCGCCCGATCGCGCTGCCGGTGAGGTCGCCGAGCACCCGCCGCTGCAGGAGCACCGAGACCGCGAGGTAGCTCGCGATCGTCAGCAGTCGGGCGGGCACCCGGCGCAGGGTGTCACAGCCCGCGAGTCGCACACCCCCCAGAGGGCGGCTCTCGGGCTGTGGTGTCGGATTCGCGGGCGGTGGAGTCCCACTCGCGGGCGGTGGTGTCCTACCCGCGGGTCAGCCGGCCAGGACCTCCTCGAGGCGGGCGGCGAACTCCTCGGGCTTGCCGGGCATGCCGAACTCGGGGCCGAGGAAGCCGCCGTGGTTGCTCGGGAAGACGGTCGCCTCCCGGCCCAGGGCCGCGGCCGTGGCCTCGGAGGTGCGGGCGGTGAAGGTACCGGCGGACTCCTCGCCCACGGCGATCACCACGCGCGTCGACGCGGCCTTCAGCGCCTCGACGTCCGGGATGTAGTCACTGACGGCCCACGCCCGGTCGGAGAGCAGCGGGTCGTCGCGGCGCCCGTCGTCCTCGGAGGGCATGCCGAACTGGGCCGGGTCCGGGGCAGGCTGGGCGAAGTACGCGTCCGTGTACTCGCCCTGCCAGCTCGTCATCGCGATGAACTGCGCCATCCCCGCCCCCCACCCCTTGGCCCAGTAGGCGTCGAAGAAGCCCTGGCGGGCTCGGTTCGCGGCCGGCGCGTCCGGGAGCACCGCGCACAGTGGCGGCTCGTGCGCGACCAGGGTCACGACGTCCTCGGGGTGCGCGGCGACCAGCGCCAGCCCGACCACGGCCCCGCCGCTGGAGCCGAAGACCTCGACCGGCCCGCCGACCTCCGCGATCAGCCGGTGCAGGTCCCCGGCCTGGACGACCGGGTCCATGTCCGTCCGGCCGTCCCGGCGGACGGAGCTCCGACCCAGGCCGCGGGGGTCGTAGGTGATCAGCGTGCGGTCGGGGAGGTAGCCGGCGAGGGTGAAGAAGCCGCCTGCCTCCATGGGCTGGCCGATCAGCAGCAGCGGCGGGCGGCCGTCCGCCGTCGGGAGCGGGCCGTGGACGTCGTAGACCAGGTCGACCTCGTCGGTCGCGAGCGTGTGGGTCTCCATGCGGCATGAGACCGCACCCTCGCCGCGAACTCATCGGCCGCTCGCCGATACCCTCGTCCGCGATGAGCACAGCAGGCGAGACCCGCACCCTGCACGGCTGGGGGCGCACCGCGCCCACGATCGCCACCGTGGTCACGCCGCGGTCCCCGGAGGAGGTCGGCGCCGCGATCACCGCCGCGGGCCGCCGCGGGATCATCGCCCGCGGCCTCGGCCGCTCCTACGGCGACCCGGCGCAGAACGCGGGCGGCACCGTCCTGGACATGACCGGCCTGGGCACGATCCACTCGATCGACGTCGACTCCCACCTCGTCGACGTCGACGCCGGCGTCTCGCTGGACACCCTGATGCGGCGGGCGCTGCCCTTCGGGCTGTGGATCCCGGTGCTGCCCGGCACCCGCCAGGTCACGATCGGCGGCGCGATCGGCGCGGACATCCACGGCAAGGCGCACCACGTCGTCGGTAGCTTCGGCAACCACGTCGTCTCGATGACGGTCGTGCTGGCCGACGGGTCGGTCCGCGAGCTCACGCCGGACGGTCCCGAGTCCGAGCTGTTCTGGGCGACCGTCGGCGGGATGGGGCTGACCGGGGTCGTCGTGCGGGCGCGGCTGAAGCTGCACCCGGTGGAGACGGCCTACTTCAAGGTCGACACCGAGCAGATCGACAACCTCGCCGACCTGATGCGCAGGCAGACCGAGGACGACGAGCGCTACGCCGAGTCGGTCTCCTGGTTCGACGCCGTCACGACCGGGGAGCACTTCGGCCGCGGCCTGCTGACCAGGGCGAACCACGCGACGCTGGCGGACCTGTCCCCCAAGCAGCGGCGCGACCCGCTGAAGTTCGACGCGCCGCAGCTGCTGACCGTTCCGGACATCTTCCCGCCGGGCATGCTGAACAGGATCACGGGCAAGCTGTTCTCCGAGGTCTGGTACCGCAAGTCGCCCACGAAGCTGGGCGCGATCCAGAACATCACCCAGTTCCTGCACCCGCTGGACATCGCGGGCGAGTGGAACCGCGGCTACGGCCCGCGCGGGTTCCTGCAGTACCAGTTCGTGGTGCCGGAGGACCGGGGAGACGTGATCCGCACCGTGCTGTCGCTGGTCACCGAGGCCGGGCAGGTGTCCGCGCTCAACGTGCTCAAGCGGTTCGGCGAGGGCAACCGCGCACCGCTGTCCTTCCCCAAGCCGGGCTGGACGCTGTGCCTCGACATCCCGATCGGCCCCGGCCTCGGCGAGCTGTGCGACGAGCTGGACCGCGTGGTGCTCGACGCAGGAGGCAGGCACTACCTGGCCAAGGAGTCCCGGACCACGCCGGAGGCGATCCGGCGCGGCTACCCGCGGCTCGACGAGTGGCGCAAGATCCGCGCCACGGTGGACCCCGAGGGCGTGTTCGCGTCCGACATGGCACGACGACTGGAGCTGGTCTGAGCATGATGGATGGCCGAAACGAGCGGAGCGAGTCGTGATGGACGCCGTCGGGAACCCGCAGAGCATTCTCCTGCTGGGCGGCACCTCGGAGATCGGGCTGGCGACCGTCGAGGCGTTCGCGGGCGACCGTCCGCTGCGCGTCGTGCTGGCAGGCCGCGCGTCTTCTCGTCTCGACGACGCGAAGACCCGGCTCGAGGGCAGGGGCTGTGCGGTCGAGCTGGTCGACTTCGACGCGCAGGCCTTCGACACCCACGCCGCCGTCGTCGACAAGGCGTTCGCTGCGGGGGACGTCGACGTGGCGATCGTGGCGTTCGGGCTGCTCGGGGACAACGAGGAGGCCTGGACGGACGCGGCGAAGGCCGTCGAGCTGGCGCAGGTCAACTACACCGCGGCCGTGTCGGTCGGGGTGGCGCTGGGAGACCGGCTGAAGGAGCAGGGCCACGGCTCCCTGGTGGCATTGTCGTCGGTCGCGGGCGAGCGCGCGCGGCGGTCGAACTTCGTCTACGGCTCCACGAAGGCCGGGCTGGACGCGTTCTACACCGGGCTCACCGAGGCCCTGCGTCCGTCCGGGGTGACGGTGACGGTGGTGCGGCCCGGGTTCGTGCACACCAAGATGACCGAGGGCCTCAAGCCCGCGCCGCTGTCCACCACACCGGAGGCGGTCGCCGAGGTGATCGTGCACGCCGTGCGCACGAAGACGGAGCTCGTGTGGGCGCCTGCACCGCTGCGGTTCGTGATGTCCGCGCTGCGGCACGTCCCGCGACCGATCTTCCGCCGGCTGCCCGTCTGATGCAGGTGCTCTAGTGTCGGCGCCATGGCAGAGCTGCTCCCGCTGGACCCCGACCAACTGCTGACGTCGACCCGCTCGGTGCGCAAGCGCCTCGACCTGGAGCGGCCGGTGCCGCTCGACGTGGTGCGCGAGGCCCTCGAGGTGGCGCTGCAGGCGCCGAGCGGCAGCAACACCCAGGGCTGGCACTGGATCGTGCTGACCGACCCGGACAAGCGGAAGGCCGTCGCGGACCTGTACGCGACGTCCTTCGCGGCCTACCGCGCCGCAGGCAGGAAGGAGTGGGCGGACCAGGATCGGCAGGCCACGCAGGAGCGGGTGCAGTCCAGTGCGGACTTCCTCGCCGAGCACATGGCCGAGGTCCCGGTGCTGGTCATCGGGGCGATCTTCACCGGCGGTGAGCTGCCCGCAGGGAACCAGGCGGGACTCTGGGGCTCGCTGCTCCCCGCCGCATGGAGCCTGCAGCTCGCGCTGCGCGCGCGGGGGCTGGGCAGCGCGTGGACCACGCTGCACCTGGCCTACGAGAAGGAGATCGCCGCGCTGCTCGGGATCCCGGACACGGTCCGACAGGGCGTGCTCCTCCCGGTCGCGTACACGAAGGGCACCGACTTCAAGCCCGCCCCGCGCGCTCCCCTGGACGAGGTGCTGCACGTCGACGGCTGGTGAGCTCGGGGATCCCCGAGCGTCGCTCAGTGGCGCTCGGGGACCCCGAGAGTCACGGGGTCGGCTTCTCCAGGACGAACACCGCGTTCTCGCCCTCGCCGGGGTTGAGGAACAGGGTGCCGATGCCGTGCTGCGTGCGGGCCGGCGCGGTCCGCGGGTCGAGCAGGGTCGGGATTCTGCCGTAGGGGCCGCGGGTGAGGCCGTCCGAGCCCTCGCGGTGGACCGTCAGGCCCGCCTTGGTGAACAGGGTCCGCCACTCGTCGTGGGTGCGGTTGCCCGCCCGGTCGCCCGCCCAGTCTCCGCGGGTCAGCGCGCGGCCGCGGCCCGCCGGATCGGGGACCAGGACGATCGCCCGGCCACCCGGGACGAGGATCCGGGCCCAGTGCGCGACGGTGGTGTCGTCGTCCCCGCCGCGGGCGAGGACGTCGAACGCCGCGATGCCCTGGAACGAGTCCGACGAGACCGCGCCCGGCCCGAGGTGGACGGGGCAGCCGGGCGCCCGGCTGCGCATCCGCTCGGCGCCCGCCGGGTCCGCGGCGACCCCGGAGGCGGGGCCGTGGTCGGCCAGCCTGCGCAGCAGCACACCGTCCTCCGCCACCAGGAACGGCCCGCGCCCCACGTAGTGCAGGACGAGCCGCAGGTACCAGGCCAGCGGGCCGGACGGGCCGGGATCGGGGCGACCGGAGTGCACGGCCGCATCGTCGCAAGCCCCGCCGGGGCTACGCGGACCGGCCCCGGCGGTCCGGGCCGCGCTGGCCCGCGATGTGCGGCGCCGCGTGCGGGCGGACGTTGCGGACCCGGTGCCTGCCCTTGGCCAACGCGGACCCGACGAGCTGCTCGGCGAGCTCCGGGTGCGGCGAGCGGAGCTCCGCGTTCCGGGCCGCGAGGACGCGCTCCACGGGCCGCTGCTCCGGCAGGGGTGCCACGACCGGGACGCTCGGCGCACCGACCGGCACGTCCGCGATCGGGGCGGGCCCGACCGGCCGGATGTCGGCGGCCACGGGCCGCCACCCGGCGGGCACGAGCTCCGCGGGTCCGGGCGTGAAGGGACGGGTCACCGTCGGGCGCGGATCGGGACGACCGGGGCCGGACGGCACCGGGCCGGGGCGACCGGACCCGGGCAGCGCGGGCTGCGCCGCGCTCCCGACGGACACCAGGACCTCCGGCAGGGCGCGGGTCGCGGGGTCGCGACGGGCGACCTCGTTCGGGATCGGGTCGCTCCGCCGTGCCACCGCGGGCACCCGGACCTCGCGCCGCGGCCGGGGCTCCGGCCAGTCCACACCCCGCAGGCCGACGGCCTTCTCCGCCGCCGCCACCGGCAGCACGACCGGGATCTCGCTGGTCGCCGGGTCGCGACGGGCCACGTCGGTGTCCAACGGGATCCCCGCCATCGGCACGACGACCTCCGGGACGACCGGCAGCGGCCGGGTGCGGGGTACGGCCTGGGCCGGAACACCGTGCACGGGACGGGTGCCCTCGACGCGGTCCTGGCCGGGCACGGCGTGGCGCGGGGTGGACACCCGCGGCATCGGCCCGGTCTGGGCGCGGGCCGTGACGGCGGGGTCGTCCGCGCCGTGCAGCAGGCCCGGCAGCTTCTTCATCGCCGTCCGCGCAGGCTCCTCGACCCAGCGGTAGAGCAGGTGGGCGGCGGGGAGGGTGGCGAGCAGGACGGCGAGGCCGACGACGTGGGCGGTCAGGCCGTCGGCGACCAACAGCGTGCTGCCGCCGAAGCCGCCGAACCGGCGCAGGGCCAGCCAGAAGATCTCGAACATCGGGATGTGGATCAGGTAGAGCGCGTAGGAGATGCGCCCGCCGTGCACCATCGCCGGGGTGGAGAGCCAGCGCGCCAGACCCCGGTCGGCCAGCGCCAGCGATCCCACCAGGACCGGGAAGAGCACGATGACCGCGCCGCCCCGGCCGGGACCGACCAGCTCGCCCGCGACCAGCCCCAGCACGATCGCGACCGGCGTGGCGGAGGCGACCATCGACGCGGACCGGCGCACCCGCCCGTCGTGCGAGCGCAGCCTGCGCACCGCCAGGTAGGTCATGATCCCGCCGCCGAAGCCGCAGAGGATCCGGACCACCCAGCTCCAGGGGTAGTACGGGCTGCCCGTCTGGAGGTAGGCCAGCGCGATCGGGGCCATCAGCGCGACCGCTCCGCCCGCGAGGACCACGAACGGCAGGTTCCGCATCCGGTGGAACACCACCGCGACCAGCGGGAACAGCAGGTAGGCCAGCCACTCGGCGCTGATCGACCAGGTCGAGCCGACCCAGGACGCGCCATCGAAGAAGGGCTGGTCCCACAGCTGCACCATCAGCAGCTGCTGGACCCACTCGCCGACCGACAACGTGGGCTGCGTGGCCTGGAAGGCGATGTCCGGGTCCGTTCCGTAGACCGCCCGCGCGACCAGCCAGATCCCGAACATGTGGAAGACCAGCGCGTAGGCGGGCCAGATGCGGCACGCCCGCGCCCAGACGAACCGCCCGGTCGCCCGCACGGTCATCCGCGGGCCGAGCTTCTCCAGGTACGTGTAGGCGATCACGAACCCGGAGAGGACGAAGAACAGGTCGACGCCGAGCGCCCCCGCCGTCACCACCGGCCCCAGCGCAGCGACGACGAGCGCGACGCCCGGCAGCGCGGTGAAGTGGAAGTGGAAGACCACCACCCACGCGGCGGCGACGATGCGCAGACCGGTCAGTGCCCGCAGCTCGGCGGCCGGGGTTCCGGGGGCGGGGCCCGTGGCGGGCACCCTGGCGTGCTCGGCTGTGGTCGTCACATCGACCACAACGGTGCCGCCGGGTGGCCGTCACGGGTGTCCCCTACATAGCGCCCAAATGGCCTAGCGCGTTACTCAGGGTGCGGGAACTACAAGGATGTCATTCTGTATCCCCGAACCGGATGAACGACCTGTGACCACCCCGACGCCCCAGGGTCGGCGGCCCGAACCACGGACAGCTACCGTCAGTCGGCGTGCTGACCACCGACACGGTGGCCGAGGCTCCCCAGGCCTCCGCTCCCCCTCAGCAGACCACGAGGCTGCGCGCGCTCGCGGCGGCCCTCGGGCTGCTCTCCGCCGCCCTGTCGCTGGCGATCCCGTTCCTGCCCGTCACGCAGAACACGGCCGACCTGAGCTGGCCGACCGCCGCGGGCGGCACCGCGCCCGTCGTGGCGCCACTCGTCGCCCTGCGTCCCGAGTCGTTCGACGCGACCGTCGGCTGCGCCGCGATCCGCAGCCTCGACGCCCGCTCCCCCGCGGACGGCACCGTCCTGACCACCACCGCACCCGGTGCGCCCGACGGCGCCGCGGTGGGCCTGCGCGTGGGCGTCGACCGGGGCAGGCTCGTCGTCGACGACCGGGGCAGGCGGCTGGCCGACACCGTGCTGCCCGCGGCGGAGTGCGGGCTGGAGATCCGGTCGGACGCGACCCGGACGACCGTCACGCTGGGGGGCGCCGAGCTGGCGGCCGCGGACGGCGACCAGCGACCGCAGGTCGCCGGGGTCTGGTCCGATCTGGACTCCACACTGGACCCGATGGCGGGCACCGCGGTCCGGTTCGCCGCGGACAACCGGTTCGACAGCGCGCCGACCGCGGCGAAGGTCGTCGCCGGGGTGCTGGCCGTCCTGGCGCTGGTCGGCTGCCTGCTCGTGCTGCGCCGGCTGGACGACCGGGACGGCAGGCGATCGGCAGGCACCCGTCGGCTCGCCCTGCGGCTGCGTGGCCGGGACTGGTGGCGGGACGGCTGCGTCGTCGGCCTGTTGGCGGGCGCCACCGTGTTCGGCAGCATGACCCCGGACGACGGCTACATCCTCGCCATCGCCCGCGGCGACCTGACCTCGGGCTACGTCGGCAACTACTACCGCTGGTTCGACGTACCGGAAGCGCCGTTCGGCTGGTTCTACGAGCTCTACTCGCGCTGGATCCAGGTCAGCGAGGCGGTGCTGTGGCTGCGCCTGCCCGCGTTCGCGATGGGCGTCGCGTCCTGGTTCCTGATCAGCCGCGCCCTGCTGCCCCGGATCGGCAGCCGCGTGCGGCGCAGCCGGTCGGTGGGCTGGGCCGCGGCGGGGGTGTTCCTCTGCTTCTGGATCCCGTTCAACAACGGGCTGCGGCCCGAGCCGGTCGTGGTGATCGCGGCGCTGGTGTCGCTGGTGCTGCTCGAGCGCGCGCTGGTGCTCCAGCGCCTGCTCCCCGTCGCCGGGGCGCTGGTCTCCGGGGCCTTCGCGGTGGCGGCCACGCCCACCGGGCTGATCGCGTTCGCCCCGCTGCTCGCCGCGGCCCGTCCGCTGCTGCGGCTGCTGTCGCGCCGGGCCCGGGCGGCGGGCCGGCTCGCAGTGCTCGCCCCGCTGGTCGCGGCGGGGGTCGTCGTCCTGGTGGCGGTGTTCGCCGACCAGACCTGGCAGACCATCGCCGAGGCGACCCGGGTACGCACCGAGATCGGCCCCAACCAGCCCTGGTACCAGGAGCTCTACCGCTACCAGCTGCTGTTCTCGAACACCAGGGACGGCTCGCTCATGCGCCGGTTCCCGGTGCTGCTGCTCGTCTTCAGCCTCGGGGTGAGCATCGCGGTGCTGCTGCGTCGCGGCCGCATCCCCGGGGCCGCGCTGGGGGTCTCCCGGCGGCTCATCGGCTCGGGTCTGCTCGCCTTCGTGGTGCTGGCGCTGACGCCGACGAAGTGGACCCACCACTTCGGCGCCTTCGCCGCGATCGGCGCCGGGATGGCGGCGGTGGCCGCGCTCGCGACCGCGACGAGCGTGCTGCGGTCGCGGCGCAACCAGGCACTGCTGGTCGCCGGGCTGCTCGTGGTGACCGCGCTGGCCTTCGCGGGCCCCAACACCTGGTGGTACGTCTCGAACTGGGGCGTCCCGTGGTTCGACAAGCCGCCGTCGATCGGTGGGGTCTCGGCGACCTCGCTGCTGCTGCTCGCCGCGGCGGCCACGCTGGTGTACGCCGTGTTCGAGCACCTGCGCGGGCCCGCGGTCCCGCGCCCGCTCGACGCCCGGGCCCGGCGGATCGGCACGGCCCCGATCGCGGTGGTGTGCGCGCTGCTCGTCCTCTTCCAGATCACGACGTTGGCCAAGGGCGTGCAGAAGCAGTGGGGCAGCTTCTCGCTGGCGGCGGACGTCGTCGCGGACCCGGGCGGGTCCCGGTGCGGGCTGGCGGGCCGGATCCTCGTCGAGACGAACCCCGAGGCGGGCACCCTGCGCCCGGTCGACCCCGCAGGCCCCACCTCCGCCGCGGGCTTCGTCCCCGAGGGGGTGCCCCCGACCGGGCCCGGCTCGCGGCGGGACACCGACGGCCAGGGCAACCACGATCCCGGCATCACGGGCACCGGGCCGCACGGCGGCCGGGTGCTGGGCAGCTGGAGCCCCGACCCGCAGCACACCGGGGAGCTGCAGACGACGTGGTACGCGCTGCCCGCCGCCGCCCGGGACGGCTCGGCCCCGCTGGTGCTCGGCGTGGCCGGACAGGTCGGGTCGGGGACCTCGCTCGCGCTGGAGTTCGGTCGGGGCGGAGCCGTCGTCGACACCATCGAGGCGGGCGGTTCGTCGGGCACGGTCACCGCGACCGCCGACCCGCTGGGGACGGCGGCGTCCGGGGCGGGTTGGCGGGACGTCCGGCTCGACCTCGTCGGGCGGCCCGCCGCGACCGCCGACGAGGTGCGGGTGGTGGCGAAGGACGAGGCCCTCGGTGACAACGGCTGGATGGCGGTGGCGGAGCCGCGCGTGCCGGTGCTGACCCCGCTGCCGGACGTGGTGGCGGGCACGGTCGGCTACCTCGACTGGCCGACGCCCTTCCCCAGCCCGTGCCTGCGGCCCTTCGGGATCGAGCGCGGCGTCGCCGAGCTGCCCGCCTACCGGATCCTCGCCGACACCCAGCAGCGCGAGGTCGGCGACAACTGGGGCTTCCCGTCGACGGGCGGGCCGCAGGGCTGGATCAGCCAGGTCGCCGAGCAGCGGCTGCTGCCGACCTACCTGCAGGGTGCGTGGGACTTCGACTGGGGCCAGCTGCGCATGCTGGACCCGTACGTCCCCGCGGGCGCCCCTGACGTCGCCCGGGACACCCGGACGATGTGGGGCTGGCAGCAGGTGGGCACGATCGGGGAGGCCCCCGCCGACCCCCCGCTGGACCGGCCCTAGGCAGGCGGCCGGGGAGACACGGCCCTAGCAGCGGGCCGCGTCCACCGCCTGGCGCGGGTAGCGGTAGGACGTGCGGTCGACCGAGCCGGTGAGGTTTCGCTGGAAGCGGTCGAGGGTGAGCGGGGCGCGATAGGAGTCGATCATCTCGACCGTCCGCGGGCAGAGCAGCGCCGCGCGGGCGGCCTCGACGTACTGCGGCCCGACGAACCCGGTGTCCCCCTCGACCCCGGCGTCCGCCAGGAACCACTCCGGCGTGAGGTCCTTGTCGTGGCCGATCCGGCCCCCGGGGACACCTGTGGCGTGGCCGGCGACCGGGTTGACCAGGCCGACGCCGTCGAGCACCCGGGTGTCCAGCGGAGCCAGTTCACCGGCGACGCCGAGGTTGAGCCACACCAGTGTGTCCCGGTCCATCGTGGACGGGTACACGTACCAGTCCCCGCCGCCGACGATCGCCAGCGACGGGTCACCGGAGCGCTGCAGCCGCGCGACGCCGTCGGCGACCATGGGGTGCGAGGCGTAGTCCTCGGCGGTGACCGGGTTGGGCTCGCCGAGCAGCAGGACGTAGTAGAGCCGCTCGTTGGCGATCCAGTTCGGGCCGAGCGTGGCGCCGTAGGCCGGGCGCAGTGAGGTCAGGCAGAACCCGGCCCACACCGCCACGGCCAGCACCGGGACGATCGTGAACCGGCTCAGTGGGACCACCATCACCGGCAGGAGCAGGCAGAACAGCGCGGGCAGCAGCATCCGGCCGTGCATGAAGTCGCCGCCGACGCGGGTGACGTAGAGGCCGAGCAGCAGCGCGGAGACCACCGGGACGGCGGCGACCACCGCCGTGGGCGCCTTCCGCGGCGCGGGCGGTCCGCCGCGGCGCACCGCGCTCCGCAGCCCCAGCGCGAGGACGGTGAGCAGCAGACCCGCGCCCGCCCACCGGAGCTCGTAGGTGCCCAGCAGGTCGTCGAGGTAGAAGCCGCCCTGCTCCCAGCGCGTCACCCCGGCCTCCTTGGCCAGCGCGGTCGACGGCACGAGCAGGCCGTAGTAGCCCATGCGGAAGATCTCGTACGCCGCGGGCAGCGCCAGCGCCGCCGCGGCCAGGCCGAGGATCCGTCGCCAGCCCGAGCGCCACTCGAGCACCAGCAGCGCGACGCCGACGGGGAGCCAGAGCAGGGCCAGGTCCGGCCGGACGAGCGGGGCCAGCCCCAGCACGACGGCCAGCGGCCAGGCCCCGCGACCGGACCGCAGCAGGCGCACCAGCAGCCACCAGGTCAGGCCCAGCCAGGCGGTGATCAGCCCCGTCTCCAGGCCCGACGTGCCGAAGTCCCAGAAGGGCGGCAGCACCAGCACCACGAGCGCGCCCGCGGGCAGGATCGCGCCGGCGCGCCAGAGCCTCCGCGCCGCGTCGGCGGCGAGGACGAGCCCCGCGACCGACAGCACGAGGCCGAGCACGACCGCGCTCCAGTTCGGCGACCAGACCAGGCTGGGCAGCGCGAGGAGGTAGGTCCAGAGGGTGGAGGTGTTCGCCTCGACCCGCTCGCCCGCGTTGAACACCGGGCCCGCGCCCGCCAGCAGGTTCCGGACGGTGCGCAGGACGATCAGCCCGTCGTCGCTGACCCAGCGCCGGTTCCAGACCAGGGCCGCGAAGGCCGCGCCGAGTAGCACCAGGACCGCGGCGTTCCACGTCCGGCGCGCGGGGGGCACCCGCTGGACCCCGGTCTCGGGGGCCACCACGGTGTCCATCCTCAGCTCCTCGCGACGTCGGATCACGGACTCCTCCTCTTCCCAGACGAGCCCGAACCCCGACGGTTGCCCCATCCTGACCGAAAGACGCACGATCGTGACCGCGACGGGGCCGCGGGTCGTGCGGCGTGTCGCGGCCGGCAGCCTGTCCCCGTGGTCTCCCCCGTCCGCCCCGCCCCCGACACGCTCCGGGAGGACCCCCCGCCGTCCTCCGCCCGGCGTCCGGGGCTCCTCGCCGTCGTGCTCGGCCTCGTCGTGCTCGTCTGTGCCGCCGCGTTCCCGCTCGCGCCGGTCGTGCAGCCGCGCGCCGAGTACGCCTGGGGCGGCCCCGGCGCCGTGCCGACCGCGCTGCCGCTGATGCCGTACCAGCCGACCGAGCTCACGGCGACGGTCGGCTGCACCCGGGTGCCCGGGACCCTGGTCACCACGGTCCCCGCGAACGCGGACCCCACCGCCGCCCCGCTCGACGGCCTGACGGTCGCGGTGGTCGACGACACCGTCCGGGTCACGAGCGCGGGCGTCGAGCTGGCCGCCGTGCCGGTGCCCGCCGGGGACTGCACGGTCGCGGTCCACTCCGACACCGCCGCCACCTCCGTGCTGCTCGACGGCGCCCCGGTCGTCACGCGGACCGGGGACCTGCGCCCCGCCGTCGCCGCACTGCAGTCGGACCGGCCCGAGCTGGTGGCCGTGCAGCTCACCGCCGACACCCGCTTCCAGACCACGATCACCCCGCTCAAGGCGGCGATCGCGGTCGTCGGGGTGCTCGCGCTGCTGGCGATGGTCGTCCTGCTCGAGGCGCGCGGCCGGATCCGGTGGCTGCCGCGCCGCTGGTGGCGGCCCCGGCTCTCCGACCTGGGCGTGACCGCGGTGCTCGGCGTCTGGTGGGTGGTCGGCCCGATCACGGTGGACGACGGGTACATCGCCGGCATCGTCCGCGACCGCGCGAGCAGCGGGTTCGTCGGCAACGTCTACCGCTGGCTGAACGCCCCGGAGGCCCCGTTCAGCTGGTTCTACGACCTGTACTGGCTGTGGGCGCAGATCTCGCCGTCCACGGTGTGGATGCGACTGCCGTCCATCCTCATCGGCCTCGTGACCTGGGGTCTGCTCACGCGGCTGCTGCTGCCGCGGCTGCTCCCGCGGGCCGCGGGTCGGTTGCGGTGGCTCGCCGCGCTCTGCTTCCTGCTGTGGTGGCTGCCGCTCACGCTCGGGCTGCGCCCGGAGCCGTGGGTGGCGCTCGGGATGCTGGGGGCGGTGCTGCTCGTGGAGCGGGCCGTCGCCCTGCGCCGGGTGACCCCGCTGGTGCTCGCGCTGGTGGTGGCGGGGGCGACCACCGCCGTCACGCCGGGCGGGCTGATGGCCTTCGCGCCGCTGGTGCCCGCCGCCGTGCCGCTGCTGCGGATCGTGCGGCGCTCCGGCTGGCGGATCGTGCCGGTGCTGCTCGCGGCGCCCGCCGCGGCGGTGTTCCTGATGGTGTCCGACCAGAGCCTCGCCGGGCTCCTGGAGGCCACCCGGGTCCGGACGGTGATCGGCGGCGGCGAGCACTGGTACGACGAGTACCACCGCTACGCGCTGCTGCTGTCCACCGACCTGCAGGGCTCGCTGGCCAAGCGGGCGCCGGTGCTGCTGACGGTGGTCGCCGCCGTCGCGGTGCTGTGGTCGACGGTGTGGTCGCGGCGGAACACGCCCGCGGTGCGGCTCGCCGTCACCTTCCTCCTCGGGCTCGCCTCCATGACCACCAACCCGACCAAGTGGACCCAGCACTTCGGCGACCTCGCAGGAGTCGGTGCGGGCGTGCTGGTGGTCGGCGTCGTCGTCTGCGGACGCCGGGCGCTCGCAGGCCGGGTCGCGCCCTGGCTCGCGGGGCTCGCGGCCCTGACCGTGGTCGGCTCGCTGATCTGGGCCGGGCAGAACGTGTGGCCGTTCGTGTCGAACTGGTGGGGGCTGACCTGGAGCACGGTCACCCCGCTGCTGGCGGGCACCGCGGTGGCCACGCTCTGGCTCGGCCTCGGGGTGCTGGTGGTCGGGGCGTTGCTGCTCGTCGTGGCGTGGCGGCGGTCCGGCGGGCGGCCGGTGCGCCCGGCCCGGTGGTGGCCCAGCCCGGCGCTGGTGGCGGTCGCGCTGGTGGCCGCGGTCGTCGGGCTGCAGGTCCTGACCTTCGCGCGGACGAGCTGGACGCACCGAGACGACTACACCCTCGCCTCGGACGCGGTGTCCACGCTGCGCGGACAGCCGTGCGGGCTGCAGGAGCGGATGTCGGTGGAGACCGATCCGGCGGCGGGGCTCCTCCCCGTCGCGGCGGGCTCGGGCGGATCGGTCCCCGGGCGGGCGGGCCCGGCCGAGGCGCCCGCCGCGGCGCGGGGCGGCGGCCTCCCGGTCGTCCCGACGGACGCGGGCGGCGTCGAGGTCCCCGGGGTCCGGGCCGCCGGTGTCGGGTCCACCGAGTGGTTCGCGCTGGACCGCACGTCCGCGCTGCCGGTCGTCGTGACCGTGTCGGGGACGCTGCGACCCGGGGACACGCTGGCGGTCGAGTTCGCCGGTCCGTCGGACGAGGTGCTCGCCCGGTCGGGCCTGTCCCCGAGCGACGACACCCCCCGCGACCAGCGGCTCGTTCCGCCGGACGGAGCGACGCGGGTGCGCCTGGCCGTCGACGCACCCGCGGGCTCGGACGCGGCCGCCACCCTGCCCCGGATCCCCGTGCTGACCCGGATGGACCAGCTGCTCCCGGTGCGCACCGAGGCGATCCTGGACTGGCCGGTCGCCTTCGTGTTCCCCTGCCTCACCCCGGCCCCGCTGCCCCTCGGCACCACGGTGCTTCCGGAGTGGCGGGTCGCGCCCCCGCAGTCCGACGGTGCCGCGGGGATCACCTACGCCCCCGGCTTCGGGGGACCGTTCGCCGCAGCCAGGCTACTCGTGACGGAGCGCCGCATGGCGGGCTACCTGGACGGTGATCCACTGCGCGATCCGGCCCAGCTCTACCGTTGGGAACCCGTCGCCTCCTTCGCGACGGCTCAGCCGCAGGTCGCGGATGTGACGGTGAGTGGCCTGGCGGGCACGGGGCGTACCCGCGTCCCGGGTCTCGATCCCATCGGCTGACCCCGCGCCGGCGTGGGCTGATCCGGTGCGACCGGCGTCATACCCCACAATGGGACATCCGACAGCCCCCCGCACCCGGAGGACGATCCATCGTCATGCTGCGTACCGCCGAGACCCCGGACTCGCCCGTGGCCACCCCGGGGAGGCAGTCCGACCGGACGGGGGGCCCGGTCCGGCTGACCGCGCAGCGGGGCCTGTTCTTCGGCCCGACGGCGCTGGCACCCGAGGACCTCTACTCGGTCGTCGAGCGGGGCGCGGCGCGCCGGGAGCGGACCACGGTCACCCTCGCGCCGGGGTCGAAGGTCGGCACCAACACCTACTTCGGCCGGTTCTCCGCGACCTACTGGCAGCGCTGGACGGGCGTCGAGCAGGTCGAGGTCACCGCCGTCGCCTCCGGTGAGGGCCGGATCCGGCTGCTCGCGTCGGACACGAACAAGGTCTCCCGGATCGTCGCCTCGGCCGACGTCGGCACGGCCGTGGGCGCCGAGACCCGCGAGATCCGGCTGACCGGCCCGGTCGACCGCTTCCTCGACGGCGGCGGCATGTGGCTGGAGATCACCACGGAGCTGGGGTCGCTGGTCGTCTCCGACGTGCGCTGGTCGGTGCTCGCGCCGCGTCGCGTCCCGCTCACGGACGTGGTGATCTGCACGTACAACCGCGTGAACGAGTGCCTGGACACCCTGCAGGCGCTGGCGGACGACCCCGAGGCGCTCGCCGTCGTCGGGCTGGTGCGGGTGGTGGACCAGGGCAGCGACCCGCTGGAGTCCCGCGAGCGGTTCGAGGCCGTGTCGGAGGCGTTGGGGGACAAGCTCGTCTACCTGCGCCAGCGGAACCTGGGCGGGGCGGGCGGGTTCACCCGCGGGCTGTTCGAGGCCACCGCGGGGGCGCCGGAGGAGCATCGGGACGTCCTGTTCATGGACGACGACGTGATGCTCGAGCCGGAGATCCTCTTCCGCCTCACCACGTTCGGGGCGTGCACCGCGGTGCCCACGATCGTCGGCGGGCAGATGCTGAACCTGCTCCACCCCGGACACCTGCACATCTCCGCCGAGTACGCGGACCCGGAGAACCTCGAGGTCGGGCTGCCGGTGCCGGGCGCGCTGCAGGAGGCCTACCTGCTCGGGCTGGACGAGCGGCTGCTGCCGATCAACCAGGAGCGCCGCGCGGACACCGAGTACAACGGCTGGTGGTCCTGCCTGATCCCGGCCGAGATCGTCCGGGCGATCGGCTACCCGCTGCCGCTGTTCTTCCAGTGGGACGACATCGAGTTCGGCTACCGGGCGCGGCACGCCGGCTTCCCCACCGTCTCGCTGCCCGGTGCGGGCGTGTGGCACGGGGACTTCGGGTGGAAGGACTGGGACGAGTGGCACCGGTACTTCAACCTGCGCAACGGGTTGATCACCGCGGCGCTGCGCACCCCGTTCTCCACCAAGAAGATCACCGGCCGGATCCGGCACCTGCTGTCGATCTACCTCATCGGGATGCACTACGGGCTCGCGGCCACCCTGCTGCAGGCCGTCGAGGACTTCCTGAAGGGCCCGGAGATCCTTGCGGACGGCTCCGCCGAGGCCGCCGCGATGATCCGCCGGGTGCGGGCGGACTACCCGGAGACCACGGTCGTGAAGATGGCCGACCTGGGCGAGGACTTCCGGGAGCTGCCGGTGATCCGCTCGGCGAGCGAGCCGTCGTCCGAGGCCCTGACCTGGGCCAAGCGGGCCGCCTACCAGGCGTTGGGCAAGGCGGCGCACCGCACGGGCTTCATCCCGGCCGGGGACGCGCACTGGTGGCACGTCGCGCTGTTCGAGCGGGCGGTCGTCACGGACATGGGTGAGACCGGCGTCCGCATCCGCACCCGGGACAGGGACCGCGCGATCGCCCTGGCCAAGCGCGGCTTCGAGGCGATCCGCAGGCTGCGGGCCGAGGGCCCGGCGGTGGTGGAGCGGTACCGCGCCGCCGCCCCGGAGCTCACCAGCCGCGAGAACTGGGCCCGCCTCTACGACACGGACTCCTGACCCGCGAGTCCTCCGCTTCCGACACGCGAGTCCGACGTCGCCGCGGATCGGCGTCGCGGCCTCACCGCGTGAGCACCCACCGGGGCCCGCGCGCGTTCGTGGGCGCGGAGGTCGCCGTCGGCCCCGAGTGCGCGGCGGAGCAGCCACGCGTCCTCCAGGGCCTGGTCGGCGCCCCGGGCTTGGGAGGGCGGAAGGGCGTGGGCGGCGTCTTCGAGCAGTGTGACCGGGCTACTTCTCGAAGATCTCGGTCCTCCAGGCCTCGCGGCTGGTGAGCCACGGCTGCGCCTCGCGGTAGCGGGACTGGAGGTCCGGCCACTGCTTGGCCACCCGGCGGTGCAGCTCCAGCGACCGGCGCACCATCTGCTTGAACAGCCCCGGGTCGCGGCGGCGGAAGGTGACGCCGCGCCCGTCCGGCGTGGAGACGGTGGCGGAGTCCAGACCCGCCAGCACGAACCACTGCGCCTTCTTCCACGGCACGTTCCGCTGCGGGACGACCGCGTTCGCCGGGTCCGGGGTCTTCAGATTCCGCAGGACGCCGCGGGCCAGCCCGGTGGCGACCTTGACCTTGCCCACCGGGGGCTCCGGGAAGAGCTGGGCGCCCAGCGCGTCCAAGGTGGAGAGCGGGACCTCGGTGGCGGACTGGAGGGGGCGGCCGTCGTCGTACTCGGCGCGCTCGGCGCGGATCTCGCCGAGGACCACGGGGAGCTTGGCGAACAGCGCCTCGGGGCCCGCCAGGAAGTCCGTGAGGCCCTTGATCTGCAGCGCGACGGCCGAGTACTCCATCAGCATCAGGTGCCGCAGCGTGCGCTTGAAGGACTCCTGCAACATCGGCCTGGGCGAGTCCGGTCCGTGCAGCGCCGCCGCGACGAACCGGTTGCGGTAGTGGAAGTACGCCTGCCAGTCCGAGCTGTCGTCCTTCTCGATGAAGGACATGTGCCAGATGGCGATCCCGGGGACGGTGGCCGTGCGGAAGCCGCGGCCGCGGGCGCGCAGGCCGTACTCGGCGTCGTCCCACTTGATGAACAACGGCAGCGGCAGG
Organism: Pseudonocardia xishanensis; assembly: GCF_039541715.1. Classification (NCBI taxonomy): domain Bacteria; kingdom Bacillati; phylum Actinomycetota; class Actinomycetes; order Pseudonocardiales; family Pseudonocardiaceae; genus Pseudonocardia; species Pseudonocardia xishanensis. Next base: position 137,449 of record NZ_BAABGT010000029.1, read on the forward strand.
CCCAGCTCCTCGGCGACCACGCGCGGGATCAGGCACATCCACCAGGCGTTGTAGTCGACGTCCACGCGGCGGTGCAGCCACGGCGTCTCGCGCAGGGTCTGCTCGGCGAGGTCGTGGTGCGGCTCGGTCTCGGGCGCGACCCGCCACATGAACTGGTTGCGGTCGACGACCTCGCCCATGGTCGACAGCTGCGAGCGCGCCTGCAGCGACAGCATCTGCCCGCCGACCAGCATCGGCTCGCGCGACCAGCGGGAGAACGCGACGGCGCGCAGGATCGAGTCCGGCTCGAGCAGGATGTCGTCGTCCATGTAGAGGATCTGCTCGCAGTCCGTGCTGCCGAGCGCTTCGTACATGACGCGCGCGTAGCCGCCGGAGCCGCCGAGGTTGGGCTGGTCGATGATCCGCAGCCGGTCGCCGAGCGCCTCGGCGGCCTTGCCGAAGCCCGCCGCGTCCCGCACCTTCGACGTGCCCTGGTCCGGCAGGACCACCGCGGTGACGGCGGCGAGCACCTCGGGGTCCTCGCCGATCGCGGTGAGGGTGGCGACGCAGTCGGCCGGGCGGTTGAACGTCGGCATGCCGATGGTGACCGCGGCCCGGCCGGGCGCCGCGGTGGAGGCGTGCCAGCCGCCGCCGTGCAGGGTGAGCTCGGAGTCCGCCGAGGTCAGGTCGAACCAGTACCAGCCGCCGTCCTCGAACGGGCGCAGGTCCAGCGCGAGATCGAGGTCCCGCTCGCCGGAGACGACCTCGCCGGTGACGTAGATGTGGGAGCCGTCCGCCTTGGAGCGGTAGACGTCCACCCGGCCCTCGCCCTCGAGCGAGAGCCGCAGCCGGATGTCGGTCAGCGTGGACCAGCGCCGCCAGTACCCCGCCGCGAAACCGTTGAAGTACGCGCCGAAGGACACCTCGCTCTGCGCGGGCAGCACCGCGGAGGTCCGCGAGGTGACGCGCAGCGCGCGGCCCGAGGTCGCCGAGACCGTGAGGGTCATCGGCTTCTCCTGCGTCCCCGCCGTCGGGGTCGTGGGGGTCAGCGTGGTGCCGGTGCGCTCGTCGACGTAGAGCGCGCGGACGCTGAGCGGATCGGCGTGCCGGGGCAGGATGATCCGCTGCAGCAGCGTGTCCAGAGCGGTGGTCGGCTCGGCGGTGGTGGTCACTCAGTCCTCAGCGCTCTCGGTGCCCGACAGGGCCTTGCCCTCGGTGAAGTGCGGGGCGATCCGGTTGTCGAACATGGTCAGCGCGGACCCGATCGCCATGTGCATGTCCAGGTACTTGTACGTGCCCAGGCGGCCGCCGAACAGCACGTTGCGGTTCGCGGTCTCCTTGCGGGCCAGCTCGCGGTAGCGCTCCAGCTTCGCCCGGTCCTCCGGCGTGCCGACGGGGTAGTACGGCTCGTCCCCGGACTCGGCGAAGCGCGAGTACTCGCGCACGATGACCGTCTTGTCCTTCGGGTAGTCCCGCTCGGGGTGGAAGTGCCGGAACTCGTGGATCCGGGTGTAGGGCACCTCCTGGTCGTTGTAGTTCATGACCGGGGTGCCCTGGAAGTCGCCGGTGTCGTGGCGGACCTCGATCTCGAAGTCCAGCGTGCGCCAGGACAGCTCGCCCTCGCTGAAGTCGAAGTAGCGGTCCAGCGGGCCCGTGTAGACCGTGGGGATGTCGGCGAGCTCGTCTCGCACCTCGAAGTAGTCGGTGTCGAGACGGACGGTGATGTTCGGGTGGTCCGCCATCTTCTCCAGCCACGCGGTGTACCCGTCCACGGGCAGACCCTCGTAGGTGTCGTTGAAGTAGCGGTTGTCGAAGGTGTAGCGCACCGGGAGCCGGGTGATGATCGACGCGCCCAGCTGCGTGGGGTCGGTCTGCCACTGCTTCGCGGTGTAGCCCTTGACGAACGCCTCGTACAGCGGGCGCCCGATCAGCGAGATCGCCTTCTGCTCGAGGTTCTCCGCCTCGGCGGTGTCCACCTCGCTCGCCTGCTCCGCGATCAGGGCACGGGCCTCGTCCGGGCTGTGCGACCTGCCGAAGAACTGGTTGATCAGTGCCAGGTTCATCGGGAAGGCGTAGACCTGCTCGCCCACCTTCGCGAACACCCGGTGCTGATAGCCGGTGAACTCGGTGAACCTGTTGCAGTACTCCCACACGCGCTTGTTCGAGGTGTGGAACAGGTGCGCGCCGTACTTGTGGATCTCGATGCCGGTCTCGGGCTCCGGCTCGGAGTAGGCGTTGCCGCCGATGTGGCTGCGACGCTCCAGCACGAGCACCTTCCTGCCGAGCTCGGCGGCGGCGCGTTCGGCGATCGTCAGCCCGAAGAAGCCCGAGCCGACCACGACCAGGTCGAACGCGGAGGCGGAGCGTGCGGAGCCGACCCTCTGCTGTGCGTCAGTCACGGGCACCGAGGGTAGCGGCGGTGACGGGCACCACCTGCACGGGGACGGGGATCGGCGAGGCCGGCACCTCTCCGCAGGGGGTGCCACGGTCACCAGGAGCCGCGGACGGCGCCGTGTCCGCCCGGTTCACCCGTCCGTCGGCGAGGTGGGCGCCGCCGTCCTCGTCGCGGTCAGGCGCTGGGCAGGGCGGTGTCGAGGTCCAGCGCGTAGACGCTGACGGTGCCGCTGCGGAAGCGCAGGTCCAGGCCCGGGAGGCCGTCGAGGTCCGCGAGGCCGGGGGCCAGCGAGAAGCCCGCGCTGCCCGCCCAGCCCTCCGGCGATCCGTTCGAGCCGATGCCGGGGGCGCTCTCGTCCACGTAGACCCAGCGGACGTTCAGCACCTGCAGCTGCCTGCGCACCCCGGGGTCGGTGGGATAGGAGTGGAAGTCCTCCAGCAGCTCGTAGCTGTAGGGCACGCCGGGCAGGCCCAGGGTGTAGACGTTGACGACCGGGACGCCGCGTTCGACGTAGAGGTAGGTGGAGCCGTCGTTCGGGGAGTTGAACACGCGCTCACCGGGCTCGACCCGGTCGGCGAGCCAGGCGATCGCGGCCTGGTCGTCCGGGCCGACCCGCACGAAGTCCGGGGAGGAGTACCGCGTGGCGACGGCCTCCTCGTTCAGCTGGGCGTACGAGCTCGCCGGGACGGCCGCGTAGTAGGCGAAGACCGCGGCCACGACGGCCGTCGCGGCCAGGACCGCCGGGAGCCGGACCCGACGGCGGACGAGCACCCCGATCAGGTCGGCGGTGAGGACCACGCCCAGCCCGGCCAGCACCGGGACCAGCATCGAGGTGTGTGACCAGGTGCGGAGCATGGCGTTGTAGAAGAAGCCGGTGACCAGGGCGTCGTACCCGGTCCCGGGGCTCAGCCAGGCCCCGATCAGGATCACGGCCCAGAACAGCCACGCCGTGACCGGGCCCAGCCCGCGACGGCGCAGCACCAGGGCCACCACGCCGAGCGCGGCGAGGATCGCGGCGGAGCGCTGCCAGTACAGGTCGTCCGGGTCCAGCCAGCCCGTGTACGGCAGGCCGACCACGCGCTCGAGCGCCGCGCCGAAGTCCACGGGCCCGCTGTCCGGGGGGAACGCGCCCGTGCGGCCCGTGGCGCCGAGACCCGGTCCGACCGCCGGGACGAGCAGCACCACCGCGGTGCCGACCGCGGCCGCCAGCGGCTTCACCAGCCCCCGCAGCCGGCGCCTGCTGTGCCTGGTCGCCAGCTCGCCGAGCGCCCAGAACGCCGTGGTCAGCCCGATCGACACCGCCACCGAGGGGTGCACCCAGACGGCACCGGCGGTCGCCGCTCCGGCGGCCACCCCGACGCCCACGCGACGGCCGGGCAGGGCCAGCAGAACCGCCACGACCCCCGGGACCATGGCGAACGCCGCGGCCTGGCCGAGGATGCCGCCGTCGTGCGTGAGCTGGTAGATCGGCCGGTACATGCCCGCCATGACCAGCGCGGCGACGCCCGCCGCGAGCAGCGCCGAACCCCGGGACAGCGCGAGCCGCCGGGCCGCGACCGCGGCCAGCGCGGCGACCCCGGTGATCATCGCGCCGACCAGGATCACCACGGTCATGGCGTTCATCGCCGCGACGACCTCGAACCCGTCCAGCTGGGCGGTGAGTCCGGCGAGCAGGTGGAAGCCGGAGGGGTAGAAGGAGACGGGCCCACCGGTCAGGACGTCCGCGGGGACCAGCTCCCAGGGCGCCGCCCGGCCGGAGCGCGCGATGTAGGCGGTCTGCATCGCGTGGATGATCATGTCGTGCTCCTGCGGCACGGTCGCGAGCCCGCCGAGCCCGCGCAGCCAGCACCACAGCCCGTAGGCGAGCGCGACGACGATCATCGCGAGCCCGACCGCCGCGGGCACCGGAGCGGTCCGCGCCCGGCTCCGACCCCGCTCCGCCGGGGCGTGCTTCCAGGTGCGCGCGGCCCGGCGTCGTCGGGCGGCGCGGGTGGCCCGCCACCCGGCCACCGCCAGCAGCATCGCCACGACCACCGCGACCGGCACCGGCCCGTAGGAGAACCCGCCCAGTGCCGCGAGGACCGCGACCAGCCCGCACACCGCCACGCTCAGCGGCGGGGCCACCGCGACCAGCAGGACCGGGGACTGCACCCGCAGCGCAGCGGCCACCGCGAGCCCGGGGAGATATCCGACCAGCGCGGCGACGAGGAGCAGGACCGCGTCGGGCACGGGTGCGAGGCTACTGAACGCCGACCGGCACCCGTCCACGCCGTTCCCAGGGTGTCGGTAGTCTCCCGACATGCCCGACCTCAAGATCGGCCCCGCGATCCGAACCCGCCTCGGGCGCTACGAGATCCCAGCCGCAGACGCCTACAGGTCGTTGTTCATCAACCTCGCCGACTGCGCCGAGGTCCTGGCGAGCGTGTTTCCGGCGAAACGCATCCTTGAGGTCGGCTGCGGAGACGGGAGCTTCGCGCAGCGTCTCCTGGAGCGATATCAGGACGCCGAATACGTCGGGATCGACGTGTCGGATCAGCCGGGGCGGCTGTTCCGCGGAGACTCCGCCCGGGCGAGTTTTCTAAGTATCGACTCAAGTTCGTTCCGTGCGACCGACCCGGGGACGTTCGACCTGGTCGTCGTGGTGGACGTGATCCATCACGTGCCGCACCACCTGCGCGAGTCGCTGCTGCGCGATGTCCGGGATCTCACGACGCCTGGTGGGCACTATGCGATCAAGGAATGGGAGCCGAAACCGGGCCCCGCACACTTCGCTTGTTGGGCCGCGGACCGCTTCATCACGGGGGACCGCATCTCACACGTCCCGAGCGCTGCTATGAGAGACCGTCTTGAGGGTCTGTTCGGCGACGAGCTGGTTCTGGAGGCCCGGATCCCCCCGCACCGCCACAACTACCTGCTGGGCTACCGGCGCTAGTCCTCGCCGATCCTGGTGAGGCTCAGGGTGAAGCTGACGATGATCAGCTGGAAGCCCGTCACGCACAGCACCATGCCCACGATCGGGACGCGCATCGACTGCACCACATCGAGGGCGCCGAAGCCGTTCGCCCCCCACGAGCTGACCGCCGCGATGAAGGCCGCGATCCCGAGGAGCATGGCGAGCCCCCCGATGACCAGGCCCTTCTCCAGGGAGAGCCGGGTGAAGATCCGTTCGAACTTCTCCGACGGCGGCGGCAGCAGCTTGAGGTGGGCCGCGTAGGACCGTGCGACCACCGCCAGACCGACCCCCTGGGTGCCGACGACGAACATCGTGGCGAACGCCAGCATGGAGTGGATGCCGAGGCCGACGTCGCCGACCATCCGGGTGGCCGGGCCGACGGCCAGCCACACCATCCCGAGCAGCCCGACGGCCATCATCGCCAGCGACGGGTAGTACAGCAGCCAGCGCGGCGAGAAGGCGAGCAGGAAGCGCAGGTGCCGCCAGCCGTCCCGCCAGGTGCGCAGGTGTGGGGCGCGGGTGCGGCCGTCCGGGCGCAGCGTGGTGGGGACCTCGGTGATCCGGTAGTGCGACAGCGACGCCCGCACCACCATCTCCGACGCGAACTCCATGCCCGAGGTGCGCAGGCCCAGCTCCAGCAGCCGGTCCCGACGGAAGGCGCGCATGCCGCAGTGGAAGTCGCCGACCGGGATCCGGAAGAACAGCCGCCCGAGCATCGACAGCACCGGGTTGCCCAGGTACTTGTGCAGGAACGGCATGGCGCCGGGCTCGATGCCGCCCTGGAAACGGTTGCCCATCACGAGGTCGGAACCGGCGCGCAGGCCATCCAGGAAGCCGCCGAGGCTGTCCAGGGCGTAGCTGTCGTCCGCGTCCGCCATCAGCACGTACTCGCCGCGCGAGGCCTCGATCCCGGCCATCAGCGCGGCGCCGTACCCGCGGCGGGGGACGTCGACCACGCGGGCGCCGAGGTCTCGCGCGATGTCCTGGGAACCGTCGGTGGAGCCGTTGTCCGCGACCACGACCTCCCCGGCCACCCCGAGCTCGGCGAGCGAGGTCTGGGCCTTGCGGATGCAGGTCTCCAGCGTCTCGGCCTCGTTGAGGCAGGGCAGCACCACGGAGAGCTCGATGGCCTGGGGGTCGGCCTCGCGGGCGGCCTCGACGGTCGACGAGGTCGTCATGTCAGCGTGCTCCTCTGAACGTGCCGTTCTGCGGATCCGGTCGACAGGGCGAGGCGCAGGACCTCTCGCGCCACCGGCAACTCTCCCGTACGCAGCAGACCCGGAAGTGTCGCCACGCCGTGGGCGCGCGAGGTCCAGTGCCAGCGTGCGGCGCGGGCGGCCCGGGGCCAGCCGCGCGCCGCCAACACGGCGGCGACCTCGGCGAAGTAGGCGGTCTCCTCGGCGAAGCGGGTGCCGTCGACCGCGCCGGCCGACGACAGGCTCGCCGCGTGCCGCCGGTAGTCGATGCCCGGCTCGCCGGACAGGACGCACTCGCCGCCCGCGAGCAGCATCCGCAGGTAGAGGTCCAGGTCGAGGACGATGTCGTAGCCCTCGCGGAAGCCGTGCTCGACGACGAACGCGCGCCGGAAGACGCAGCTGGGGAAATACATCCAGTTGCCGTGCAGCAGGGAGGTGCTGAGCTCCTCGCCGCCCGAGACGCGGGCCGCGCCCGTGACCCGCAGCTTCGTGCGTGCCTTGACCCGGTCGGCGAGCGGTGCCACCGGCCGCCCGGCGCCGTCGATCACGCGGGCGTCCATGTGCAGCCAGGCGGCGGCGGGGTGGGCGGCGGCGAGGTCCAGGACCCGGCCGACGAAGTCCGGGTGCACCCGGTCGTCCGCGCCGAGCAGGACCACCCAGTCCGCGGTGGCCTCCTCGAGGCAGCGCTGGAAGTTGCGGTTGATGCCCAGGCGCGCGGGGTTGGGGAGGTAGCGGACCCGCTCGTCCCCGGCCAGCCACTCGGCCAGGCCCACGGACCGGCCCTGCTCGACGCCGTCGTCGACGACGGTCAACCGCCAGCGCGGGTCCCGCTGGGCGCGCACGCTCTCGACCGCCTCGCGGAGCAGCGCGTCGTCCCCGTAGGCGGGGATCATGACGTCGACGCCCGTCGTCGTGCGGTCCGCGCTCACCCGCAGAGGGTAGCGACCGCCCGACCGGCGTCCGCGGACCCGGCCCCCCGGCTGCCGTACGCTGCGTCCCCATGAGCGGTCGGGCGCGGCTGGCGCGGGTGCAGCTGCACCGGCTGTCCGGCGCCGCGCTGGTCGGCGTGGGCATGGTGGTGCTCGGTGCCGCCGCGTACGTCTTCCTGGCCCTGGCGGGGCACGCCCTCGCCCCGGAGGGCTACACCGCCGTCGCGTCCGTCTACTTCGTCGTGGCGATCGTGGGGCCCGGGCTCTTCGTGGCCGTCGAGCAGGCCGCGAACCGGGAGGTCAGCGCCCGGGCCGCGGCGGGGCAGGGCATCGGGCCCGTCGCCCGGTCGGCCTCGCTGGTCGCCGGGGGCCTGGCGCTCGTGGTCAGCGCGGCACTGCTGGCGCTGTCGCCGGTGCTGGTGGACCGGGTGCTCGCGGGCTCGTGGGCGCTGCTCGTGGCGGTCGTGGTCTCGGTGCTCGGCGCGGCGGCGGTCTACACGCTGCGCGGGCTCTACGCCGGGGCGCGCCGCTTCGGCTGGTACTCCGCGACCCTGGGGGCCGAGGGCCTCGGCAGGCTGTTGCCCTGCGCCGCGCTCGTGCTCGTCGGGTCCGCGGTCCCCGAGCTGTTCGGGTTCGCGTTCGTGGTCGGGGCCGGGTTCGCGGCCCTGCTCACGGTCGTCGGGATGCGCGGGCGGACCGGCGCTCACCTGCCGTCGCCGCCGGTCGACCGGGTCCGGATGGGGCGCGAGGTCGGGATGCTGGCCGCCGCCTCGGGGCTGACGCTGCTCGTGGCGAACCTGGCCCCCGTCGTCGTCACCTCGCGGCTGGTCACGGACGCGGCCACCGCGGCCGCCTTCGCCTCCCTGTTCGTGCTGGCCCGCACCCCGCTGTTCCTCTTCGGGCCGGTGCAGGCCCTGCTCATCCCGGGCCTGTCCGCGGCCGCCGAGCGGGGCGACCGCGCCACCCTGCGCAGGCTGACCGGCCTGGCCCTGGGCCTGGTCGCGGCCGTGGGCGCGGTCGGCACGCTGCTCGCCTGGCTCGCGGGCTCGTGGGCGGCCCGGACCTTCTTCGACGCCCCCGTCCCGATGCCCGGCGGGATCGCCGCGGCCCTGTGCCTCGGCACCGTCGGCATGATGGCGGCGCAGATCCTGCAGGCCGTGCTGGTCGCCCTGCGCTCCAGCCGGACGGCGACGATCGCGTGGGCCGTCGGCACCGTCCTCTACGTCCCGATCCTGTTCCTCCCGATCCCCCCGGTCCTCGCCGCCACGATCGCCCAGGTGGTCGCGCCGGTCGTGGTGGTGGGCCTGATGGTGGTCGGGGTGCGGGGCGGGGTGCGGAGGATGGCACCGGCCCTGACGCCGGTCGCCGGGAGGTGAGCCGTGGCCGCCCCGTCCAGCGAGCTCCACCGGCACCGCAGGCCACTGCCGGGCATGTCACCGGTACGCCAGAACCGGGCGATCCCGGCGTCCGCCAGGCCGACCCGCACGAACGCGAGCAGCTCGGGCAGGGGGCGTAGTCCGGGATCCCGGCGAGTGTCCCGTGGTCGAAGAGGCCGACCCACCGGCCCACGACGAGGAGGGCCTGCCAGGCGGGGTTGGAGAAGCCCTTCGCCGGGATCGGCACCCGGCTGGAGCGCCGGGCCCGCGCCCTCGGCGACGGATCTACAGGTAGACCGCCAGGGTCAGCATCGCCACCCACGCCACTGCGAGCACCTGCAGGACGCGGTCGCCGAGGGCGATGTCCTCGGGCTCGCCGCCGTTGCCGTTGTCCACGTCCACGGCGTAGCGCAGGACGGCGACGACGAACGGGACGATGGAGATGACCGACCACACGGAGTTGTGGTGGGCCTCGCGGATCTCGAAGGCCCACAGGCCGTAGTCCATGACCAGCACCGTGGCCGAGAGGCCCCAGACGAACCGCAGGTAGGACGGCGAGTAGGACTCGAGCGACTTGCGGATCTTCGCGCCGGTGCGCTCGGCGAGCATCATCTCGGCGTAGCGCTTGCCCGAGACCATGAACAGCGAGCCGAACCCGGCGGCCAGCAGGAACCACTGCGACAGCGGGATCGCGGCGGCGACGCCACCGGCGATGGCGCGCATCAGGAAGCCCGACGCGACGATGCAGATGTCCAGCACCGGCTGGTGCTTGAGCCAGAAGCAGTACGCCAGCTGCACGACCACGTAGACGACCAGCACGATCAGCAGCTGCACCGAGGCGACCAGCGACAGCGCGATGGCCACCGCGAACGACACCGCGGCCACGACGTAGGCCACCGGGACCGGGACGATGCCTGCCGCGATCGGCCGGTTCCGCTTGGTCGGGTGGGCGCGGTCGGCGAGGACGTCCTTGGCGTCGTTGACCAGGTACACACCCGACGCGGCCAGCGAGAACGCCGCGAAGGCGATCAGCAGCTTGAGCGCCACCGCCCCCTGGAAGAGGTCCCCGGAGGCGAACGGGGCGGCCAGGACCAGGACGTTCTTGACCCACTGCCGCGGGCGCATCGTCTTGAGGACGCCTGCGGCGAGCCCGAGCGGGGTGCGCTGCGGGGTGGGCTCGACCGTGGTCGGCACGTCGGTGCTGGTCATGAACGCTTCTTCCGGATCAGGCGCGGGATCACGCGCCGGGCGGCCAGTGCGACGCCTGCGCCGAGCCCGGCGCCGGTCGCCACGTCGGTCGGGTAGTGCACGCCCAGGACCAGCCGGGACAGCGCCATCGCGGGGACGACGACGAGCGGGGCGCGGGACCGCAGCAGGCCGCCGTAGAGCACGGCGGCGGCCGTGGTCGAGGTGGCGTGCGAGGAGGGGAAGGAGAGCTTGCTGGGGGTGCCGACCCCGACCCGGACCTGGGGGTGGTCCGGCCGCGGCCTGCGCACCACGCGCTTGACCCCGATCGAGGCCCCGTGCGCGAACGCCACGGCGGCCGCGGACCAGAGCCACTCGGCGCGCCGGGGCCGGTCGACGGCGGCACCGACCGCGCCGAGCGCGAGCCAGCCCAGCGCGTGCTCACCGAAGTGCGACATCCCGCGCGCGACGGCGAGGGTCTGCGGGCCACCGACGGCGTCCTGTACGGCCGCGAGGACCCGCACCTCGACGGGCGCCGGGGCGGGGACGACGGGGGCGACAGGCACGTCGAGCGACCGGTCGGTCACGACAGGGGCCTCCTCGCGCACGCGGTGCGCGCGCCGGTCCGGGGGTGATACGGCCCGTCATGCTACGCGGGGCCGCCCGGGCGGCCGGGGCCGACATCCCCGCGACACGCCCCCGCCCAGGTCAGAACCAGCGCTCGAGGACCAGCGCGACGCCCTCGTCCCCGTGCGAGGCGGTGACCTCGTCCGCCGCCGCGGCGACCTCGGGATGGGCGTTGCCCATGGCGACGCCGTGCCCGGCCCAGCGCAGCATGGCGAGGTCGTTCGGCATGTCCCCGAACGCCACCGTCTGCTCGGCGGTGATCCCGTAGAACCCGGCGACCTCGGCCAGCCCCGTCGCCTTCGTGACACCCGCGGGGGCGACCTCGAGGAGCCCCCCGGGATGGGAGAACGTCAGGTCCACACTGTCCCCGACGAGCGGGGCGAGCGTGTCCAGCATCGCCCCGGACGCCCGCTCGTGGCTCCGGACCAGCAGCTTCACCGCGGGCCGGGACAGCAGCCGGTCCCGGTCCTCGGTCGGCGGGAGCGCACCGGGCCAGGCGTGCCGGTAGTCCGGCTCGGCCACGAACTGGGCCGCCTGGTCGACGAACGCGCTGTCCCCCACCCGCTCGACGCCGAGCCGCGCCTCGGGCAGCACCTGCGCGACGGCCGCGGCCAGCAGGCCGAGGTCTCCCGGGCTGAAGGTGTGGGCGGAGACCACGCGGTCCGCCTCGACGTCGTAGAGCACCGCGCCGTTGGCGCACACGGCGTACCGGACGACACCGAGCTGCGTCGCCACCGGCGGGATCCACCGCGGCGGCCGCCCGGTGACCAGTACGAACGGCACGCCGGCCGCCACCGCACGGCCGATGACGGCCGCGGTGCGCGGGCTGACGGCATGGTCGGGGCCGAGCAACGTCCCGTCGACGTCACTCGCGACCAGTCTCGGCGCCTCCACACCGGTAGCGTACGGACCATGCGCGTGCTCGTGGTCTCGGCGCCGCTCACCGGGCACCTGATGCCGATGCTGCCGCTCGCGGAGGCGCTCTGGGAGGCGGGGCACGACGTGCTCGTCGCGACCGGGGGCGACGCGATGGGGGCGGACACCGGCGAGCTGCCGGTGATCGACGTCGCGCGGGAACTGTCCTTCACCCGGATCGCCGCGCGGTGCATGGCCGCCCATCCGCTGGACGCCCGCGCCGAGCTCGCCGGGACCGCGGGCACCCGGATGGTCGCGCGGATGTTCGGGGCGGTGAACGAGGAGCTGACGGACGCGCTGGTGACCGTGGTCGACCAGTGGCGCCCGGACGTCGTCGTGCACGAGCCGTTGGCCGTCGCCGGGGCCGCGGCGGCCGCCCGGCACGACCTGCCGACGGTCCTGCTGGAGAACTCGCTGTTCGACGGGCCGTCGCTGGTCCGGGTCACCGCGGGCTCCAAGATGATGCAGCGCGCCCTGCGCAGGCACGGCCTCGAGCAGCTGCCGGCACCCGAGGTGCTGCTCACGACCGGCCCGCGCAGCGTCGTCGGCGACCGCGCCGGGCAGCCGATGCGACCGGTGCAGCGCGGCGGCGGCGAGATCCCGGCGTGGCTGCGGGTGCCCGCCGGGTCGGGGGACCTGCTGGACCGGCCCCGCATCCTGGTCTCCCGCAGTACCGTGCCGGGCCCGGGGGCCGACCCGATGCCTGCCGCGCTGGCCGTCGCCGCCGAGGTGGACGCCGAGATCGTGCTGGTCCGCCCGGACTCGCGCACCGCGCGACGGGCCCAGGCCGCGCCGAACGTGCGGACGGTCGGCTGGGTGCCGCTGACCGACGTGATGCCGCTCTGCGCGGCGATCGTGCACCACGGCGGCGCGGGGACCTCGATCGGCGCGCTCGCCGCGGGCATCCCCCAGCTCGCCGTCCCGGGCCCCGGGGACCGCAGGCACAACGCCGAGCTCATCGCCCGGCGCGGCGCCGGGATCGCGGGCAGGGTCACCGCGGAGGCGCTGCACCGCCTGGTCGTCGACGGCGAGCTCGCCGCCAACGCCCGCCAGGTGCGCGCGGAGCTCGAGGCCATGCCCCCGCCCGAGGCGTACGTCCCGGCGATCGCCGCGCTGGACTAGCTACTCCCACGCCTCCAGTGCGGTGCGGAGGAGGCCTGCCAGCACCCGGCGCTGGTCCGGGGTGAGCGCCTCCAGCAGCTGCGCCTCGGCGGCGAGCTGGCGCGGGAGGAGCTCGTCCACCAGCGCCTCCCCCGCGGGCGTGAGCGCCACCCGGGCGGCGCGCGCGTCCGCGGGGTCCGGCTCCCGGGTGACCAGCCCGGCGCCGACCAGCTTGTGCAGGCGTTTCGTGGTCGCCGCCGGGGAGCCGACCACCCCGGCGGTCAGCTCGCCCGGGCGCAGCGGGACGTCGCTGCGGCGCAGCTGGGACAGGACGTCGAACTCGGTCCGGGTCACCCCGGCGTCGGACAGCCACGCGTCCGCCGTCTCCTGGAGGAACCGTGCCGCCCGCAGGATCCGCCCGACGACGGCGATGGGCTCGGTGTCCAGCTCCGGCCTGCGCTGCGCCCAGACCGCCCGGATGGCGTCGACCGCGTCACCCACGGGTTCCCCTTTCCTACACCAGTGAACTACATTTGTTCACTGGTGAAAGGAGTATGTCGTGACGCTCGTCCGGGAGCTGGTGTGGGTCGGACCGCACGCGGGGGCCCACCGACCCGCGCTCCGCTGCGGGATCTCGGTCGGCCTGCCCATGGTCGCCCTGCTCGCGGCGGGCCGGGTGGACCTGCTCGGGGCCGCGGCCTTCGGCGCGTTCACCGCGATCTACGCCCGCGGCCTCACCGTGCCCGCGCGCACGGCACAGCAGGCGGTCGTCGGCGCCGGGCTCACGGCGAGCGTCGTGGTCGGCCTGCTCGCCGCCCACCTGCCCGCCTGGCAGGGCCTGATCATGCTGGTCGGGGTCGCGGTGGCGGCCACCGTCGCGGGCCAGGTCGTGGACTGGAAGCCGGGCGGCCCGCTGTTCTTCGTGTTCGCGGCGGGCGCCTTCGCGGGTGCCCCGGCCTTCGGGTTCGCGGCGGCGCTGCAGGTCGTCGCGGTCACCGCGGGCACGGCGGCGTTCGCGGTGCTCGTCGGCAGCGCGGGCGCGGTGCGCCCCACCCACGTGCGGGCGGCCGCACCGCTGGTGGCCGTGCCGTTGCGGGCCGCGGTCCGTCGCGAGATCGTGCTCGAGGTACTGCTCGCGTGCGCGGTGACCGCGCCGCTGGCCGTGCTGCTGGGGGTCGAGCACGTCTACTGGGCGCTGATCGCGGCGGTCGTGCCGCTGTCGGTGGCGGCGGGCCGCGTGGCCCGCGGCCTGCACCGCGTCGCGGGCACCCTGCTGGGGCTCGTGGTCGCGGTGCCGCTGCTCGCCGCCCACCCGCCCGGCTGGGCGATCGTCCTGGTCGCGGTGGTCCTGCAGGTCGGGGCGGAGCTGTTCGTGCTTCGCAACTACGGCCTCGCGCTGGTGTTCATCACGCCGCTCGCGCTGGTCGTGGGGTCGACCATGCACCCCGCGCCGATCGGCGACCTGCTCGCGGACCGGCTGCTGGCGACGGTGGCGGGGGTGGCCGTCGCCCTGCTCGTCGTGAGCGGTGGGTGGTGCCTGCGCACCACCCACCGCGCACGGACTAGATGATCGCGACCGCGATGATCAGGCCGAGCGCGATGTGCGTCGCCGCGACGACCCAGGCCTCGGCGTTCAGCTCCTCCGCCGCGAGCACCGGGCCGATCTTGATCCCGCTGACCCACTCGAGCAGCCGCACCGCCGCGACCTGGGCGATGATCCCGACCAGGCCGAAGACCAGCGAGGCGAGCAGCCCCTCGGTCAGCAGGCCGGAGGCCGTGAAGATCGCGACGACCACGATGAAGGCCATCGAGACCATGCCCGCGGAGGTGACCACGACGGCGCCGGGCTTGCCCTCGCGGACCAGCTGGACCAGCTTGCCGGGGGTGGTGATGTCGATGGCCCAGAAGCCGATCAGCATCAACAGGGCGCCGACCAGGGCGTAGAGCAGGATCGCGCCGACCCCGCGGCCGAGTCCGGCGAAGTAGGCGGCGTCCAGGGCGAGTGTCATGTTTTCCTCACGATGGGCTTGACGAGGGGGGAGCTACTCGGGGATGCGGTGCGGGACGAAGGCCGCGCCGTCGTCCGTGACCAGGCCCGCGGTCTCGCGGATGCCCAGCCCGGCCGAGCCGTCGCCGACGATCCACGCGCCCAGGGCGGGCCGGAAGCCGTCGAACTCGGGCAGGGGGTCGAACAGTTGGTAGACGTAGCCCTCCGAGCCGTACACGCCGCCGGTGGAGACCTGCGAGCCCGGCGCGACGATGTCGACGTTCGCGCCCTCGCGGCCCAGCAGCGGCTTGCGGACGTACTCGGTGAGCAGCCCGGGATCGTTCAGGTACGCGGGCAGCAGGTTGGGGTGGCCGGGGTAGAGCTCCCAGAGCACCGCGAGGATCGCCTTGTTCGACAGCACGGACTTCCACAGCGGCTCGAGCCACAGCGTGTCCGGCAGGCTCCGCGCGACGTGCTTGCCGAAGTCCTCGGTGAGGATCCACTCCCAGGGGTACAGCTTGAAGACGGAGTGGATGGGAGCCTCGGCGAGGTCGACGAAGCGGTCGAGGTCGACGTCCCAGCCGATGTCCTCGATCCGCAGCCCGACGGTGTCCAGCCCGGCCTCCGCCGCCGTCTCCTGCAGGTACCCCACCGTCACGTGGTCCTCGCCGGTGGAGTCCCCGCCGGACCAGGTGAAGTGGACCTCGTTGGTGGGCAGCAGGGCCTTGACCTCACCGAACCGCTCGACCAGGCGCTCGTGCAGCGAGTTCCACTGGTCGTCTCCCGGATGGGTGTCCTTGAGCCAGTACCACTGCAGGATCGACGCCTCGAGCAGCGTGGTCGGGGTGTCCGCGTTGTACTCGAGCAGCTTGGCCGGGCCGGAGCCGTCGTAGCGCAGGTCGAAGCGGCCGTAGACGTGCGGGTCGTGCCGCTTCCAGGACTCGGCCACCTTCTCCCAGCACCACTCGGGCAGCGCGAAGTCCGCGAACCGTTCGGTGGTGACGACGTGGTCCACCGCCTCGAGGCACATCGAGTGCAGCAGCTCGACATCCGCCTCCAGGGAGAGGATCTCGTCCATCTCGAAGACGTAGTGGACCGACTCGTCCCAGTACGGGCGGGCCCCGCCGGTCGCGTCCCGCCCGGGGGCGTCGTAGACGAGCCCCTGCTCGCGGACGGTCTGCTGCCAGCCGGGGCGCGCGGCCCCGCGTTCACGACGCACCGCTCAGCTCCCGCTGCTTCCCTTGGAGCCGCCCGACGACGAGCTCGACGAGCCCGACCCGGCCGACGAGCCGGAGCTCGACCCGCTCGAGGACGAGCCGCTGCTCACCCCGAGTCCGCCGCGGGAGATGGACTTCCCGGACGGCGTGCGGACGCTCCCGCTGCTCGGCACGCTGGTGGTGCCGCCGCTGACCCGCTGGCCGACGGTCCCGCTGCCGCCGTAGTTGTAGTGGTACTGGCCGCCGCCACCGCCGATGAAGATCGGGTAGAAGCCGCCGCCGCCGTAGTAGGTGTTGCCGGTGTTCGAGGCGGGGGTGACGCAGTTGCTGTCGTCCACGACCACGTCGTTGGCGTCCACGCAGCGGGCCTCGATCTCCTCGTCGTCCGAGGAGACGGCGTACCCCACCGCGATCAGCGCGACGACGCCGACGACCACACCGGAGCCGATGAGGATCCGCTTGCGCTTCTTCTTGCGCCCGGCCTCCTCCTCGGCGAGCCGGGCCTCCTCCGCGCGGCGCCGGGCGCCCTGCTCGCGGGCCCGCTTCTCGGCGAGGGTGGGCTCGCGCGGCGCCGTGGTGTCGTCCTGCTGCGACATGCGGCCGCGCGTGGCACCCACGGACTCCAGCGGACCGGTGTCGTCATCCGGTCGGCCGTCGTTCTCGCTCATCACTTCACCCCCGTGTGGAGCCGAACCTATCTCGACGGACACGAACGGCGGAACCGGGCCGATAACGGGTCCGCAACGAAGGACGGTCGACGGCGCGGGACCACCGCACGCAGCACGCCCACGACCGATGACCGCGCCACACCCCCACCGGTTCGGGGTCCCTCGGACGGGGCAGGCAAGATGGGCGCCGACATGGACGAGCTCCCCACCCCGTCCGGCGACCGCTCCCCCCGTGGTGTCGCCGTCGCGGAGAAACCGGTCCGCTCCCCACGGACGACCTCGCCGCCGCAGCCCTCCGGCCTGCGGCTGCCGGGTCGCCGTCAGGCGCGGCGGATCGTCGCGGCCGTACTCGTCGGCGCGGGCGTGATGCTGGGCGTCGCCACGCTGGACACGGTCGCGGGCGCCACGGTCCCGGTGCTCGGCACGATCGCCGCGCTGCCCTCGCCGCACGGCACCTCCGCGGACATCGAGGACATCCCGCCGCCCCCCACCACGCCGGGCACGTGCCTGAACTGGTCGCGGGCGGACGCGGCGGACACCGCCGTCGTCGACTGCGCGCAGCCGCACCTGTTCGAGCAGGCGGGCACCGTGCAGCTGGTGGACCAGCAGGTCCTGCCGGACGACCCGACCATGCGCAGGCTCGTCAACGAGCGGTGCTCGCCCGTGGTGCTGCAGTACCTGGGCGGCAAGTACGACCCGAACGGCCGGTTCCGTGTCGGGGCGCTGAAGCCGTCGCAGAAGAAGTGGGACGAGGGCGACCGCGAGCTGCGCTGCGGCGTGCAGAGCGCCTCGCGCTCCGGCGCGCTCTACCCGCTGACCGGCAAGGCCGCGGACCAGGACCAGTCCGGCGTGTACGAGCCGGGCACCTGCCTGGCGATCGACGAGCGCCGGGTCGGCGATCCCGTCGACTGCGCCGGACCGCACGCGGTCGAGGCCGTGGGCATCGTCGACCTGACCCAGAAGTTCCCCGACGCCTTCCCGGCCGTCGCGGACCAGGACGGGTTCCTGCAGCCCGAGTGCAGCCGGATCGCGGCGGACTACGCGGGCGGCGCCCAGGCCATCGCGGACAAGAAGCTCACCGTGTACTGGGACAACGTCACCGAGGACTCGTGGAACGCGGGCACCCGACGGGTGAACTGCAACCTGGCGGCGCTGCTGCCGGACCGCAGCGGGTTCGCCCCGGTGACCGGCCCGGCGAAGGGCTCGGTGTCGGTGAGCGACCAGGCCGCGCCGCCCGCCACCGCCACGCCCGCCCCGGGCGTCCCCGCCCCGCCGACGTCCTCGGTCGTGCCGACCACGGACCCGGCGGCCACCACCGCCCCGTCGGACACCACGGCGCCGCCGGTCGAGCAGACACCGGCCCCCGACCCAGGCGTGCCCGTGGTCCCTGCGCCGCCGGTGGTGCCCCGGATCCCGGTCCCGCCGGGCACGTGATCACCCCGCAGCGCTTCGAGGAACTCGTCTCGGACGCGCTGGACGAGATCCCGCCGCGGCTCACCGCCGCGATGGACAACGTCGTGGTGCTGGTGGAGGACCGCGACCCGGCGGACCCGTCGCTGCTGGGTCTGTACGAGGGCGTGGCGCTGACCGAGCGGACCAGCGACTACGGCGGCGTCCTGCCGGACCGGATCACGATCTACCGCGAGGCGATCCTCGACATCTGCGACACCGAGGAGCAGGTGGTGGAGGAGGTCGCGATCACCGTGGTGCACGAGATCGCCCACCACTTCGGCATCGACGAGGCCACCCTCCACGACCTCGGCTGGGGCTAGCGCCCGCTGTAGTGCCCCGGCACCATCCGTGTGGTCACGGCGAAGCGGTTCCAGGCGTTGATCGCGGTGATCGCCGCGACGAGCTGGGCCAGCTCGGTGTCGTCGAAGACCTCGGCGGCCTCGGACCAGACGTCGTCGGGGACGAACCCGTCGGTCATCACGGTGACGGCCTCGGTCAGCGCGAGGGCCGCGACCTCGCGCGCGGTGTAGAAGTGCCGCGACTCCTCCCACGCCGACAGCTGGACGATCCGGTCGACGCTCTCGCCCCGGGCCAGCGCGTCCTTCGAGTGCATGTCGAGGCAGAACGCGCAGTGGTTGAGCTGCGAGGCGCGGATCCTGACCAGCTCCAGCAGCGCGGGCTCGAGGCCGGCACCCGCGGCGGCCGAGAAGCGGGCCATGGCCTTGTAGACGTCCGGGGCGAGCTCGGCCAGGGCCAGCCGCGGGGTGTGCTCCTGCAGACGTGTCTCCGTCGTGGTCATGGCACCGACGCTAGGCGCACAGTGGCACCCGTGTGTGGTCCACTTCGAGCATGGTTTCGCGGGCCACTCTGGATCTCCACCTGGACCTGCGCCCCGGCGACCGCGGGGTCCGGTCGGCCCTGACGGCGGCGTTGCGGGACGCCGTCGACGACGGCCGGCTCGCGCCGGGAGCGCGGCTGCCGTCCTCCCGGTCACTGGCGGCGGACCTGGGGCTGGCCCGCAACACGGTGGCCGACGCCTACGCGGACCTGGTCGCCGAGGGCAGGCTCGCGGCCCGGCGGGGCTCGGGCACCATGGTCGCCGAGCGGGTCGGAGCGCCGGTCCCCCCGCAGGCCGCGAGCGAGCCGACTCCGTCGAACCCGCGGCACGACCTGCGCCCGGGCCGGCCGGACGTCGCGTCCTTCCCGCGGTCCGGCTGGCTCCGCTCGACCCGACGGGTGCTGGCCACCGCCCCGCACGCGGCGTTCGGCTACGGAACCCGGCGTGGCGCGCCGGAGCTGCGGGCGGCCCTGGTCGAGCACCTCGCCCGGGCCCGCGGGGTGCGGGCGGACGCGGGCCGGATCGTCGTCACGGCGGGGGCCGCGCACGGGCTGGAGCTGCTGGCCGACCTGCTCCGCGCCCGGGGCGGGCGGACCGTGGCGGTCGAGGCGCACTCGCTGCACCTGCACCGCGCGCTGCTGGAGCACCGCGGCCTGCGGACCGTGCCGATCCCCGTGGACGACGACGGGGCCCGCCCCGAGGACGTCGAGGCCGACGCCGTCCTGCTCACACCCGCCCACCAGTTCCCGACCGGGGTGGCGCTGACGCCGCGGCGGCGGGCCGCGCTGGTCGACCGGGCGCGGACCACCGGCCTGCTCGTGATCGAGGACGACTACGACGGCGAGTTCCGCTACGACCGCAGGCCCGTCGGCGTGCTGCAGGGCCTCGACCCCGAGCAGGTCTGCTACCTCGGGACCGCGAGCAAGGCGCTGGCTCCGGGCCTGCGGCTCGGATGGCTGGTGGCGCCTGCCGCGCTGCTCGACCCGCTCGCGGCCGTCGGGAACCCGGCGGGGCACCCGGTCGGCGCCCTGGACCAGCTGGTGCTGGCCGACCTCCTCGCGACGGGCGCCTACGACCGACACGTGCGGGAGCGTCGACTGGCGTACCGACGGCGCCGCGACGAGCTGGCCGCGGCACTCGCCCCGCGGGTGCGGGGGCTCGACGCCGGCCTGCACGCCCTCGTCGCGCTGCCGCCGGGCACCGAGGCGGAGACGCTGCGCGCCGCGGCATGGCACGGTGTGGCGGTCGAGGGCCTGGACGCGTTCCGCCACCCCGCCGCGGAACCGCGAGGGGATGCGCTGGTGGTCGGGTACGCCACTCCGTCACCCAGCGCCTGGCCCGCCGCGCTGGAGGCACTCCGCCGGGTCCTCGCCTGCTGACACGTGTGCGGCCCCAGCGTCACTGCTCGGGGCGTAGGCGCGGAGGAAGCGTCCACGCCGTCGCGCGCGATCCGCGTCGGACTCGCGGGGTGTCGGGCTCGCGTTGGCGGACTTCCGAGGGTGGGTCAGTGGGCCTCGGGGGCGGCGCCTGCGGTGACGTCGCCTTCGAGGGACGGGCCGGAGTCCCAGAGGTCCAGGGCCCAGCCGGTCTCGATCGAGCGGTCCCGGCGCAGCACCACCCGGCCCGTGTTGGGGACGTAGCGGGTCTCGGCGGTGTCCCCGATCAGGGCCGCGGCGGCCAGGCGGATCGCGGCGCCGTGGCTGACCAGCACCACGGCCCCACCCGGTCCGTGGGCGCGCTCGGCCTGGGCCACGATCCGCTCGACGGCCGGGAGGTAGCGGGCGCGGAGGTCCAGCGCCGACTCCCCGCCCGGCAGCGCGCGGGCCAGGTCGCCGCCCCACCAGGCGTCGTACACGTCGTCGAACTCGCGGCGGGCGGGCTTGTCCGAGCGGCCCTCCAGCTCGCCGACGAAGATCTCGTGCACGCCGTCGACGACGGTCACGGCGAGCCCGTGCATCTTGGCGACCGGCTCGGCGGTCTGCCGGGCCCGGATCGCGCGCGAGGCGTGCACCGCGCGGACCGGCCAGTCCGCGAGCAGCTCGGCGACCGCGACCGCCTGGCCGCGACCGATCTCGTTCAGCGGCGACCCCGGCGGGACGGTGTCGAGCGCCTTCGCGACGTTGGCGTCCGTCTGCCCGTGCCGCAGCAGGACCAGCCGCAGCTCGTCCTGCTCGGGCTCCTCCGGGGTCATGTGCGCGCTCCGTTCCGCAGTCCGGCCAACCAGTCCTCGGCGGCCCGGTAGGCCGCCGCGTCCGCCCCGTGCAGCGGGACGGCAGGCGCCCCCACCCCGCTCACCGGTTCCGCCGCCCCGGCCGTGCGGGGGAAGGAGCCGAGGAAGCGGACCCGGTCGCTGCGGCGGTGGAGCGCGGCCAGCGCCTCGCCCATCGCCGGGTCCGCGACGTGCCCGCTGCAGTCGAGGTGGAACCAGTAGTCCGAGGGCCGGTCCTTGATCGGACGGGACTCGATCCGGGTCAGGTCGATGCCGCGCACGGCGAGCTCGGTGAGCAGCCCGAGCAGCGAGCCCGGCCGGTTCTCGGTGGTCAACGCGAGCGTGGTCCGGTCCCGCCCGGTCGGTGCGGGCGGCGGTCCGGGCGGGGTGACCAGCACGAACCGGGTGACGGCGCCCGCGTTGTCCGCGATGTCGTCCGCGAGGACCTCGAGCCCGTGCTGCTCGGCGGCGAGCGGCGAGCAGGCCGCGGCGTCCATCTCCCCGCGGGCGACCTGGGCGGCGGCCTCGGAGGTCGACGTCGAGACGACCATCTCGGCCTGCGGCAGGTGCGCGGAGATCCAGCCGCGGGTCTGCGCGATCCCGTGCCCGTGCGACGCGACGGTCCGGATGTCGGCCTGCGCCGTACCCGCCCGCCCCACCAGCACGAACCGCACGGCGACCACCGCCTCGCGCACGATCACCAGCGGCGGGTCGGCCACCAGCCCGTCGAGCACCGGCGGCACGGCCCCCTCGACGCTGTTCTCGATCGGGACGCAGCCCGCATCCACCTCGCCGGCCCGGACGGCCGCGAGCACGGCCGGGTTGCCCGGCAGCGGCACGAGCTCCGCGGACGCCGACTCGGGCATCGACAGCAGGGCCTGCTCGGTGAACGTGGCGTGCGGACCCAGGAAACCGATCCGCTCCATCACAACAGGCCGAGCGTCGCGAACTCGTTGACCGACATCGGGTCGGGGTCCAGCCCGCAGCAGGTGAAGAGGCCCCGGACGCCGTCCACCGTGCGGTCCGACAGCGCCTCGACGTCCGCGACGAGCCTGCGTGCATCGGTCTCGTGCAGCGCGTCCGCCACGGTGCCCTCGCCGCCCGCCACCATCCGGGAGACGGCGACGAGCAGGTTCAGCACGCCGTGGCGCCCGCGGTCCCCGGCGGTCTCCGGCGACGGCCGGACGGCCTCGCGCAGTCCGATCGCGGTGAACCCGCGCCCGGCACCCACGGTGACCTCGAGGAAGCGCTCGACCTGCTCGACCGTCGGGACGTCCGACGGGCGCTGGCCCCCGCACCGCAGCTTCGGCGTGCAGCCGTGCTCGGCGACCTTGGTCACCGCGTCCAGCCAGGCCTCGACGCCCTCGGCGCCCGCGTCCAGCGGGCGCCGCGGCTCGACGACCGCGGTGACCTCCTCCGGCACGAACTCCGAGACCCGCTCCAGCCAGACGGCGTCCACGTCCGGCGGCGCGGCGGTCTCGACCGTGCGCGGGGTGAGCAGGCTCGACCGGGAGAAGACGGTGGACAGCGCCTTGGGCACCGCGCCGAGCCCGGTGTCCACGACCAGCGCCAGGTCGACCGGACGGGTGGGCGCCGAGCGGGCCAGCTCCGTGACCAGCTGCGGCAGCCGCGAGACGGGACAGACCAGGTGGCCGAGCATCGCCCCGTAGCCACCGTCTCGGGCGGAGAGGTAGCGGGCCACCACCGCGTCGATGCTCGGGGCGGTCAGCCGCGGCTGGACGAGGCTCGCGTCGTCCACCAGGCCTGCGAGCAGGGGACGGATCGGCCACGGATCTGCGGAGGATCCCGAGGGCACGGTCGTCACGGTGGAGACGCTAACCCGCCGTTCACACGCGAAAGGCGCCGGGGTCTCTGGACAGGCCGCCTTAGTGCGAGCTAACTTAGGTTCACCTAACCAGGAGGTGCCCAGTGGGACAGACCCGGCTCCGGCGTCCGCCGGCCCCGTCCGACGCGGAACGCGCACGCAGCGTGGCCACCCGCGGCGGGGAGGCGGCACTCGTCGGGACCGGTGCGCCCGAGCCCGTCGTGCCCCTGGTGCACCACCTGCACGCGGACGGGTCGGCCGTCCTCCTGCTGCCGGACGACTCCCCCGTGCTGACCGCGATCCGCGAGTCCGAGCGCGGCGAGCTGCCGGTCATGCTGGAGGTCTCCGACCGCGCCCCGGTGGCACTGCGCGAGCCGATCCGGGCGCTGCTGTGGATCAGCGGCTGGCTGCGCGTCCCGGACCCCGGGAGCGCCAAGCGGGCCGCCCTGCAGGTCGCCGACGCCGCCCCGCACCCCGCCCTGCTCGACCTCGGCCACGGCGCCACGCTCGTCAAGCTCTCACCGAGCTCGGCCGTCCTGGCGGACGCCGAGGGCACCGCCGCGCTCGCGCCCGTCGACCTGGCCGCCGCACGGCCCGACCCGTTCTGCCGCATCGAGGACCACTGGCTCTCGCACCTCGAGGACAGCCACCCCGAGGTGTTCGACGCCCTCGCCCGGCACCTGCCCGCCGCGCTGCGCCAGACCCTCGGCGCACGCGTGCGGCCGCTGGGCGTGGACCGCTTCGGCCTGCGGCTTCGGGTCGAGACCGCCGAGGGCGACCACGACGTACGGCTGGCCTGGCAGGCGGAGGCCGCCACGGCGGACGAGCTGCGGGTCCAGCTGGGCCTGCTGGTCGGCTGCCCGTTCCGGCAGGTCGCCGAGGCGGGCTCCGAGTCCGGGGTCACCGACGCCGTCGACTGACCCCGCGCCCCGTCATTCCGCGAGCGCGGCCTCGCGCTCCTGCACCAGCCGGGTGACCTTCCGCTCGGCCACGAAGGACGCGATCGGGATCGTGCCCGCCAGCAGCACGAGCAGCGCGAACACCGGGGTGAACCGGGCGCGCTCGGCCAGGACCAGCGTGGCCACGATGTAGGCCATGTAGAGGAAGCCGTGCAGCATGCCGATCACGGCGACCGGCCCCGGGGTGTCCCAGAAGTACTTCAGCGGCATCGCGACGAAGACCAGCAGGATCAGCCCGACGCCGGTGATCCAGGCGAGAGCACGGTAGAGCGGCAGCCGGAACCCGGCGGGTCGCGGGGCGGCCGAGGACCTGGAGGGGCTGCTCACGGGGGAAATTCTACCGCTTGTCGACGTCGTCCCGGGCGGCCAGGGCGGCCAGCATCCGGTTGTACTCGCTCAAGGCCGGGGCCTCGGCGTCGGTGACCGGCGGCGGGGCGGGCACGGGGGCGCGGGTGAAGGGGTTGTCCCAGGGCGCGAGATCGTCGGTCGAGTCCTCGGTCGGCTCCGCGGCGGGGGCCGCAGGCTCGGCGGCCGAGGCGATCTCCCGCAGCTCCCGGTGCTCCCTCAGGTCCATCCGCAGGAACCGCCACCACATGTAGGCGAAGAACACCGCGAAGATCGGCCACTGGATGCCGTAGCCCACGTTGAGCGCCGAGCCCAGCGCGGAGCCGGCGCGGCCCCACTGCCAGATCGCCGCCAGGACGCACGTCGACACGGCGAGGATCGCCAGCAGGTGCCAGACGATCCACTTCGGGGACAGGACCACGCGCCACACGCCGTCCAGGGTACGTTCTCCGGCCGTGCGACTCCCCTCCTGGCTCGCGGCGCCGCCGTCCGGGGTCGGGGACGTCTCCGAGGTCCGCGATCCCGCCGCGCGGCGGCTGATCGTGCTCGAGATCGCCGTGATGCTCACCGTCACGATCGGGCTCTCCGCGCTGCGCAGCGCCCTGTCGCTGGTGGACTCGCTGCTCTCCCCCGTCCCGCTGGCCGAGCAGCAGGTGGCGCTCAACGCCCCCGCCGCGCAGGCCGGACTCGTCGACCTGGCCCTGCAGCTGGTCCGCGTCCTGCAGCTCGCGGGCTGGGGCGCGCTCGGGGCGTACCTGCTGCTGCGCGCCGGGTTCCCCCTGGTCAAGGTGGGTCTGGACGGGAGCCGCAGACTGCGCGACCTTCGCGACTCGGTCGGCCTGGCCGCGCTGATCGGCCTCCCCGGTCTGGGCCTCTACCTGATCGCCAGGGCGATCGGCGTCAGCCTCGAGGTCGCCCCCACCACGCTCGACGACGTCTGGTGGCGCACCCCGGTCCTCGTCCTGTCGGCCTGCGCGAACGCCTGGGCCGAGGAGCTCGTGATGATCGGGTACCTGCTCACGCGGCTGCGGCAGCTGGGCTGGTCCGCGGACCGCGCGGTGGCCGCTTCGGCCGTGCTGCGCGGGTGCTACCACCTCTACCAGGGGCTCGGCGGGTTCGTCGGGAACATCGTGATGGGCCTGGTGTTCGGCAGGGTCTGGCAGCGGACGGGGCGGCTCTGGCCGCTGGTCGGCGCGCACGCGCTGATCGACGTCGTCGCGTTCGTGGGGTACGCCCTGCTCCCGGCCGGACTGCGGCCCTGAGCAGGGGCCGTACCATGGTCGGAGTGTCGGACTCCAAGTTCCTCGCCCTACTCCGCGACCAGATCCGCAGCGAGTACACCGCCTCGCAGCAGTACACGGCCGTCGCGGTGTGGCTGGACGACCAGGACCTCCCCCAGCTGGCCGCGCACTTCTACGCGCAGGCGCTGGAGGAGCGGAACCACGCGATGAGCATGGTCCAGTACCTGCTGGACACGGACGTCAAGCCGGTCATCCCGGGGATCGACGACGTGGTGAACGAGTTCGAGACCGTCGAGGACGTCGTGCGGCTCGCGCTGCGCCAGGAGAAGGCCGTCACCGAGCAGATCACGGCCCTCGCCCGCACCGCGCGGGACGAGGGCGACTACCTCGGCGAGCAGTTCATGCAGTGGTTCCTCAAGGAGCAGGTCGAGGAGGTCGCCTCGATGTCCACGCTGCTCACGGTGGTGCACCGGGCGGGCGACAACCTCTTCCACATCGAGGACTTCGTCAACCGCGAGCTCACGAGGACCGCCGCGGCGGACCCGGCCGCCCCGCCGGTGGCCGGGGGCCGCATCTAGCTGTGGTGACCCGGGACGTTGTTGACGGCGTCTCAGGCGTGTCGGGTTGATCTGAGGGAGGACCTCCGGGCGAAGTGGGTGTGTCTGACGCACTCACCGCGAACACCGGAGGTCCTCGGTGGCACACCGTAATGCCCGCACCACTGTCTACGCCCGCCGCCTGATCGTGCGACGCTGGCAGGCCGGTTGGCCCGCCGCGCGGATCGCCGAGCAGCTCGGGGTCTCCCGGGCCACGGTCCACAAGTGGATCCGCCGCTACCGGGCCGAGGGATGGGCCGGGCTGGCCGACCGATCCTCACGCCCGCACCACAGCCCCACCCGCACCGCCGTCGAGGTCGAGGACCGGGTCCTGGCCCTGCGCGCCGCGGCCCGGCGGGGTCCGGTGTTCCTGGCCCGCGAACTCGGCCTGGTCGCCTCCACCGTCGGGCGGATCCTGCGCCGCCGCCAGGTGATGCCGCTACGGGCGCTCGACCCGATCACCGGTATCCCGGTCCGTCGACAGCACTCCGGGCGCCGCTATGAACACCCTCGCCCCGGCGACCTGGTCCACATCGACGTCAAGAAGCTCGGACGGGTCCCCGACACGGCGGTGGCCGGCGCCTGCACGGGCGCAGCGAAGAGGTCCGCAGCCGGGGCATCGGCTACGAACTTCCTCCACGTCGCCGTCGACGACCACTCCCGGCTGGCCTACGTCGAAGCACTGCCCGACGAACGCGACCTGACCAGTGCCGGGTTCCTGCGCCGCGCCACCGCCTGGTTCGCCGGCCACGGGGTGAGCGTCGAACGGGTCCTCACCGACAACGCCAAGGTCTACCGGATCGGCCGGAACTGGGCCCAGACCTGTGTCGAGCTCGGGATCCGACGGCGGTTCACCCGGCCGCGCTGCCCGTGGACGAACGGGAAGGCGGAGCGGCTCAACCGGACCCTGCAAGACGAGTTCGCCTACGCCCAGCCCTGGCTGTCCAACACCGACCGCCTCGCCGCGCTCGACAGCTGGGTCCACGCCTACAACACTCGACGAGCCCACTCCGCCCTCGGTGGCCACCCACCCATCACCCGACTCGCCAGCTAAGCCGAGTCAACAACCTGATGGGTCACCACATCTAGCGGAGGGTGACCTGCTTGCCCGCCAGGGCGTCCCTCGCGGAACGCTCGGCGGTGCTCAGGTCCCCGGTCCGGGCGAGGGCCTGGTCGAGGCGCGTCGCGAAGGCCTGGGCGGGGGCCGCCCACTCCTTGGCGTGCATCTCCCGGTCCAGGTCCCACACCGGGACGAGCAGGCCGTGCGCGCGGAAGGCGCCCGCGTACCGGGTGCCCTCGCCGAGCTCCAGCTCACCGGCCGCGTGCAGCCGGGCCAGCGCCGCCATCAGCGCGTCCTCGGACTCGGGGCGGACCCAGCGCAGGTGCGCCTTGCTGCCGGTGTCCACCCAGTAGGCGGCGCGGACCCCGTCCACGGCCTCGGTCGGCATGATCACCGAGTTGGCCCGCTCGAGGGTCGCGGTGACCTCCGCGGAGTCCTCCGCGTCCTCCGGGATCCACCAGCCGAAGTCCTGGTGCAGCGTGAGGTCCAGCGGGGCCGCCGCGTCCAGCACGTCCTGCAGCCGGGTCACCTCGCCCGCCAGCCCCGGCCCGACGACCGGCAGCGCCGATCCGGGCTCGGCCGTCTGCGCCCAGCGCAGCGCCTTGGCCAGGTCGGCGGACAGGTCGCCCGAGCGGGTCTGCACCTGCATGCCGAGCAGGATCGAGCCGTCCTGGCGGACCATCGCCGCCGACGCCCCGGGCAGCACCGTCGCGACGGTGACCGGCACCTCCAGCGGCGCGGCCAGCGGCAGCGGGGCCAGCGCCGACGGCAGGAACTCGCGCATCGCGACGAGGTCCGGCTCGGCCGCGAGGCCCGCGAACGGGCGCGTGACGATCACGTCGTCCCCCGCGCCGTGGCAGGCCTTGTAGCGCTTCCCGGAGCCACAGGGACAGGGCCGGCGCGGGTTCTCGCCCGCGGGCTTCTCGCGATTCTTCTTGGCAGCCATGAGGCCACCTACGGTAGCGCCACCAGGATCTCCCGCCGCACCGCCCGGGTCGGCTCGACGAGCGCCTCCAGGTACCGCACGACCCGCACCGTGAGCACGGCGGTGACCGCGCAGACCAGGTCCAGCAGCGCGTGCAGCAGCACCCCGTCCGCCAGCGCCTGCACACCGCCGCGGAAGGACCAGGCGAACACCAGGACGCCGAGGACCACCGACAGGCCCCACGCGATCCACCACACCAGCAGCAGCCGACCCGGCCGCGGCCGCTCGCCGGGCACCCGGTCCAGGCCGAGGTGCTCGACCTCCGCCAGCACCCCGCCCGGCACCGCCAGGTTCAGCCCGGGAACCACCCACCCCAGGACGACGGCCCGGGCCGAGCGGGCGGGCACCGTGTCCGACCGCAGGGCCGCGGCCTCGCGGATCCGCAGCGTCCACAGGATCATCAGCACCCCGCAGCCCGCCGCCCCGGCCAGCGAAGCCCAGCCGCCGAAGGCGACCGCGGCGTCGGAGAAGGACACCAGCCCACCGGGCAGCGCGTCCTCCCGGCTGAGCACGAGCAGGACGTAGCGCAGCGTCTCCGCCAGGAACCCGACGAACGCCACCGCCGCCAGCACCCACAGCAACGGCAGGAGCACCTGGGCGAGCGCGCGGGCCCGCTCGAGCGACGACGGCGAGTCGTCCGACTCGACGGGCCACGGTCCGACCGGGAAGCCCCAACGGGGGATCTCGCGGTACCGGGGCGGGCCCAGGTACCGGAACCGCGGCCGGACGGGCAGCGGCGGGCGCGGGTCCGGCGGCGGCTCGGCGACCCAGGCCAGCGGGGCCAGGTAGCGCCCGCAGTAGGGGCAGAACGGACCGGCCCCCGCGGGCGCGAACCGCCCGCACCGCGAGCACTGCGGGGACCCGGACATCAGATGATCTCGGGCGTCCGGTCCGGGTCGGCGACGATCTCGCGGCCGGTCGCGGCCCAGGCCTGCATGCCGCCGTCGACGTTCACCGCGGGGTAGCCCTGCTGGGTCAGGAAGGCGACGACCCGCGCCGACCGCCCGCCGGAGCGGCAGACCACGTAGAGCGGGTCGTCCGCGGGGATCTCGGAGATGCGCTCGGTGAGCTGGGACATCGGCACGTGCCGCGAGCTCGGCGCGCGGCCCGCGGCCCATTCGTCCGCCTCGCGGACGTCCAGCATCGGGGCGGAGGCGGGCAGGTCGGCGACGGACACAGACGGAACGGTCACGGTGCCATCCTGCCATTGCTCCCCGTCAACGCCCCGTGAACGCACGAACGGCACTCTTGTGCGTACCTACCGCACAAGAGTGCCGTTCGTGCCCAAAGTCGAGCGCAGAGGAAGGGGGGCCCTAGTGCGCCACGGTCGCCTTCTCGGCGCCCGCGCCCGTCAGGGAGCGGACCTCCATCTCGGCGTACTTCTCCGCGTTGAACGGCTCGCGACGGCCCACGTAGGTGCCGACCACGCCCAGCAGGAACGACACCGGGATGGAGACGATGCCGGGGTTGGACAGCGGGAAGAACGCGAAGTCCGCGCTCGGGATCATCGCCGTCTTCGACCCGGACACCGCGGGCGAGAACACGATCAGCAGCAGGCAGACCGCCAGCCCGCCGTAGATGCTCCACAGCGCGCCCGCGGTGTTGAACCGCTTCCAGAACAGCGAGTACAGGATCGTCGGCAGGTTCGCCGACGCCGCCACCGCGAAGGCCAGCGCCACCAGGAACGCCACGTTCTGTCCGTTGGCCAGGATCCCGCCGCCGATCGCGACGACGCCGATGACCAGCGCCGTCGTCCGGGCGACCCGGACCTCGCCGCCCGGGGTGGCTTTGCCCCGCTTGAGGACGTTCGCGTAGACGTCGTGCGCGAAGGACGCCGACGCCGTGATCGTCAGCCCCGCGACGACGGCGAGGATGGTGGCGAACGCGATCGCCGAGATCAGCCCGAGCAGGACCTCCCCGCCGAGCTCGAAGGCCAGCAGCGGCGCCGCCGAGTTGGCCCCGCCGGGGGCCGCGGCGATCGCCTCCGGCCCGACGAGCGCGGCCGCGCCGTAGCCCAGGACCAGCGTGAACAGGTAGAAGACCCCGATCAGCCAGATCGCCCAGACCACGGACTTGCGGGCCTCCTTGGCCGTCGGGACCGTGTAGAAGCGCATCAGGATGTGCGGCAGGCCCGCGGTGCCGAGCACCAGCGCCAGGCCCAGCGAGATGAAGTCGACCTTGTTCGCGTACTGCAGGCCGGGGGCCAGCAGGGCCTCCCCCTTCGGCGACGCCGCCACCGCCGAGCCCAGCAGCGCCGAGAAGTTCAGCCCGTACTTGCCGAGCACCCAGAACGTCATCACGAAGGCGCCCGCGATCAGCAGCGCCGCCTTGATGATCTGCACGTAGGTGGTGCCCTTCATGCCGCCGACCAGCACGTACACCACCATCACGAGGCCGACGACGCCGATCACGACCGACTGCCCGAGCCGGTTCGAGTTCGGGATCTGCAGCAGCAGCGCGATCAGCCCGCCCGCGCCCGCCATCTGCGCGATCAGGTAGAAGAACGAGACGACCAGCGTCGAGGTGGCCGCGGCGGCGCGGACCGGGCGCTGCTTCATCCGGAAGCTCAGGACGTCGCCCATGGTGAACTTGCCGGTGTTGCGCAGCAGCTCGGCGACCAGCAGCAACGCCACCAGCCAGGCCACGAGGAAGCCGATCGAGTAGAGGAAGCCGTCGTAGCCGTTGACCGCGATGGCCCCGGCGATGCCCAGGAAGCTCGCGGCCGAGAGGTAGTCCCCGGAGATCGCGATGCCGTTCTGCGAGCCGGTGAAGGAGCGGCCTGCGGCGTAGTAGTCCGAGGCCGTGCGGTTGCTGCGGCTCGCCCGGTACACCACGACCAGCGTGGCCAGCACGAAGGCGGCGAAGATTCCGATGTTCAGTCCGACGTTCCCGACGTTCATGCGGGCCCCTCCACGCCGTGGCGGATCCGCTCCGCCGCCGGGTCGATCTCCCGGTTGGCGAAGCGGACGTAGACGGTCGTGATCACGAAGGTGGACACGAACTGCAGCAGCCCGATCACCAGTCCGATGTTCACGTTGCCCGCCACCTTGGTCGCCATGAACTCCGGCGCGTAGGAGGCCAGCAGGACGTAGACCAGGTACCAGACCAGGAACACGGCGCTCATCGGGAACACGAAGCGGCGCAGCCTGTGGCGCAGCTGCGCGAACTCCGGACTCGCCTGTGCCTGCTGGTAGACGGTATGGCGCTCACCGAGCGTGCTCAACGGGGGCTCCTCTCCAGTGGCCCCGCGCCCCCTGACAGCGCCGGGCCCACGAAAGGGGAACGACTCCGGTTCCGCCGGGAAACGGTCAGCTCGGACGGTCGACGGGCTCGTCGTCCCGCTCGACCCGGTCCCGGAACAGCCCCAGCCGCTCGGGGGCGTGCAGCCGCAGCAGCAGCGCGTCGGTGTTCGCGGGGCGGGTCCGCCTGGTCACCAGGCTGACGACGATCATCGTCAGGAATGCCGCGGGCACGCTGACGATCGCGGGCCTGGCCAGCAGCACCCCGACGACGCCGTCCGGGGCGACGCCCGCGAGGCTCGCCGACACCGCCCCGACGGACAGCGCGCCGCCTGCCACCATCCCCCAGATCGCGCCCTTCGCGGTGAGCCCCCGCCACCAGACGCCCAGCACCAGCAGCGGGCAGAAGGTCGACGCGGCCACCGCGAACGCCAGCGCGACGGTCTCGGCGAAGTCCAGCTGCGTGACGAACGTGGCCAGCGCGACCGGCACGATCCCGGCCAGCACGGTGGCACTCTTCAACGCCCTGACCCGCATGTCCGCGACCGCGCGCCCGGGCAGGATGTCCGAGGAGAGCACGCCCGCCAGGCTGACCAGCAGCCCCGAGGACGTCGCCAGGAACGCCGCCCACGCCCCGGCGGCCACGATCCCGCCCAGCACCGCGCCCGCCGCCCCGCTGCCGAGCACGGCGGTGGGCAGCAGCAGCACCGCCGCGTCCGTCTGGCCGGAGACCAGCAGCTGGGGGGTGTAGAAGCGCGACAGCGCGCCGAGGAGCGTGACCAGCAGGTAGAACACGCCCAGCAGGGCCAGCACGACGACGGCGCTGCGGCGCGCCGCCCGCCCGTCCGGGTTCGAGTAGAAGCGGCCCAGCACGTGCGGCAGGCCCATCGTGCCCAGCAGCGTGGCCAGCAGCAGCGAGTAGGTGGCGAGCAGCTGGTGGTCGCCGTCTCCGGCCATCGGGGTGAGCCAGCGGTCGTCCAGGGCGGGCCTGCCGACCGGGACGGGGACGTCCGCGCCCGCCTCGAAGACCAGTTCGCCGCCCGTCGCCACGCGGTGGACGCTGCCCGCCGGCCAGGTCTGCGCGGTGCCGGGGGCGACCGGGACGCCGTCCACGACCGCGCCCGCCGGTCCGACCGTGACGGCCGTGTCCGTGCGGCCCGTCAGCTCGACGTCCGTGCCGACGTCCACGGTCGTCCGGTCGGCGAACTGCGGCGGGGCGGGCCGGTCGAAGGTGTGTCCGCTGCCGAAGAAGAAGATCACCGCGACGATCGCGGGCAGGGCCAGCGCGGTGAGCTTGAGCCAGTACTGGAAGGCCTGCACGATCGTGACCGAGCGCATCCCGCCGAAGGCCACGGTGGCGATCACGATCACCCCGGCCGCCAGCGAGCCGATCCACGGGTCCAGCCCGGTCACGACCGCCACGGTCAGCCCGGCACCCTGCAGCTGCGGGAGCAGGTAGAACCAGCCGATGACCAGCACGAACACGCTGCACAGCAGGCGCAGTCCGCGCGAGCGCAGCCGCAGCTCGGCGAAGTCCGGGACGGTGTAGGCCCCGGAGCGGCGCAGCGGAGCGGCGATGAACAGCAGCAGGGAGAGGTACCCGGCGGTGTAGCCGACGGGGTACCAGAGGGCGTCCACGCCGTCTCGCAGGACGAGGCCCGCCACCCCGAGGAAGGACGCGGCGGAGAGGTACTCCCCGGAGATCGCGCCACCGTTGGTCAGCGGCCCGACGCTCCGGGACGCGACCAGGAAGTCCGAGGTCCGACGGGCGCGGTGGCCGACCGCGCCGATCACGGTGGAGGCCACCGCGACCAGCAGGATGGCGGTCACCGCGGCGACGGCGGTGGTGCTCACGACCCGTCCAACCGGTCCCGCGACAGGCCCAGTCGCTCCGGGGCGTGGAGCTGGAGCAGGGTGCGGTCGACGTCCAGCGGGACCTCGGCCCGGGTGACCCGGCTGACCAGCACCATCGTGAGGAACGCGGCGGGCACCGCCACGGCGGCGGGCCGCAGCAGCAGCACCCCGAGTGACCCCTCCGGCACCTGCCCGACCAGGGTGAACCCGACACCCACGCAGGACAGCACCGCGCCCACGAGCAGCCCCGCCGACGCACCGGCGGGGGTCAGCCCGCGCCACCACACGCCGAGCACGAGCAACGGGCAGAAGGTCGCGGCGGCCACCGCGAACACCAGCGGGACGGTGAGCGCGAGGTCGAGACGGGTGACGGCCAGCGCCGGGGCGATCGGCACGACCGCGGACACCAGCGCGGCCAGCCGGAAGTCTCGCAGCCGTCCTCTCAACACGTCGGTGAACAGTACGCCGGCGAGGCTCACCACGAGCCCCGACGACGTCGAGAGGAACGCCGCGGCCGCTCCGGCGGAGACGAGGCCGCCGAGCAGCCAGCCCGCCCACCCGTCGCCCAGGACCGCGGTCGGGACGAGCAGGACGGCGCCGTCCGTGCGGCCGTCGACCAGCAGCTCCGGGGTGAACGCCCGGCTCAGCAGCCCGAGCAGGGCCACCAGCACGAACACCGCGCCGATCATCGCCAGGACGACGACGGTGGTCCGGCGGGCTGCCCGCCCGTCCGGGTTGGTGTAGAAGCGGACCAGCACGTGCGGCAGGCCCATGGTGCCCGCGATGCCGGCGACCAGGATCGAGTAGATCTCCAACAGCTGCGCACCGCCGGTGTGCGGCTCCAGCCACTCCCGGTCGGTGGGCGGGCTGCCCGCGGGGACGGGCACGCCGCTGCCCGCCTCGAAGCGCAGCTCGGCCCCGGCCTCGACCTCGTGGACGCCGGGTGCCCAGGTCAGCGGGCCGTCGACGATTCGCCCGTCGACGGTGCCCCGGGCGGTGAGCGCGGTGTCGGCGGCGACCTCGAGCCGCACGGGGGTCTCGACGGAGATCGTCGTGGCCTCGGCGAACGTCGGGGCGGACGGTCGGTCGAGCTCCCGGTCCGAGCCCAGGAACAGGGCCCCGGCGATCAGCGCGGGGACGGTCAGCGCGGTGAGCTTGAGCCAGTACTGGAAGGCCTGCACGAAGGTGATCGACCGCATGCCGCCCGCGACGACGGACAACACCACCAGCACACCCGCGCCCACGATCCCGACCCAGCTCGGCAGCCGGGTGAGCGTGGTCAGCGCCAGGCCCGCGCCCTGCAGCTGCGGGAGCAGGTAGAGCCAGCCGATCAGCAACACCAGCGCCGTGCAGAGCCTGCGCAGCCGCGGCGAGTGCAGCCGGGCCTCGGCGAAGTCCGGGATCGTGTAGGCGCCCGAGCGCCGCAGCGGCGCCGCGACCAGCACCAACAGCGCCAGGTACCCCGCACAGAAGGCGATCGGGTACCAGAGGGCGTCCGCCCCCTCGCGCAGCACGATCCCGGCCACCCCGAGGAAGGTCGCCGCGGACAGGTACTCGCCGGAGATGGCCGCGGCGTTGGGCACCGCACCGACGGTGCGGGAGGCGACCAGGAAGTCCGACGTGCTGCGGGCCACCCGCACCCCGAGCGACCCGATGACGACCGACGCGAGGCCGACGAGGGCGATCGCGACCAGCGCGATGAGGGCGGGTGTCGACACCGGGGTCAGTCTTGGACGTGGTCGGCGAAGTTCTGCTCGACCTTCTCCGCCGCCTTGGTGTGCCACCAGCCCAGGCCGAGCAGGAACGGGTAGACCAGCACGCCGAGCAGCAGCCACGGCAGCCGCAGGCCCAGCACCTCCATCCGGCCGACCTCCGGGTAGAAGGCGAACAGCATCGGCATCAGGCCCAGGACCAGCAGCGCCACCACACCGACGCGCAACGCCACCGCGAGCTGGCCGCGGATGAGGTTGGCCCGCAGCAGCTCGCCGACGGCCGTGCCCTCCTGCACGTCCACCACGGTGCGGACGGTCCGCGCCACGCCCTTGCGCTCGGACAGCACGACCCGGACCCGGCGGGGCGCCTCGGTGCTCTCCTCGGCGTCCAGGATGCGGTCGAACCGGGCCCCGACCGGCCTGCCCAGCTCGGGCTGGTCGACCGGTGCCTCGGTCGTGGGCGCGACGGTCGGCGCGGGCGCGGCCGCCGTGCGGGCGGAGAGCGGGAGCCGGGTCGCGGGATCGTCCTGGACGGGGGCCAGCACGCCGATGTCCGTGCGCTCGGGATCGTCCGCCCCGGGCCCGCCCTCCGGCGCGTGCTCCGGCCAGGACGACGGGCCGGGCACGCCGGTGGGGGTGGTCGGGACGACCGTGCTGTCCGCGTCCGGTCCGCGCAGGGGGCCGCCGAGGGTGTCCGGGGCGGGGGCGCGCCTGCCCGCGCGCTCCATCGGGCCGCCGAGCTGCCGCATCCCGCCGGGTCCCGGCTGCGGGCCCCCGTCGCGCGAGCCGACGTACGCCTCGGGCGCGGGCAGGCGCAGCGGCACGCTCGCAGGCCCCAGTACCCGCTCGAACGGGGCCGGGTCGCCGTCGTCGACGACGGTCGCGTCGTCCTCGTCCTCGTCGTAGTCGTCGTAGTCGTCGTCGTAGTCGTCGTAGTCCAGGTAGTCCTGGGGCGGCCCGGACTCGGGGTGGGTGGCGGCGGGGTCGACGTCCGGCACCGCGGGGGTGCCGGCGAGGGGTCCGGCGGCCGGGGCGTCGGGGCCGTACGGCCGGGGGCGCGCCGGGCCCTCCTGGGGGGCGAAGTCCTGGTAGGTGGGCGCGCCCAGCGTCTGGACCCGGGCCTGCGCGAGATCGACCTGCGGGGCGGGACCGCTGTAGGGCGGGGCCTGCGCCTGGTGCTGGGACTGGACCGGGCTCTGCGGCTGGACCGGGCTCTGCAGCTGGACCGGGCTCTGTGGCTGGACCGGGCTCTGGGCGTGGACCGGCGCCTCGACGGGGGGCTGGGCCCGGCCCGGGCTCTGCGCCTGGACGGGGGACCATCCCGGGCCGGGACCCTGCGCGGCGCCGGGCGGAACCCCCGGGCCGGACGGGACGGCCGGGGGAACGGACGGGGTGAGGCCGGGCCGCGGCGGGCCGGGGGGCTGTGCCGACCGGGGGCCGCCCGACCGCAGCCGGGCGGTGAGGGCGTCCACGCCGAACTGCTCGGTGTCCGCCTCGTCCCGCGCGTGTCTGCCCCGAGGGTTGCGGGCGCGGTCCTCCATCCGCCGCCGCATCTCCTCCTGCAGCCACAGCGGACCCGAGTCCTCGTTCCCGGGCGCGCGACGCCGCCGCGGGCCGCCGGGGGGATCCGTGCGGTCCGCGTCTCCGGGGTCGCCCGGGTCGGCCGAGGGAGGGGAACCGTCGAGCGAGGTGCTCACCGCACCTGCTCCGGGCGCGCCCTGGGCGCCGCGGAACCCCGATCCCTGGTCGTCACCTCTGGCTCCACGCCTGCTTGGTCGCCCGGACCAGGCGGTCCTTCAGCTCGCGGGTGTGCCGCCGCGAGACCGGCAGCTCGGCCGTGTCCGGCCCGGACCCGACCCGCACGACGTACCCCGACCCGGACAGCCGCAGCTCCGTGACCAGCGGCAGCGCCACCAGGAACGAGCGGTGGATGCGCACGAAGCCCGCGTCTCGCCAGCGGTCCTCGAGCACCGACAGCGGGATCCGGACGAGGTGGCTGCCGTCCGTGGTGTGCAGCCGGGCGTAGTCGCCCTGGGCCTCGACGTAGCGCACCGCCGACCGCGGGACCAGCTTCGTGGTGCCCGCGAGCTCGACGGGGATGACCTCGTCCTCGTCCCGCTCCGGCGCCGCGGCCTCGACCGGGGCCGCGGTGGCGCGGTTGGAGATGATCCGGTCCAGCGCCGCCGCCAGCCGCTCCTCGCGCAGCGGCTTGAGCAGGTAGTCCTTGGCGCCGACCTCGTAGGCGTCCACCGCGCGGTCGTCGTGCGCGGTGACGAACACGACCTCCGGCGGCTGGAGCATCGACCCGAACACCCGGGCGAGCTCGAGCCCGTCCAGCCCGGGCATGCGGATGTCGAGGAACACCACGTCGATGTCCGTGCGGTCCGCCAGCCGCGCCGGTGAGGGCGTGGGCAGCGGCTGCCCGGCCGCGCGCGCGGCACTCATCGACGCGTGCGAGTGCTCCCGGGTGCTGCGCGCGCTGAGCTGCCGCAACGCCTCGGTCGCGTCGGAGGCCTTGAGGACCTCCGCGACCCGCGGGTCCTCGTTCAGCAGGAACGCCAGTTCTTCGAGGGCCGGCTGCTCGTCGTCCACAGCCAGGACGACCAGACCTCCGGAGCTGTCGGTGCTGTCCACGATCTCCTCATCCTGCGTACCCGGTGCCCGGACCGGATCCGCCGCCTCCGCGCCGCCATCCGTGTCCGTGAGGACCATGGTGACGGTGATCGGTGCCGGATGCCAGGGCATCTCACCAATCTGCGACCGATCGGCTACACATCGAACGGGTGACGCGGGCCCCGCGTCCTGGTTCGCCCGCCGCGGCGACGCTACAGACCGTAGCGCGCCCAGCTCGCTCTGATGTCCGCCGCCTGGGCCAGTCCGAGCGCGACGTCGGCCGCGGTGACCTGCGCCCAACCGGCCGTCGAGGCGGCCGCGGGGGCGCCCAGACCGAGCCGGGCGAGCAGCGGCCTGCGTCCCTCGACCGGGGTCAGCCGCGCCTGCGGGAAACGCTCGGTCAGAATCCCCCGAGGGGTGCCCAGCCCATCGACCAGCCCGAGCTCCGCGGCCCTGGCGCCGGTCCACACCTCGCCGGTGAACAGATCGGCCCCCTGGGCCAGGCGCTCGCCGCGCCTGCCGGTGACCCACTCCTTGAACATGTCGTGCAGCTCGCCCTGGATGCCGGTGAGCCAGGCGACGTCCTCCTCCTTCTCCGGGAGGAACGGGTCCAGCCGCGCCTTCGAGGTTCCCGCGGTGTGCAGCCTGCGCTCGATGCCGAAGCGCTCGATGAAGCCCTCCAGCCCGAACCCCGAGCTGACGACGCCGATCGAGCCGACCACCGACGTCGGGTGGGCGTAGATCTCGTCCGCGGCACAGGCCAGCCAGTAGCCGCCGGAGGCCGCCACGTCCTCGCAGAACGCCAGTACGGGCAGATCGTGCTCCTCGGCCAGCCCCCGGATCCGCTCGCCGACGAGCGCGGACTGGGTGGGCGAGCCGCCGGGCGAGTTGATCAGCAGCGCCACCGCGACGGCGTGCTCGGTGGTGAACGCGCGCTCGAGCACCTTCTCGGTGGACACCGAGTTGATCACCGAGCGCGGCACCGGCCCGCCCGTCTGCGGCGTGATCACCCCGTGCAGCCGCACCATCGGGACGACGGGTTCCTCCGCCTTGTCCCCACCCAACCGGCCGGGCAGGCGGGAGCTCAGACGATCGGGGATACGCAGGGCGTCCATGTCGCCACATTACGCATCAGGCGCGGATGCCCGCCCGGAACTTGGGAACGCGCAGGGTGATCTTCATGCCCGCGCCCACGGCCGTGTCGACGACGAGGCCGAAGTCGTCCCCGAAGGCGCTGCGCATGCGGTCGTCCACGTTGCCCAGGCCGACGTGGGCCCCGGAGAGGTGGGCGTCGTCCAGGTCCTCGGTGAGACGGGCGGGGTCCATGCCCACGCCGTCGTCCTCCACGATGATCACGCACTCGGCGCCCGCGTTCTCCGCGGTGATCGTGATCGTGCCGCCGTTGGGCTTGCTGGCCAGCCCGTGCCGCACCGCGTTCTCCACCAGCGGCTGCAGCGCCAGGAAGGGGAGCACGACGTTGAGCACCTCGGGGGCGATCTGCAGCTTGATGTTGAGCCGGTTGCCGAAGCGGGCCTTCTCCAGCGCGATGTAGCGCTCGATGTTGGTCAGCTCGTCCGACAGCGTCGTGTACTCGCCCGCGGACCGGAACGAGTAGCGGGTGAAGTCCGCGAACTCGATCAGCAGGTCCCGCGCGCGCACCGGGTCCGTGCGGATGAAGCTCGCGATCGTGGTCAGCGCGTTGTAGACGAAGTGCGGCGAGATCTGCGCCCGCAGTGCCCGGACCTCGGCCCGGTTGAGCCGGGCGCGGGACTCGTCCAGCTCCGCGAGCTCCAGCTGGCTCGACACGTACCGCGCGACCTCCGCGGTGGCCCGCAGCAGCACCGGGCCCGCCGTGGCGTTGGTCAGCGCGGCGAGGGTGCCGATGATCGTCCCGTCGCTCTCCAGCGGCACCGCGACGATCCCGCGGATGTCGCAGTTCGGGTAGTGGCACGCGATCGAGCCGTGCGAGAGCACCTGCTGGCGGCCGGTGGTGATCACCTGGTCGGCCAGCGCGACGACGTCCGGCTTGTGCTGGTCCGCCTCGCCGTCCCAGGCCAGGACCTCGCCCCGGGCGTCCGTCATGGTCAGCGCGCTCGTGTCCAGCAGCGTGCGGAGGTAGGGCAGCGCGTAGTTGGCCGAGTTGGGGTTCAGCCCGTCCCGCAGCGCGGGGGCCGCGAGCGCGACCGTGTGCAGCGTGGAGAAGGTGGCGCGTTCCAGCGGGCTGGCGAAGGTGTGCCGCCGCGAGCGGCGCACCAGCAGCACCGCGATCACGATCACCAGCGCGACGATCACCGCCGCCAGAACCAGGACCAACGGCGATGCGAGCACCTCCGCCACCGCCGTCACCTCACCAGCCTGCTCAGCCGCCGGTCGGCCAGGGGTTTGCCGCCGGTCTGGCAGGTCGGACAGTACTGGAACGACCTGTCCGCGAAGGACACCTCCCGCACGGTGTCGCCGCAGACCGGGCAGGGCAGCCCGGTGCGCGCGTGGACCCGCAGCCCCGAGCGCTTCTCGCCCTTGAGCGAGGCCGCACCCTGCCCGACGGAGCGCGCCACGGCGTCCTCGAGGACGGAGCGCAGGGCCGCGTACAGCACGTCGACCTTCTCCTCGGTGAGCCGCCCGGACACGGCGTACGGCGACAGCCGGGCGGTGTGCAGGATCTCGTCCGAGTACGCGTTGCCGACGCCGGCGAGCACCTTCTGGTCGACGATCAGGGTCTTGATCCGCTCCGACCGCCCCGCCAGCAGCTCCCCGAACGAGGCGCGATCGAGGTCCAGTGCGTCCGGCCCCAGCCGCGCGACGCCGGGGATCTCCTGCACGTCTCGCACGAGGTAGACCGCCAGCCGCTTCTGCGTGCCCGCCTCGGTCAGGTCGAAGCCGGGCCCGCCCACGGCGTCCAGGTGCACCCGCAGCGCCAGCGGCCCGCGCCCGGTCGGCTTGGGCGGCGCGGTCGAGGCCTGTTCGTGCCAGCGCAGCCACCCGGCCCGCGAGAGGTGCGTGACCAGGTGCAGCGGCCCGGCGTCCGGCCGGTCCTCGAAGTCCACCGAGAGGAACTTGCCGAACCGCGATGCCCCGGTGACCACCCGCCCGACCAGCGCGGACACCGGTGGGTCGAAGGTCTTGAGCACGCTCATGCTCGCCACGTCCACCCGCGCGACGGGACGGTAGAGCGCGTGGTCGCGCAGGTGCTGGGCGAGGGCTTCCACCTCGGGCAGCTCGGGCACGACTAGCTCACCGGTTGCAGGGGGCTGTCGGCGTGCCCGGGGGTGCCGCGCTGGCGCAGCGAGAGCAGGACGACCCGCATCTCCTCCTGCGCCCGGCTGATCCCGCGGACCTTCCCGACCCAGTGCTCGCGGCCCGCGTCGGTGTTGTAGTGCCCGTCCGTCTCCGCGACGATCTTCCACGGCCTGCGCAGGTACCAGCGCACCGGGAAGAACCCCAGGATGAGCAGCGCGAGGAACCAGTATCCGAGCGGGACGTGCAGCCGGGACTGGGAGAGCAACGGCCAGGCGACGATCACCACCCCGAACACGATCAGGGCACAGACGACCATCACGACGGCCCCGCGGCCTCCGTCCACATCGTGCTCGAACTCGTCCCCCACCGCCGGGGGCGACCAGTCGATCTGCCGGGTGACCTGCCAGGTCCGCCCGTCGCCCGCGGTGACGGTCTTGCGCACCATGCGCGCCGATCTCCCCTCCCGCCGCCCCGCGCGGCAGGACTCCACCATCCCACACGCGCGCGGCACGTAGCGGGGATCACGACGAACCGGTTTGCGCGCCGTCCGCAGCAGGCACATAGTTGCAGCGGACAACTCCTTGCGTGATACATGCAAAGAGAGGGTAAAGGATGCTCCAGCGCCATACCGACGCCGCCGATCGCATGATCGGCGACATCGTGCTGCTGGTGCGGCTGCTCAAGCGCGCGGGACCCGCCCTGCACGGGCACGACTCGGCCGGCTTCCCGGTGCTCACCCGGCTCGCCTACGAGGGCCCGCGGCGCTCGGGTGAGCTCGCAGCCGCGATGTGCAGCGACCCGTCCACCGTCAGCAGGCAGGTGGCCGCGCTCGTCAAGGCCGGACTCGTGGAGCGTCGGGCCGATCCCGAGGACGCCCGCGCCAGCCTGGTCGCGGTCACCGCGGAGGGCGAACAGGTCCTCGACGCCGAGCGCCGCACCCGCGCGGCCCGGCTGACCGAGGCCCTGCGCGACTGGACCCCCGAGGCCCGCGAGGACTTCGCCGACCTGTTCCACCGCTTCGTCGCCGACCTGCAGCGCCAGCACGACCGACAGCACGACCCATCGCACCACGAGGACACCCGATGACCAGCACCACCGCCGTGCAGGCCCCCGTCGACCGGGGCGGTGAGCTCAGCCACAGGCAGATCGTCACGATCCTGGTCGGCCTCGCGCTCGGCATGTTCCTGGCCGCGCTCGACCAGACCGTCGTCGCGACGGCCATCCGCACGATCGCGGACGACCTGGGCGGGCTCTCCCAGCAGGCCTGGGCCACCACGGCCTTCCTCATCACCGGCACGATCACCACGCCGCTCTACGGCAAGCTGTCGGACATCTACGGCCGCAAGCCGTTGTTCCTCACCGCGATCTCCATCTTCATCGTGGGCTCGGTGCTCTGCACGTTCGCCACGTCGATGTACATGCTCGCGGGCTTCCGCGCGGTGCAGGGCCTCGGCGCGGGCGGGCTGTTCTCGCTGGCCCTGACGATCCTCGGCGACATCGTCCCGCCGCGGGAGCGGGCCCGCTACCAGGGCTACATCCTCGCCGTGTTCGGCACGTCCAGCGTGCTGGGGCCGGTCATCGGCGGCGTGCTCTCCGGAGTGGACTCCCTCGCCGGGATCGACGGCTGGCGCTGGATCTTCCTG
Source organism: Pseudonocardia xishanensis (assembly GCF_039541715.1). NCBI lineage: Bacteria > Bacillati > Actinomycetota > Actinomycetes > Pseudonocardiales > Pseudonocardiaceae > Pseudonocardia > Pseudonocardia xishanensis. The sequence goes on from NZ_BAABGT010000029.1 coordinate 179,785, forward strand.
GTCAACGTGCCGATCGGGCTGGTCGCGCTGGCCGTGGTGGCCAAGGTGCTCAACGTCCCGCACGTCAAGCGGCCCCACAAGATCGACTGGCCCGGCGCGCTCACCCTGGCGATCTTCCTGGTCCCACTGCTGATCGTGGCGGAGCAGGGCCGCGAGTGGGGCTGGGGCTCGGACCGGGCGCTGGGTTGCTACATCGTCGGCGCGATCGGCCTGGTGCTGTTCCTGCTCTGCGAGCGCGGCATCGGCGACGACGCCCTGATCCCGTTGCGGCTGTTCCGCAACGGAGTGTTCAGCCTGACCAGCGTCGCCGGGATCATCCTCGGGATGGGGATGTTCGGCGGCATCGCGCTGCTGCCCCAGTTCCTGCAGATCGTCCACGGCGCCTCGCCCACCGAGTCCGGCTTCCTCATGCTGCCGCTGGTCGGCGGGATCATGGTGGCGTCGATCGTCTCCGGTCAGGTCACCTCGCGCACCGGCCGCTACAAGATCTTCCCGGTGATCGGCACCGCCCTGCTGACCGGCGCGCTGCTGCTCATGCACTTCCTGGTCACCTGGGACATCCCGCTGTGGGAGCTCGACCTGCTCATGGCGATGTTCGGGCTCGGCCTGGGCTGCTGCATGCAGACCCTGGTGCTGGCCGTGCAGAACGCCGTGCCCGCGCGGGACATGGGCGTGGCCACCGCCTCGTCCACGTTCTTCCGTCAGATGGGCGGCACGCTCGGCACCGCCATCTTCCTGTCCATCCTGTTCTCCACGGTGGGCGACAAGATCACCGCTGCGTTCCAGGGGGACGCGGGCCAGGTCTTCCGGGCCGCCGCCGCCAACCCGTCCGTGATCGCGGACCCCGCCAACACCCAGATCCTGCAGGGCGCGCAGTCCGGCGACCTCTCGACCGCGTCGGGTGTGCTCAACGACTCCGCCTTCCTGCAGCAGATCGACCCCGGTCTCGCCCGGCCGTTCCTGGTCGGGTTCACCGACTCGATGACGCTCACCTTCCTGATCGCGTCCTTCGTGACGTTCGGGGCGTTCGTCCTCGTGTTGTTCGTCAAGGAGCTGCCGTTGCGCACCATGTCCGGCGCCCAGGCCCGGCTCGCGGAGGAGGCGGCCGCGATGCCCGCCGCCGAGTCCGCCGAAGCCGCCCAGACCACGCAGTCGACAGTGGCGGCGCAGGAGAGCCCCGCCCCGTCGCCGCTGCCCCGACCCGAGCCCGTCGACCCGTTCGCGACACCCGCGCCGGTGAGCCACAACGGTTCGGTCAACGGGAACGGCTCCGCCGACGGGAGCGGCACGGCCAACGGCCGCGGCAGACACGCCCTCGGCGGCGGGCTGCCCGCCGCGGTGGCCCAGCCCTCGCTCGACGGCGGCAGCGGGCCCGAGGTGAACGGCATCGTGCACCGCGCGGACGGCTCCGGGCTGGCCGAGGCCGTCGTCACCCTGACCGACCCCGCGGGCCGCCAGGAGGGCCGGACGGTGACCGGCCCCGACGGCGGGTTCCGCATCCCGCTCGCCCACGGCGGGACCTACCTGATCGTCGCCACCAGCGGGGCCTACCAGCCCTACGCCGCGATGGTCGCGGTGGCGGACCGGCCGGTGCGCCACGACGTCCCGCTCGCAGGCACCTGCTCGCTGCGCGGCACCGTCTACGGCGGGGACGGCGGCCCGGTCGCGGACGCCGCGCTCACCCTGATCGACGCCCGCGGGGACGTCGCCGCCACCGGTCGTCCGGACGAGACCGGCCGCTACCGGCTCGAGGGCGTACCGGAGGGCCGGTACACGCTGACCGCGACGGGGCCGTCGTTCGCGCCGGTCGCCGCGGCCGTCGAGCTGCGGAGCGGGAGCACCACCGACCACGACGTCCAGCTCCCGCAGCGGGCCCGGCTCACCGGGACCGTGGTCGCGGCCAGCGACGGGCACGGGATCGGCGAGGCCCTGGCCACCCTGATCGACGGCGAGGGCGCGGTCGTCGCCACCGCCGTGACCGGGCCGGACGGGTCGTTCGTGTTCGAGGACCTGCCCGGCGGCACCTACACGCTGACGGCGAGCGGGTACGCGCCCGTCGCCACCGTCGTCCAGGTCGGGGCGGGCGGGGTGACCACCGCCGACGTCGCGTTCCCGGCCCCGTCCGCGGTGGAGGAGCTGCGATGACCGACGTCACCGGCAGGTTGATGACCCCCGACGGCTGGCCGGTCACCGGCGGCACCCTCACCGCGGTCGACGCGACCGGGGTGCAGCGCGGCCGGGCCACCAGCCGCGAGGACGGCGGGTTCGTCCTCGAGGGGCTGTCCGACGGGCCGCACACCGTGATCGCCGCGGCCGCCGGGCACGAGCCCGCGGCGCGGACGGTGCAGGTCGCGGGCTCCCGGGCCACGCTCGGCGTGCTGGAGCTGGCCCGGGTCGGCGGGGACGTGCTCCCCGCCCCCGGCACGTGGACGATCGACCCGCACCACTCGTCGATCCAGGCCACCGCCCTGCACCTGGGGATGAGCCGGATCCACGGGCGGCTGCGCAGCTTCTCCGGGCACGTCCAGGTGGCGGACCCGCTGGAGAACAGCTCGGTCGAGGTCGTCATCGACCCGACGGCCGTGGACTCGGACGACACCGACCGGGACGCGCACCTGCGCTCCCCGGACTTCCTCGACGTCGACTCCTACCCGGACATCACCTTCAAGTCGGACGGGCTGACCCGCCTCTCCGGGCGGAACTGGCGGGTCGACGGCGTGCTCACGCTCAAGGGTGTGAGCGCCCCGGTCGCGCTGGACGTGCAGTACCGCGGCACCGGCCCGGACCTCTGGGGCGGCACCCGGGCGGCGTTCTCGGCCACCACCGAGATCAGCCGGGACGACTTCGCGATCAGCTGGAACCAGAGCGTCCTGGCGGGGATCCTGGCGGTCGGCCGCACCCTGCGGATCGACATCGACATCCAGGCCGTGAAGTCCTAGGACCAGGCCCTGAAGTCCTAGAACAGAGTGGGGGCGAGCACGCCCTCGTGGGCGAGCAGCCACTCCTTCATGGCGCGGCCGCCGCCGAACCCGCCGAGGCCGTCGGCGGCCATGACCCGGTGGCAGGGCACCACGACCGGGATCGGGTTGGAGCCCATGATCGAGCCGACCCCGCGCGCCGCCGTGAAGCCGTGGCCCTCGTAGGCCCCGCTCGCGGCGGCGAGCTCGGCGTAGGTCGTGGTGGCCCCGAAGCGCACCTCGCGGAACAGTGTCTGCAGCACGGTCCGCTGGGTGCCGTGGGTGAGCCGCCAGTCCAGCGGCAGGTCGAAGACCCGCCGCGCCCCGGCGAGGTACTCCGCGACCTGCTCGACGGCCGGGCCCGGCTCCTCGACCGGCTCCAACCCGAGCCGGTCGGCGGCCTGCTCGGCGCGCTCCGGATGCGCACCGAACGCGACCAGGCACAGCCCGACCTCGGTACTCCCGAGCGTGAGCGCGCCCACCGGTCCCGGCGCGGGCACCACCGCCCAGCCGAGCCTCACAGCTCGGCCGCCAGGGGGACCTCGAGGATCGCGGGGCCGGTCATCCACTCCCGCAACGCCTTCGTGGCCAGCACATCGTCCGTGTTGTAGCCGAGCAGGCGCTCGCGCTGAGCGGTGTCCGGCGGGGCACCGTCCATACCCACCGCGTCCCGGTACCAGCGCATCGAGTTCTCGCCGCCTGCCTCCGGGTCCCGCCAGGTGAACCCCGCGACGGGCGCGATCTTCTTGAGCCCCTTGCCCTGGGCGCACAGGAACCACTCGTTGACCACGGCGAACAGGTCCACCCAGGAGTCCGCCGCGATGAACTCCCGCACCTCCGAGATCGGCGGCACGCCCGGCATCCCGGCGAAGCGCACCGCCGACGACAGCAGCCACCGGTTCTCGGCCTGCTCGTTGTAGCAGTAGGCGGCGAAGCTGCGGCCGGACTCCGCGGCGGCGGCCCGGATCCCGGACAGCCACGTCCAGAACTCGCCGAAGGACCTGCCCTCGTCCTCGGTGGGCACCGGCTCCCAGGTCGCGAACGCGCGATAGCCCTCCGGCTGGTCCCCCGGCCGCGCGCCGCCCGGGTAGCTCAGCTGGGCCCCCCACAGGTACGCCCCGGACTCACCGAAGCTCTCCATGTCGACGTCCACCTCGACGTCCGCCCGGACGACGGGCACCGAGGGCACCCGCCGCGCCACCGCCAGGCCCCGCCGCCAGCCGCGGGCCAGCGCCACCGCGTCCGCGAAGGGCATCCCCGGCATGGGGATCGGTTCGTGGGCCGGATCGAGCGCGGCCAGTGCGTCCACCGTGTCGACGCCGATCTCCCGCAGGGCGGCCGCGGTGTCTCCCCTCACGACGAGGCTCACGTCCCGTCGCGCAGCCAGCGCGGCCTCGCAGGTCGGCCACCACGGGCACCGCCTGCACTCCAGGATCCGGGACGGCTGCGCCAGCGGCTCGGCGCCGGTGGCCGCGGCCCGCGCGACCGCGATCCGGTCGGCGAACCGCTCGTCGTACTCCGCGAGGGTGCTGCGCTCCCCAGGCCAGTGCTCCGCGCGCAGGTCGTGCCACACCACCACGTCCGCATCCAGCCCGACGACCCCGCCGAGCGCCGCGTCCCGGGGCGCCCAGCCCGCGGCCTGCGCCATCCGCAGCAGGTGGGCCAGCCGCAGCAGGTCCCGCGGCTGGGAGCGGACCTTGCGCTCCTCGTCCGGCCGGGCGAGCTCGGGGAACGGGGTGCCCAACGGCACGGTGAGCGCACCGCTGCCCGGATCGGTGATGCGGTGCCGCACCACGATCACGGGCAGGTACCCGCCGGGCCCCCGGACCAGCAGTTCCGCGGCACCGCGACGGCCGGCCGGGTCCAGCGGCAGGACCGCGCCGCCGATCACGGCCACGCCCGCGGCCACCAGCTCACCGGTCAGCCGCGCCCGCTCCCGCGCCGTGCCCTCCGCGGGCACCGCCCGCCACGCCTCGCCCTGCGCCGCGGCCAGGGTCTCCGCGATGTGGGCGCGGTGCTCCCGCGCGTCCGCCCGGCGCTGCTCGATCGCGGGGTCCGGCAGCGCGCGCGGCAGTTCGTCCGCGGTCGGGTCGTGGTCCAGGTGCACCCGGCGGCGGCAGCGGGTGGTCGCCGCGGCGTCCAGCGCCGGGAGGGGCACGGGCGCATTCGGGCCCGCACGCCCGTCCGAGCCGCTGATCGTCGCCGTCACAGGCCCGAGGGTAGAGACCGGCACCGACAACTCCGCGCCTGCCACGGCGGAGCAGGCCCGTCCGCCCCGTCCGGAGGGCGTCCCGACCGGGCGCACCGGCGCGTTCGACGCCTGCTCGGCGCGGTCGCGCAGTAGTGTCCCGGGTCCGGACACTAGGCTGCGCTGGACGGTCGGCGACACGCAGGAGGCACGGGACAGATGGCGCGGCGACGGGGCACCTCCGGGGCCCCCGCGAAGGCCCTGGCGAAGGCCGAGCGGAAGGCCGACAGGTCGGCTCGCAAGGTCGCGGCTCGGACCGCGAAGACGGCGAGGAAGGCCGAGGCGAAGGCGCGCAGGGCCGCCGAGCAGGCAGGAGACCGCGTGAGCCGGGCCGCGGGTACCGCACTGGCCGCCGTCGAGGCCGTGACCTCGGACAAGCCGGGTCGCCGGGCCGTGAAGAAGGCGCGCAAGTCCGCGGGCAAGGCACAGAAGGCGCTGTCCAAGGAGGCCGGGACCGCCGCGCCGAAGGACCTCACGCCCGCGCAGACCCGCCGGTTCCTCGCCGTCGGGAAGGCCGTGGCGCCCCTGCTGCTGCCCTACGGCATCGCCGCGGCGGGCGTCGCCCGCGCCCGCTGGGACGACCACCGCGCCAGGCAGCTCGGCGTGCCCGCCGACCAGCTCGGCCGGTTCACCGGACGGGGTGGCGCGCTGCACGCCCGGATCTCCCGCGCGGGTGAGGCGCTGACCGAGGTCGAGGCCGCGGGCACCCCCGAGGGGCGCGCGTTCGCGAAGGAGACGCGGCCGCGGCTGGCCGACCTCGCCGTCGCGGTGCGGGCGGCCGAGCAGATGCCGACCCCCCGCCGTCGCACGGCCTTCCGCGCGGTGGCGGGCGAGCTGGACCGGGTGGAGGACGCCCTCCTGGAGCACCTGGGCCTGGGTAGCCGACCCCACACCTGATCGTCGGGGGCACCGGCTACCGTCTGTGCCTGTGTCGTCCCGGATCCGCCCCTCCGGGGTCGTCCGGAACGCCCGGTCGGTCCCCGGGAGCGTGCTGCGCGCAGCCGTCCTGGCCTGCCTGGCGACCCTGCTCACCGCCCTGGGTCATCTCGCGGGTGGCGGCACCCTGCCGGACCTGGCCCTGCTGGTGGTGCTGTTCCCACTGCTCGCGGTCGTGGTCACGGCGCTCGCCGAGCGGGTCCGTGGCCGGCTCGGCGTGCTGGCAGTGCTCGGCGGCGGCCAGCTCGTGCTGCACGAGCTCCTGGTGCTGCTGGGCCACGACCACGGCGGCTCGGTCGGCGGGCCGCGGATGCTGCTGATGCACGCCGCGGCCACGCTGTGCGCGGGACTGCTGCTCCAGCACGTCGACCGGCTCCTGGCCGCTCTCGGTCGGGCGCTGGCGCGGGTGGTCCCCCGGCGGATCCCTCCGCCGCGCGTCGAGATGCCGCTGCCGGTGCGGGCCGTGCCCGCGACGGGTGTGCGGCGACGGGCCGCGGTGGGCACCCCGCGGCGTCGAGGTCCTCCGGTTCCGGTCGCTCTCCGACCCTGAACCGCACCCCACCGCGGCCGCGCCGCGGTGGCTCGACCCGAGGACACCCATGTTCACCCTTCGTCGATCGGCCGCCGTCGCGGCCGTCGCGGCCGGTCTGCTGCTCGCAGGCGCCGCCCCCGCCTTCGCCCACGTGACCGCCCAGCCCGGCACCGCCGAGCAGGGCGGCTACACCGTGGTCAACTTCCGTGTACCGAACGAGTCCGCCACTGCGGGGACCGTGAAGCTGCAGGTCAACCTGCCCGTCGACCACCCGATCACCTCCGCGCGGACCACGCCGCAGCCCGGCTGGACCGCCGAGGTCGTCAAGGGCACGCTGCCCGCGCCCGTCGAGGTGAACGGCGCACAGGTGACCGAGGCCGTCACCGCGGTCACCTGGACGGCACAGCCGGGGACCCGGATCGGGCCCGGCCAGTTCATCGACTTCCCGCTGTCCGTCGGCCCGCTGCCGACCGACACCGACCAGCTGGTCCTGCCCACCGTCCAGACCTACGACGACGGCCGCGTCGTCGCCTGGGACCAGCCGACCGTCGCCGGGGCGGAGGAGCCGGAGCACCCGGCGCCGACCGTCACCCTGACCGCCGCGGCAGGGGGCGCGCACGGGCACGACGCCGCGGCCGCCACCTCGGGCGGGTCCACGGAGGGCGGCGCCACGGACACCACCGCCCGCTGGCTCGGCGGGACCGGGCTGCTGCTCGGCGCGCTGGGCCTCGGGCTCGGCGGCGGCGCGCTGCTGCGCAGTCGTCGGTCGACCGCGAAGGAGAAGGTGGACGCATGAGCAGGCTCGTCCGGCTCGGCGGCGGCGCGCTGATCGCGATGGTCGCGCTGCTGGTCGGCGCCTCGCCCGCGTTCGCCCACGCCCAGTTCGAGGGCAGTGACCCGGCGGACGGCGCCAGCCTCGCGACCGCGCCGCAGACGGTCACGCTGACCTTCAGCGACACCATGCGCCAGGGCTTCAACACCGTCACCGTGACCGGGCCGGACGGCGTGCAGTACCAGGCGGGTGAGCCCACCGCACAGGACACCACCGTGAGCGTGGCGCTCAACCCGCTCGGGCCCGCCGGGGTCTACCAGATCGGCTACCGGGTGCTGTCGGACGACGGCCACCCGATCACCGGCCGGCTGGGCTTCACCCTGACCCAGCCGGGCACCGCGGCCCCCGCGACCGGGTCCGCAGCGCCGGTCGCCCCGACCACGGCACCCCCCGTCGAGGCGGCCCCGGCCCCCGCGGCGCAGACCGAGGAGTCCGGCGGAATGCCCGTCTGGCCGTGGATCGTCGGTGCCGTGGTGCTGGTCGGCGCGGGTGTGGCCGTCGCGATGCGGCTGGGCCGCTCGTGACCGGGACCGGGCACTGATGGGAGCGCCGACCGCGGCCCGCGGCACGGCCGAGCGGCTCGCGCCGCTGGTGTGGCCGCTGATCGCGGTCGGCGCCGCCCTCGTCGCCGGGGTACTGGTCGCGGCGGTCGGGGTCACCCTCGCCGCGACCGCCGTCCGGGGCCTGGCGGACGCGGCCGCCGTGGCGTGCGTCGGGCTCGGCCTGGTCACCGTCCTCGTTCCGACCAGCGCGCGGGACGCGACCGGCACCGCCGTCATCCGGCGGGGCGACCGGGCCACCGTCGTCGCGGCGGGCGGCTGGCTGGTCACCGTGCTCGTCTCGCTGGTGCTGCGGACCGCGGAGGCGGTCGGGAGGTCGGCCGGGTCGGTGACCGCGGCGGATCTCGGCGCGTTCGTCACGCGGATCGCCGCGGGACGAGGCCTGCTGCTCACCGCGCTCTGCGCACTGGTCGTGCTGGGGTGTGCGGTGGCGCGGCTGCGCACGCCCGAGTCCGTGCCCGGCCGGGTGGTGCTCGTGGCGGCGCTGCTCGGCGCGCTGACCCCGGCCGTCACCGGACACACCGGCTCGTCGCCGGACCACCAGCTCGCGGTGGTGACGGTCGCGCTGCACGTCGGCGCGGCCGCGCTGTGGGTCGGTGGGCTGGGTGTGCTGCTGGTGCTCGTCGCTCCGCACCGCAGGCAGCGCGAGAAGGCGTTGCCCCGGTTCTCCCGGATCGCCACGGTCTGCGTCGTCGGCACCGGGATCACCGGCCTGGCCAACGCGGCGCTGCGCCTCCCGCGCCTCACCGACCTCCTCACCACCGGCTACGGCGCTCTGCTGCTGGTCAAGACCGGCCTGATCGTCGTCCTCGCCCTGCTCGGCGCCCTGTCCAGGCGACGGCTGCAGCGCGGCACCCTCCCCGTCCTGCGGTGGGCGGGGATCGAGGTGACCGTGATGGCCGTGACGATCGGTGTCGCGGCAGCGCTGAGCCAGACCGCGCCCTGAGCGACGCCCCTGATCCCCGACCGGGAAGCTGCACGGTCGGCCGCCTGACACACATGATCCACGAACGGGGAGCCACACGGTCGAATCCCGACCGCCCCACTCCCGACGAGTGGATCAAGCCGACACCGGAGCTCAGGGCCGACGGCGGCGCCGCGGCCGACGACCGTCCCCCGCGGGAGGGAAGAGCCAGTGGGCGGGAGCCGCGGTCCCCTCGGGGAGCCGGGTCGTGGTGTCCCCGCGGGCCGCGGTGAGCTGCGCCGGGACCAGGAAGATCACCTCGCGGAGGTCCGCGCCCTCCAGCCGGGCCCCGCGCAGGTCGGCCCCGGTGAGGTCGGCGCCCCGCAGGTCCGCGCCGCGCAGGTCGGCTCCGATCAGCAGCGCCCCACGCAGGGACGCCCGGCGCAGATCCGTCCGCCGCAGCGACGCCCCGACCAGGTGCGCGCCCCGCCGATCCGGCCCGTCGCCGCGGACGAGCCCACTGGCCTCCACGAGCAGCGGATTCACCGAGGCGCGATGGGCGTCGACGTCGACTGCGCGCAGCTGCGCGGGCTCCCCACCCGCCACCTCCTCGAGTGTCGCGATCACCGCGCCGAGCCGCGCGAGCAGATCGTCGGCGGAGCCGGACCGCACCCCCGAACCCCCCTCTGCCCCGCCCGCCGCGACGCGGGCGATCAGCCCCTGCGCCTCCACCGCCAGGTTCAAGAGCTCATGCAGGCCCCTGAGCTGGGCGAACGCCTCGAAAGCCAGGTCGGCGTCCCCCTCACGCCAGTCGATCCGCGCAGACAGCGCCTGGCCCGCGCCGAGGCAGTCGAAGACCGTGCAGCCGACCATCCCGCGCTCCCGCAGGTCGGCGTGGACCGTGCAGCGGGCGTCCGCGGCGAGGTGGCGGCAGGGCGTGCCCGCCGACTTGGTGAAGGCGAAGTCCGACGACTTCGCGAACGCGGGGGCCACACAGCACAGCCCGGTGCACCGCGAGCAGTCCGCGCGCAGGTCCTCGATCGCGATCACGCCCGCCGACGCTACGCCCGGCCGGCCACGCGACCGTCGCTGGACGGCGAACCGGATCCGTCCCACTCGCAGACGATCACCACACCGGCGCGGCTCAGGAGCGGTAGGCCTCCAGGAGTCGCAGCCACACCTCACTGATCGTCGGGAAGGACGGGACCGCGTGCCAGAGGCGCGCGAGCGGCACCTCGCCCACCACCGCCACCGTGGCCGAGTGCAGCAGCTCCGCCACGTCCTGCCCCACGAAGGTGACCCCGACCAGCACCTCCCGCGCGGTGTCGACGACCATGACCGCCTTGCCGCTGTAGCCGTCGGCCTGCAGCGAGGACCCGGCGACGGCGATGTCCAGCGACACCTCGCGCACCGACAGCCCGGCCTCGCGCGCCTGGGCCGCGGTCCGGCCGACGTGCGCGACCTCGGGATCGGTGAACACGACCTGCGGCACCGCGACGTGGTCCGCGGTCGCGGCGTGCTCGCCCCACGGCGAGCTGTCCACCGGGTGCCCCGCGACCCGGGCCGCGATGGCCGCACCGGCGATCCGCGCCTGGTACTTGCCCATGTGGGTGAGCGGTGCGCGGCCCGTCACGTCCCCGACCGCGTACAGCCAGTCGCCGAGCGCCAGACCGCTGTCGTCGATCTCGACCGCCGAGCCCGGGGAGAGCCCGACCGTGTCCAGGCCGATGTCGGCGCTGTTCGGCTTCCGCCCGGTGGCGAGGAGCAACTCGTCGACCTCGATCGTCTCGTCCCCGACGGTCAGGGCGATGGCGTCCCCGGCGGGCGCGACGGCGTCCAGCCCGGTCCCGAGCCGGACGTCCACCCCCTCCGCGCGCAGCGCCTCGGCGACCCGCTCCCCGCCGACCGGCTCGACCGACGGCAGCAGGGTGGCGCGGACCAGCATCGTCACCTGCGACCCGAGCCGCGCGTAGGCCTGCGCCATCTCGCACCCGACGACCCCGCCGCCGAGCACGCCCAGCCGCGGCGGTGCCGCCTCGGCGGAGGTCGCCTCGCGCGAGCCCCACGTCCGGACCTGGTCCACACCGGGTATCGGCGGCCGCACCGGCACGCTCCCGGTCGCCAGGACGACCGCGTGCCGGGCCCGCAGAACCTCGTCGCCGACCTGGACCGTCCGCTCCCCGATCAGCCGCCCCCAGCCCCTGACCAGGGTGATCCCGGTGGAGGAGACCCACTCGGCCTGCGACGAGTCGTCCCCGCGGGAGGTGAAGTAGTCCCGCCGGGCGAAGACCTCCTTCGGGTCGAACTCGGCGGTCACGCCGGGCAGCCTGCGCGCCTCGGCCACCGCCTTCGGCGTCCGCAGCAGGGCCTTCGACGGGATGCACGCCCAGTAGGAGCACTCACCGCCGACCCGCTCCGCCTCCACGAGCGCGACCGACAGGCCGGCCCGGTGGGCGTAGTCCGCGGCGTTCTCCCCCACCGGCCCCGCACCGATCACGACGACGTCGTAGTCACTCAACGGGTCCTCCTCTCCACGCTCGCGGACATCATCGCGTGCCCCCTCCTCGCACGGACGCGACGGCGCCGACGATGTCGTCGTCCCCACCCATCAGCTCGAGGGTGAGGCCCGCCGTCCCCGGCGCCTCCAGCAGCGCGGCGAGCACGGCCGCCGTGTCGTCCCGCGTGACGTCCACCCGCGGGATCGCCGAGGTGGACAGCGCGACCTTGCCGACGCCCGGGTCGTCGGTCAGGGTGCCGGGCCGCAGGATCGTCAGGTCGAGATCGGCCCGACCGCGCAGCGCGTCCTCCGCGGCCTTCTTCGCCGCCACGTAGGCGACCCAGATCTCGCCGCGGCTCGCGTCCGGCTCGGCGTCGACGCCGGTCGCCGAGACGAGCAGGTAGCGCCGCACCCCGGCAAGCGCGGCCGCATCGGCCAGCAGGACGGCGGCGGCCCGGTCCACCGTGTACTTGCGCTCTGCCGTACTCCCCGGGCCCGCGCCCGCCGCGAAGACGACGGCGTCGGCGTCCTTCAGCGCGGGCGCCAGATCGGCTGCGGCGGACTTCTCCAGATCCAGGACCACGGCCTTCGCCCCGGTCTGTTCGACGTCCGCGACGTGGTCCGGGTTGCGCACCACCCCGACCACCTCGTGGCCCTGGTTCGCCAGCAGCGTGGCCAGCCTGAGCGCGATCTTGCCGTGTCCCCCGGCGATGACGGTTCGCATGGGCGCGACGCTAGACCCGCCCCGCAGCCCGCGCGCGGCGTGCGTTCCACGTGGAACACCCCCTCCCGACGGACGGGTTGTCGCAGGATGAGACAGGTCGCCGACTCGATCAGCGGCGACCGTCCCATGCAGCGTCGTCGCAGCTCAGAGCACATATCTGCGCACAACGAAGATCTCCTTCACCGAGCCTTGTCGATCTTGGTGCGCCCGATTAGTCCGTTTTACCAGGGAGCGGAATCCATCACCTTGTGACACCGCGCACCCGGGTTGACGGTGATCGGGACCACATCGACTCGCGAGGAGGTGACGGCGTGAAGGCCGTCCGGGTGCACGAGTACCACTCCGATCCCACGATCGACGACATCCCCGAGCCGACCCTGCAGGGCCCGCTGGACGTCATCATCAAGATCGGCGGGGCGGGCGTCTGCCGCACCGACCTGCACATCATCAACGGTGACTGGGCCGAGGCCCAGAACCCGTCCCTGCCGTACGTGATCGGCCACGAGAACGCGGGCTGGGTCGAGGCGATCGGCGACGGCGTCACGAACGTCGCCGTGGGTGACACCGTCATCCTGCATCCGCAGCCGAGCTGCGGACTCTGCCTGGCCTGCCGACGCGGCCGGGACATGCAGTGCGAGAACGCGTTCTTCCCCGGCCTGAGCAACAACGACGGCGGGATGGCCGAGTACCTGCGCACCACGGCGCGAGCCTGCATCAAGCTCGACCCGAGCACCAACCCCGCGGACGTCGCCGCGCTGGCCGACGCGGGCATCACGGCCTACCACGCGGTGCGCAAGGCGGTCCCGGACCTGTTCCCGGGCACGACCGCCGTCGTGCAGGGCGTGGGCGGCCTCGGCCACATCGCGGTCCAGGCGCTCGCGGCGATCACCGGCACGCGCATCGTCGTGGTCGACCGCAACCCCGACGCGCTGGCCCTGGCCAAGCAGATCGGCGCGGACGAGACGGTCCTGGCCGACGGCACCCACATCGAGGCCGTCAAGGACCTCACGAACGGACGCGGCGGCGACGTCGTCTTCGACTTCGTGGCCGAGCAGGGCGCCGAACTCGACGCCTGGCAGATGACCGCCCCCGCCGGGTCCCAGTACATCCTCGGCTACGGCGGCGAGTTCAAGGCTCCGACGCTCGACTTCGTCGGCGGCGAGAAGAACGTGATCGGCAACATCGTCGGCACCTACGCCGACCTCACCGAGCTCATGGTCCTGGCCCAGGCCGGGAAGGTCACGTTGCACACCAAGCAGTACCCGCTGGAAGCGGCACTGGACGCCCTTCACGATCTCGACGCCGGCCGGGTCCGGGGTCGGGCGATCTTGGTCCCGTAAGAACTGACGGAAGGACCCCACCACATGTACGAGAAAGACGGCGAGAAGTACTTCGTGGTCGACAGCCACAGTCACTTCTGGGACGCGTCCAAGGAGAACTGGGTCGAGGGCAAGGAGCAGTTCGCCAAGGGCTGGATCGACTGCTTCTACGGCTACCACCAGCTCGGTCCGCCCGAGACCCACTGGGACTGGGACCACTACCTCAAGCCCTCGCCCGAGGACTTCGAGCGCGACATGTTCGTCGAGGGCCACGTCGACTACGCGATCTTCCAGTCGACGTATCTGAAGGAGTGGTACAAGGACGGCTTCAACACCGTCGACCAGAACGCGGCCCTGCTGGAGAAGTGGGGCGACAGGCTGATCGTCAACGGCCGCTTCGACCCGCGTGAGGGCGACGCGGGCCTCAAGCAGCTCGAGGCGGACGTCAAGAAGTACAAGCACAAGGGCGTGAAGCTCTACACCGCGGAGTGGAACGGCGCCTCGCGCGGCTACAAGCTGACCGACCCGGAGTGCTACGAGTTCCTCGCCGCGGCGCAGGAGCTGGGCATCAAGAACATCCACGTCCACAAGGGCCCGACCATCTGGCCGCTGGACAAGGACGCGTTCGACGTCGCGGACGTCGACCACGCCGCCACGGACTTCCAGGGCCTGAACTTCATCGTCGAGCACGTGGGCCTGCCGCGCATCGAGGACTTCTGCTTCATGGCGGTCCAGGAGCCGAACGTCTACGCCGGGCTGTCCGTCGTGGTCGGTGGCCTGATGCACGCCCGCCCGAAGTTCTTCGCCAAGGTGATGGGCGAGCTGTTGTTCTGGGTCGGCGAGGACAAGATGCTCTTCGGCGGCGACTACAACATCTGGGTGCCGAAGTGGCAGGTCGAGGGCCTGGTCGACTGGCAGATGCCGGACGACGACCAGTTCGCCGACTACCCGCGCCTCACCACCGCGTCCAAGAAGAAGATCCTCGGGCTCAACGCGGCCAAGCTCTACGACATCCCGGTGCCGTCCGAGCTGCAGCTGCCGACCGCCGCGGACGAGGCCTCCGCGCCGGGTGAGGAGCTCGTCGAGGACCGGGCGGGTGCCCAGGCATGAGTGACCTGCCCGCCGAGGTCTGGCGGGCGCTGGGGACGGTGCTCGACCCGGAGCTGGACGAGCCCATCACGGACCTCGACTTCGTCGAGTCGTGCACCGTCTCCCCCTCGGGGGAGGTCTCCGTGGGTCTGCGCCTGCCGACCTTCTTCTGCGCACCCAACTTCTCGTTCCTCATGGTGGCCGACGCCTACGACGCGGTCTCCGCGGTCCCCGGCGTCACGCGCGCGCTGGTCACGCTCGCCGACCACCACGCGTCGGACGAGATCAACGGCGGCGTCGCGGCCCACTCCGGGTTCGTGGGGTCGTTCGCGGGTGAGGCCACCGCCGAGCTCGACGACCTGCGCCGCACCTTCCTGTCGAAGGCGGCGTTGGCAGGGCAGGACCGGCTCGCCCGGCCCTTCGTCGAGGAGGGCCTCGGCCCGGACGACCTGGCGGACCTGACCCTGGCCGAGGTGCCGGACTCGATGGAGCTCCGCAGGCTCCGCGACCGGCGCGCCGCGATCGGCCTGCCCTACACCGACGAGGCGCCGCTGCTCATCCACGGCGACGGCTCACGGGTCACGGCCGCGCAGGTGCCGCTGCACCTGCGTCGGGCGAGGCTGCAGCGGGTGGGGATCGAGACCAACGGCGAGTACTGCAAGAGCCTGCTGAAGGTCCGGTACTCCGAGGAGGCCAGGGCCCGAGTCTGACCTGCGCGGACAGCACCCCCGTCGTCGGCGGGGGTGCTGTTCGTGTGCGTCGCCGGGCGGCGGGACGAGTCGGCTCGGATCACGGACGGACGCGCGTGGCACCGTCGATGATCCACACTTCGGGAGCGACGGGGTCGAGGAACGACCGCTCCGCTCCCGAGGGGTGGATCACGGACGGGTGAGCGCCACGGCGGGCTCCACCGCCGGGGCGACCGGGCGGGGGCGCAGCAGGAAGGCCGCGGCCACCGCGCCGACCAGCGCGACCACCGCCGAGACCTCCAGGGCCAGCCGCACGCCCGCGGTCTGCGACACCGCGTAGGCCGCCTGCACCACATCGGGCGCGGTCACCGCCGCGGCTCCGCGCAGGTCGCCCGCGGCGAGCAGGTCCGCCGCGACCGGGAGCTTGCCTCGCGCCGAGACCAGCGCACCGGCGTGGATGATCGCGCCGAGCACCGCGATGCCGAGCGCGTTGCCGAGCTGGCGGGCGGTGTTCGCCGCGCCCGCCGCCACCCCGCTGCGCTCGGGCGGCACCCCGACGACCGCCGCGGCGCCGAGCGCCGGGTTGGCCAGCCCCATGCCCAACCCGCAGGCCAGGAAGCCGGGCAACAGCAGGGCGAAGGTCCAGTCCGGCCGGACGAACGCGAGCGCGGCCAGACCGACCGCCGACAACCCGAGCCCCGACGCGAGCCGGGCCCGCAGCGAGAACCGCGCGCCGATCCGGGCGCCGAACAGCGCGACGAGCGTGGACAGCAGGGTCGCGGGCAGGAACCAGAGCCCCGCCTGCAGCGGGCTGAGGCCGAACACGATCTGCAGGAACGGGCCGAGCAGCACCAGCATCGACAGCAGCGACAACGCCAGGGCCAGGCCCGCGACCAGACCGCCCGCGTAGCTCGGGATCCGCAGCAACGCGACGTCGAACAGCGGGACCGGGCGTCGGCGCTGCTGCAGCACGAAGGTCGGCAGGAGCAGCACCGCGATCCCGAAGGCGATCCACACCCGCGGCGCGAGACCGCCTCCGACCCAGCTGATCCCGAGGATGAGCCCGCCGAGCCCGACGCTGAGCAGCAGCGTCCCGACCAGGTCGAACCGGCCCATCGCCGCGCCGCGGCGCGCGGGCAGTGCGATCACTCCGAGCAGTGCGGCCACGGCGGCGACCGCGGCCAGGACCGCGAGCGCGGGCCGCCAGCGACCGAACTCCAGGGCGATCCCGGCGCCGACCGGCCCGGTCGACAGCCCCGCGCCGATCGCGGCGCCCCAGAGGGCCATCGCCCGAGCCCGACGCTGCGGCTCGACCGCCTGGACCACCAGGCTCAACGACGACGCCAACAGCGCCGCCCCCGCCGCCCCCGCGGCGATCCGCGCGCCGACCAGGAGCGGCACGCTCGTCGCGACCGCGCAGGCCGCCGACAGGAGGGCGAACGCGGCCATCGCACCGATCCACACCCGCCCGGCGCCGTAGCGGTCGGCGAGAGCGCCCCCGGTGAGCAGCAACGCCCCGATCCCCAGGGCATAGCCGCTGACCAGCAGGTTCAGCTCCGCGATCCCGACGCCCAGGTCCTCCCCGATCGCCGGCAGCGCGACGATCGGCAGGGGGAAGGCGGCGAACACCACGAAGGGGGCGAGCGCGACCGCAGCGATCGTGACCCCCTGGGTTTTCTTCACGAACTCAAGCTACGGAGCGACCGACGCCTCGTCAACGCCCCTGCCCGCCCCGTCACACCCCACCGCGACCACGAGGAGGACCTGCACGAAGGCGTGATGATCACCGCCAGGGGCGGGTGCGGCGTCAGGCGGTCGGGCGGGCGTCGAGGACGCGGAAGAGGTTCTGCAGGTGGAAGCCCTCGCCGTGCCGTCGGGGGGCGAAGGTCTGCAGGACCGCCTCCCGCACCGCCGACGGCCCGACCCGGTTCGCCGCGTACCGGCCGATGTCCGACTGGAGCAGCGGCCCGACCAGGGAGTCCTCGTCCGGGTAGTCGAAGGGGCTCGTGACCTCGTCCAATGCGACGACCTGCAGGCCCGCCAGTCCCGCGACCTTCCGGAACCGCTCGGGATCGGTCAGCGGGGGCGGGCCCGCGGGGGTGCGGCGCTGTGCCCGGGGCGGCAGGAACGGTTCGAGCGCCTCGCCGAAGAGCCGGACGTCCGACTCCTCCTCGCGGCCCCAGACCGTCGCGCGGACCACGCCGCCGACGCGACCGGCCTCCCGCAGGACCTTCACCGGGTTCGTCACGTGTGCGAGCACCTGCACCAGCGCGACGACGTCGTACTCACCGGCCAGCTGGTGGGCGTCGCCGACCACGAACCGGGCGGCGGGCGCGGTCTTCTCGGCCCGCGCGAGTGCGGAGCGGTCGGCGTCCAGACCCGTCACCCGCAGGCCCCTGGCCAGCGCGAACGCGGCGAACACCCCGGGTCCGCATCCGACGTCGAGCACCGTGGAGCCCTCCGGGACACCCCGCAGGACGCGGTCGTACAGCGGCTCGCCCCAGCCCTCCGGGGAGCTCATTTCGACGGGAGGGTGCGCACGAACCCGACGCCCTCGGCGACCCAGTCGGACAGATCGGGCACGTCGTCGACCTCGGGTGAGCCGAGGACGCGGAGCCAGCCGTCCATCTCGCGGCCCCCCATCACCATGCGTTCCACGCCGGCCCGCTCCAGCAGTTCCGGCGCCCGCGCGGGGTCGACCCGGACCATCAGCCCGCCCCGGCCGGAGGCCGCGAGCGCCATGTGCCCGCCGACCAGGAACGCCAGGCCGCCGAACATCCGCTTCTCGGCCGCATCCGGCACCAGCTCCCGGATGCGCGCGGCGAGCCCCTCGTCGAAGGCCATGCGACGAGTATCCGGTGCCCGGCGACCGATCGACAGACCCCGCTCAGCCCCAGACGTCCTCGGCGACCTGGACGATGAGCCGCAGTTTGGCCCGCTCCTCCTCCACGGTCAGCGCGTTGCCCTCCACGGTGGAGGAGAAGCCGCACTGCGGGGAGAGGCAGAGCTGGTCCAGCGGGACGTACTGCGCGGCCTCGTCGATCCGGCGCTTGAGGGTGTCCGGGTCCTCCAGGCGGCCGTTCTTGGTGGTGACCAGCCCGAGTACCACCTGCTTGCCCGGCGGGACGAAACGCAGGGGGGCGAAGCCGCCGGAGCGCTCGTCGTCGAACTCGCAGAAGAAGCCGTCGACGGCGAGCTCGCCGAACAGGGCCTCGGCGACGAAGTCGTACCCGCCGGACGCCGCCCACGAGGAGCGGTAGTTGCCCCGGCACATGTGCGTGGTGACGTGCATGTCGGCGGGGCGGTCGGCGATGGCGGCGTTGATCTGGCGGATGTAGCGCAGGTGGTCGGCGTCGGAGTGCGCGGCGCGCTCGGCCGGGTCGTTGAGGTAGGCGAGGCTGGTGTCGTCCAGCTGGAGGTAGCGGCAGCCGACGTCGTACAACGCCGAGACCTCCGCGGCGTAGGCGGCCGAGAGGTCGTCCCAGAACTCCTCGACGGACGGGTACACGCTCCGGTCGATCGCGGCGGTGCCGCCGCGGTAGTGGACCATGCTCGGGCTGGGGATCGTCAGCTTCGGCGTCGCGGACGTCGTGCACGAGGCGAGGAACTCGAAGGCGTCGGCGAAGATCGGCTCGCGGAGCTCCACCTTGCCGGTGATCGCCAGGCCCGCGCTGGTGAACGCGCTCTCGCCCTCGGCGTTGATCATCCGGACGCGGATCTGCTCGTCCGTCTTCGTGATGCCGCCGAGGCCGTAGATGAAGTCCATGTGCCACGAGGTGCGGCGGAACTCGCCGTCCGTCGCGGACCGCAGGCCCAGCTCCTCCTGCATCCGGACGACGTCCCGGATCGCCTCGTCCTCGATCTCCCGCAGGTTCGGCGCGCCCGCGGCCCGGGCGGCGAGCAGCTCCTTCGGGCGGAGCAGGGAGCCGACGTGGTCGGCGCGGAAGGGGGGTTCGGTGCGAGGCGCCATAGCGCGACGGTAGTGGCGCGCGGCGATGATCACCTGTCGGGTGCGCTCACGGTGGTGTGGACCGCTCTGAGCGCACGAGACCGGTGATCATGCAGCGCTGTGCGCACGAAACGTGCGATCGCGGCTCCTCGGCACGATCCGGCCCACCGTTTGGCAGAGTCCGCGGCATGGACTTCGGCGTCTGCACCTTCCTCACCGACTACGGCATCGATGCGGTCACCCTCGCCAGGGCGGTCGAGGAGCGGGGGTTCGGCTCGCTGTTCCTCGCCGAGCACACCCACATCCCGGTCGGCCGCGAGTCACCGTGGCCGGGTGGGCCCGAGCTGCCGACCAAGTACGCGCACACCTTCGACCCCTTCGTCGCGCTCGGCGCCATGGCCGCGGTGACCGAGCGGATCGCGCTGGGCACGGGGGTGTCGCTGGTCAACCAACACCACCCGTTGAACCTGGCCAAGGAGGTCGCGAGCGTCGACCGGCTGTCGAACGGGCGGTTCGAGCTGGGCGTCGGGGTGGGGTGGAACGTCGAGGAGATGGCCCACCACGGGGTGGACCCGAAGCGCCGCACCGCCGCGATGCTGGAGCGCATCGAGGCCTGCCGGGCGGTCTGGACGCAGGACGAGGCCGAGTACCACGGCGAGTTCGTGGACTTCGCCCCCGTGTGGTCGTGGCCGAAGCCGGTCCGGGTGCCGCCGGTGCTGATCGGCGGGGGCGGGCCCCGCGTGCTGGACCGGGTGGTCGCCCACGGCGACGGCTGGATCCCGCTGCGGATCAGCCGCACCGAGCTGGACACCTTCGCCACCCGGGTGGACGAGCTGCAGCGCAAGGCCGCCGACGCGGGCCGCGGCAGGCTGCCGGTGACGGTCTACGGCGCCTCCCCGATGGCCGTGGCCGCCTACGCCGATGCGGGCGCCGACCGGCTTCTGTTCGCCCTCGTCGACACCGACGATCCCGCCGAGTCCCTCGCCGAGCTCGACGCCCTGGCCGAGCTCACGCGCTGAGCTCCTCCGCGATCCGGTCCGCCCCCTCGCGGACGGCCCGCTCCAGCTCGGTCCGCCGGGCGGTGAAGTCCGCCCGGCGCACGGCCACACCCACCGCCGCCGACCCGCGGCCGACGGCGATCTCCGCCACCCCGGTGTGCAGCTCCTCGACGGCGATCGCCGCCCCGGAGCTGCGCACCCGGTGCAGCTCCCGGTCCAGCCCGGACCGGTGCGCGACCGTCCGCGGGGTGAACGCGGGCAGCCCGCCCCGCCCCACGATCCCGGTGAGCGCCGCCGGGTCCATGCCTGCGAGCAGGGCCCGGCCCAGCGCCGTCGCGTGCGGCGGTGCGGGTTCGCCGACGCGCAGCCCGAGCCGGCCGGGATGGTCGGCGCAGAGGTCCACGTGCGCGACGACCACGACCTCGTCCCGCAGCACGGCCAGGTAGGCCGCCGCGCCCGCGGCGGAGTGCACCTCGTGCAGCAGCCCCCGCACGGCCGCGCTCGGCCGCACCTGTGCGACGAGTCCGCGGTGCAGCTCCGCGACCTTGTACCCCAGCCCGTACCCCCGTACCGCGTGCAGCCGCACGAGATAGCCCTGCTCGACGAGGGTGCCGAGGGTCCGGTAGACGGTGGGCAGGGGGCAGCCGAGCCTGCGCGCGACCGCCTTGGCGGTGACCCCGTCTCCGAGCACGGAGACGGCCTCGAGCACCTGCAGTGCCCGAACCAGTGAGCCGCTCTGCTCCACATGATTAGTCTCAGGGCCGACAGCCCCGGCGAGCAAGGAGGACCACATGGCGGACGAGGAGCTCCGGCACCGGATCACGGAGCTCGTCGAGGAGGAGCACCGACTGGAGCGCGCGCACGTCGGCAAGGCCCTCTCGGACGAGGAGAAGGCCGCGTTGGACCGGATCAACGTCGACCTGGACCGCTGCTGGGACCTGCTGCGCCAGCGGGACGCCCGCCGCGCCGCGGGCCAGGACCCTGACGAGGCCGCCACCCGCGACGCGTCGACCGTGGAGAACTACCGGCAGTGAGCTTCCGCCCCGTCACCCGGGAGGCCCTCGCCCACGAGCTGGCCGCCCGGGTCGACAAGCTGTCCGGACGGGTCCGGTTCCTGCTGGACGGCCCGCCCCCCGCGGATCCCGACGGGCTGGCTGCGGCCGTGGCCGAGGAGCTGCGGCTGCGCGGCCGGTCGGCGCTGGCGGTGCGGGCCGCGGACTTCCTGCGCCCGGCGTCGCTGCGGCTGGAGTACGGCCACCACGACGAGGACATGTTCCTGGACGGCTGGCTGGACGTCGGCGCGCTGCACCGCGAGGTGCTCGCCGACGGGCCCGTGCTCCCACGGCTGTGGGACGCCGAGCGCGACCGCGCCTTCCGGGACGAGTACGTCGAGCTCGGCGAGCAGGGCGTGGTCGTGCTCTCCGGCGCGCTGCTGCTCGGCCGCGGCCTGCCCGCCGAGCTCGTGGCGCACCTGCACATGAGCCGCGCCGCGCTGGGCCGCCACACCCCCGAGGACGACCGGTGGACCCTGCCCGTGTTCGAGCGCTACGAGCGCGAGCGGGACCCCTCCGGAGAGGCCGACGTCCTCGTCATGGCCGACCATCCGGACCGTCCCGCGATGCGCGGCTGACCATTCGGCGCAGTGGGGGGTCTTCTGAACGACCGAAGGCCCGCGCGACGGCGGGCCTTCCGGGGATCTTTGTGGGCGAGGAGGGAGTTGAACCCTCACGTCCTTTCGGACACACGGACCTGAACCGTGCGCGTCTGCCATTCCGCCACTCGCCCGAGCGACGGGAGGAAAACTAGCACGACCACCGGATGCCCCCGTGCAGGGGGGTCCCCCGGGTGATCGTCCAGCGCGCGCGGGCGGACGGTCACCGCACCACCGGGTCGGGTGTCACCGGTCGTGGACCTACCACGGATACGATCGAGCCAGCCGGTAACACGCCGAGCGGAAGGAAGGGATGATCGAGTGGGCCGTGTCGATCGCTTCGAACGCCGTCTGCAAGGGATGGTGGGAGACGCATTCGCACGGGTCTTCGGCGGCAGCGTCGTTCCCCAGGAGGTCGCACAGGCGCTGCTGAGGGAGGCCGAGGACCATCTCCGGCAGCTGGCGGGGGGTCGGGTGCTCGCACCCAACCGCTACACCGTCCAGCTCAGCCCCGCCGATCTGGACCGCATGGCGGGCGACACCGCGGGGGTCACCGACTCGTTGTCCGCACACGTCGCCGCACAACTCGCCGACCAGGGCTGGGACACCTACGGCGAGGTCGTAGTCTTCCTGGAGCGCTCCGAAGCGCTGCACACGGGACAGTTCCGCACCCGCTCGGCCGTCGACCCCGACGCCTCCCGTCGGATCGCCGTACCAGAACGCAACGCAGAGGATGCACCCATGAGCCAGCAACCGGGCCACCCCGAGGAGAACGGGCAGTACGGCTACGACCGTGGCGCCGCCCCCTACGGCCAGCAGACCTACGCCCCCCAGCAGGGTGAGCAGGGTCAGCAGGGCTGGAACGGCCAGGGCCAGCAGCCCGGCTACGACCAGCAGGGCTACGGCCAGCAGCAGCCCGGGTACGACCAGCAGGGCTACGGCCAGCAGGGCGGCTACCCGCAGCAGGGCGGCTACGACCAGCAGGGCTACCAGGGCGGCCAGCAGCCCGGCTACGGCCAGCAGGGCTACGACCAGCAGGGCTACCAGCAGGGCGGCTACCAGCAGCCCGGCTACGGCCAGCAGGGGTACGACCAGGGCTACGACGGCGGGCAGCAGCAGTACGGCCAGCCCCAGGGCTACGCGCAGCCCGGCTACGGCCAGCCGCAGTACGGCCAGCCCGGCTACGACCAGGGCTACCAGCAGCCGGGCTACGGCCAGCAGCAGTACGACCAGGGCTACGACGGCGGCTACGACCAGCAGCAGGGCTACGGCCAGCAGCAGGGGTGGGGCGGCCAGCCCGGCTACGGCCAGCAGCTGCAGGCCTCGCTGACCCTGGACGACGGCTCCGGCCGCAGCTACCAGCTCACCGAGGGCACCCACGTCATCGGCCGCGGCCAGGACTCCAACTTCCGCCTCCCGGACACCGGCGTGTCCCGGCGGCACCTGGAGATCTCCTGGGACGGGCGCGGCGCCACGCTGTCGGACCTCGGCTCCACCAACGGGACCACGGTCAACGGCAACCCGGTGCAGCAGTGGCAGCTGACGGACGGCGACGTCGTCCGCGTCGGCCACTCGAGCCTGGTCTTCCGCACCCAGGGCTGACACCCCGGGAAGACGCCTGCACGGGGTCGGTACTCTCGACCGACCCTGTCGTCGTCCTGCCCGGAAACCCGCCCGACCGAGAAGGAGTGCCCGGCACGTGCCCGAGTTGGTGCTGCAGCTGACCAGAGCGGGATTCCTCGCCCTGCTCTGGCTGTTCGTGCTGGTCGCCCTGCGGGTCGTGCGGTCGGACCTCTACGCGGCCTCCGGGCTGCGCGCGGTGCTGCCGGGAGGCGGGCGGGTGACCGCCAGGGCCGGGCGCAGCCGCACGGCACGGCAGCTGATCGTCACGCAGGGCCCGCTCGCGGGTACCCGGATCACGCTGGACGCGCGGCCGATCCTGATCGGCAGGGCGGACGACTCGACCCTCAAGCTGGACGACGACTACGCCTCCACCAGGCACGCACGGATCAGCCAGCAGGGCGAGGAGTGGTACGTCGAGGACCTCGGGTCGACGAACGGCACCTACCTGGACCGGGCTAAGGTCACCGGACCCACGCGGGTGCCGCTGGGAGCCCCTGTCCGTATCGGCAAGACGGTGATCGAGCTGCGCTCATGACGCTTGTCCTGCGCTACTCCGCCCGCAGTGATCGCGGGCTCGTCCGGCAGAACAACCAGGACGCGGTCTACGCCGGGCCGCGGTTGCTCGCGCTCGCCGACGGCATGGGCGGCCACGCCGCGGGCGAGGTCGCCTCGTCCCTGGTGATCTCCGCGCTGGCCCCGTTGGACGAGGACCAGCCCGGGGACGACCTGCTCGCCGAGCTGCGCGAGGCCACGTTCGAGGGCAACGCCGCCATCACCCGGCACGTCGCCCAGTCACCGGACCTCGAGGGCATGGGCACCACGCTCACCGCGGTGCTGTTCGCGGGCACCCGGCTCGGCCTGGTGCACGTCGGCGACTCCCGCTGCTACCAGCTGCGGGACGGGCGCTTCACCCAGATCACGAAGGACGACACGTTCGTCCAGTCGCTGATCGACGAGGGTCGCATCACCGAGGACGAGGCCCACACCCACCCGCAGCGCTCGCTGCTGCTGCGCGCCATCACCGGCGCCGAGGTCGAGCCGTCGCTCACCATCCGCGAGTCCCGCGCCGGGGACCGCTACCTGCTCTGTTCGGACGGGCTGTCCGGGCCGGTCAGCGACGAGACCCTCGCCGAGACCCTGCGGACCTACCACGATCCCCGCGAGTGTGCGGACCGGCTGATCGAGCTGGCCCTGCGCGGCGGCGGGCCGGACAACATCACCTGCATCGTGGCGGACGTGCTGGACGTCGACTACGGCGACGACGCCCCGATCATCGGCGGCGCGGCCGGGGACGGCAGCGACGACGGCTACGTCAGCCCGGACACCTCCGCGGGCCGCGCGTCGGCCACCACGCTGCCGCGGGCGCTGCCCCGCCGCGTCGAACCCGTCTCCCCCGGCGAGCCGGACGGGCCCCATCGCCGCACCGCCGTGCGGATCGGCCTGGCCGTGGCCGCGTTGCTCGTGGTGCTGGTCGTCGGAGGGTTCCTGGCCCGCAGCTGGGTCATGCAGCAGTACTACGTCGGCACCGAGAACGAGTCGGTGGTGATCTACCAGGGGGTGCGCGGCAGCGTGCTGGGCGTCCCGCTGCAGACCGTCGCCGAGCGCTCGGACATCGTGCTCTCCGACCTCCCCGAGGACGCCCGCAACAACGTCCGCGCCGGCATCCCCGCCAGCGACGGGCTGGACGGCGCGCACGCCACGATGCAGCGCCTCGAGGCCCGCCTGCTCCCCTTCTGCCCGGACCCCGCCGCCGTCGCCCCCGCCACCCCGGTCGACCCGAACGCACCGGTGGACCCGAACGCTCCCCCCGTCGACAGCACGCCGCTCCCGACCGTGACCCCCGAGCCGGGGATCACCTGCCGGCCGGCGAGCTGATGGCGGCGCCCGAGATCAGCCGGACGACCGGCGGGAAGGACGCCCCCACACTCCCCACGGGGCGCACCATCGAGCTCCTGCTGCTGGTGTTCTCGGTCGTCATCGTGACCGGCGCGCTGGTGTTGGTGGAGGCGAACCAGGAGCAGGAGCTCACGCCCACGCTGCTCTACGTCGGGCTGGCGTACCTCGTGGCGCTGAGCCTGGCGCACCTCGCCGTGCGCCGGTTCGCGCCCTACGCGGACCCGCTGATCCTGCCCTCGGTCGGCCTGCTCAACGGGCTGGGCCTGGTGATGATCCACCGGCTGGACCTCGCCGACCAGGACCGGGCCGCGCTGCTGGGCCAGGAGACGCCGGACTCGCTGGTGTTCCGGCAGATCCTCTGGACCGGGCTGGGCATCGCGCTGTTCATCGCGGTGCTGTGGTGGGTCTCCGACCACCGCACGCTGGCGCGCTACGGCTTCACCTGCGGGCTCGCGGGACTCGTGCTGCTGGCCCTGCCGGGCGTGCTGCCGTCCTCGATCTCCGAGGTCAACGGGGCCAAGCTGTGGATCCGGATCGGCGGGGCGGGCATCCAGCCCGGGGAGTTCGCCAAGATCCTGCTGATCATCTTCTTCGCGGCGTTCCTCGTGCAGAAGCGGGACCTGTTCTCCACCGCGGGCCGCCGGTTCCTCGGCATGGAGCTGCCGCGCGCCCGCGACCTCGCCCCGCTCATCGTGGCGTGGGGCCTGTCGGTGGCGATCCTGGTGTTCGAGCGGGACCTCGGTTCGTCGCTGCTGATCTTCGGCATGGTGCTGGTGCTGCTCTACGCGGCCACCGAGCGGGTGTCGTGGATGCTCATCGGCATCGCCTTCTTCATCGGCGGCGCGTTCATCGCCTACCAGCTCTTCGGGCACGTCCAGGTGCGTGTGCAGGTGTGGCTGGACCCCTTCAGCGACTACGAGAACCGCGGCTACCAGATCGCGCAGGCCCTGTTCGGGCTCGGCACCGGCGGCGTCGGCGGCACGGGGCTGGGCGCGGGCCGCCCGGACCTGGTGCCCTTCGCCGAGAGCGACTTCATCTTCTCCTCACTCGGCGAGGAGCTCGGGCTGATCGGGCTGGCCGCGATCCTGGTGATCTACCTGGTGCTGATCACCCGCGGTCTGCGCAGCGCGCTCGCGGTGCGGGACAGCTTCGGCAAGCTGCTGGCCACCGGGCTGGCGTTCTCGGTGGCGCTGCAGATCTTCGTGGTCATCGGCGGGGTCACCAAGCTGATCCCGCTGACCGGCCTGACGCTGCCGTTCCTGTCCTACGGCGGGTCGTCGCTGCTGGCGAACTACGCGCTCGTCGCGCTGTTGCTGCGGATCTCCAACGCGGCGCGCGCGCCGTTGACCCGGCGCCCCGCAGCTCCGGCCGTGCCGATCGCGGACGCAGGCACCGAGCTCGTCGAGCGGCCGGTGGTGAAGCCGTGAACACCCCGATCCGGCGCATCGCCGTCGCGGTGATGGCGCTCATCCTGCTGCTGCTGGGCAACCTGACCTACGTGCAGGTCGTCCAGGCCGGGCAGTACCGAGACGATCCCCGCAACCAGCGCGTGCTGCTCGCCGAGTACGCCCGCAAGCGGGGCCAGATCTCCGCGGACGGGCAGGTGCTGGCGCAGAGCGTCGAGACGGACGACCGGCTCCGCTACCAGCGCCAGTACTCCGACGGGCCCGCCTACTCGCCGCTGACCGGCTACTACTCGGTGATCTACAGCTCCAGCGGGATCGAGCGCTACGCCGATCCGGTGCTCAACGGCAGCGACGACCGGCTGTTCGCGCGCAGGCTCTCCGACCTGATCACCGGGCGGGACCCGGCGGGCGGGAACGTGGTGCTGACCGTGAAGCCCGCGGTGCAGGAGCGGGCCTACAAGGCCATGACGGACAAGGGCTTCCAGGGCTCGGTGGTGGCCATCGCACCGAAGACCGGGGAGATCCTGGCGATGGTCTCCACGCCGTCGTTCGACCCGAACCCGTTGGCCAGCCACAGCTCCAGCACCCAGCAGCAGGCCTGGCGCGAGGCCAACGCCGCCGAGCCGCCCACGCTGACCAACCGCGCGATCAACGAGACCTACCCGCCCGGCTCCACGTTCAAGCTGGTGGACACCGCGGCCGCGCTCCAGAACGGATACACCCCGGACAGCCAGCTCACCGCGGCCCCGAACATCACGCTGACCAACACGAACACCACGCTGGAGAACTACGCGGGCACCCAGTGCGGCACGGGGCAGACGGCGTCGCTGCGCGAGGCGCTCGCCCGCTCGTGCAACACGGCGTTCGCGCAGCTCGGCGGGGAGCTCGGGGCGGACAAGATCCGCGCCCAGGCGGACGCCTTCGGCATCGGCCGCTCGGACCTCGCGGTGCCCATGCCGGTCACCGCCTCCGGGGTGGGCGACATGCCGGACACGGCCTCGGTGCAGCAGTCCTCCATCGGGCAGCGGGACGTGCGGCTCACCCCGCTGCAGAACGCGATGATCGTCGCCTCCATCGCCAACGGCGGCCAGACCATGGCCCCGCACCTGGTCAAGGAGGTGCAGGGTCCGGACCTGGACGTCATCGACACTACCGAGCCGGACCGGATCGGGCAGTCCATGCCCGCAGGCGTCGCGGCCACGCTGACGGACCTGATGTTGGGCTCCGAGGCCCGCACCTCCGGCGGCGGCAAGATCACCGGGGTGCAGATCGCGTCCAAGACGGGCACGGCCGAGCACGGCACCGATCCGAAGAACACCCCGCCGCACGCCTGGTACGTGGCGTTCGCGCCCGCGGAGAACCCGCAGGTGGCGGTGGCGGTGCTCGTCGAGAACGGCGGCGACCGGGCCCTCGAGGCCACCGGCGGCTCGGTGGCGGCCCCGATCGGCCGAGCGGTCATCGCGGAGGCGCTGCGGGGCGGGCGATGACGGCAGGCGGACCGGGCGGGCGGGCGGGCTCGGTGCCGGGCGGCCTGGCGGCGGGCGGCCGGATCGCCGGGCGCTACGAGCTGGAGCGCCGGATCGCCGTCGGCGGTATGGGCGAGGTGTGGGAGGCCGTCGACGAACGGCTGGGTCGCAACGTCGCCGTCAAGGTGCTGCGGGCCGAGCTCTCGGACGACGACGAGTTCCTGCACCGCTTCCGGATCGAGGCGCGCACGGTCGCCTCGCTGAACCACTCCGGCGTCGCCGCGATCCACGACTACGGCGAGGACGAGGTCTCCGCGGACGGGCGGCGCACCGCGTACCTCGTCATGGAGCTGGTGCGCGGCGAGCCGCTGTCCGCGGTGATCGCCCGCGGCCCGCTGGAGCCCGCCGAGACGCTGCGGATCATGGAGCAGGCGGCGCACTCGCTGTACGCGGCCCACGAGCGCGGGTTCGTGCACCGGGACGTGAAGCCCGGCAACATCCTGATCCGGGTCGACGGCACGGTGAAGCTGACCGACTTCGGCATCGCCAAGGCCGCCAACGCCGTTCCCGTCACCCGGACGGGAATGGTGATGGGCACCGCCCACTACATCGCTCCCGAGCAGGCCAGCGGCGGGGAGGCGGGCCCGGAGGGGGACGTCTACTCGCTCGGCATCGTCGGCTACGAGTGCCTGGCCGGGCACCGGCCGTTCCGCGCCGAGAACGCCGTCGCGGTCGCGATGATGCAGGTCCGGGACGCACCGCCGCCGCTGCCGAACACCGTGCCGCCGAAGATCCGGCAGCTGATCGAGACGATTCTGGTCAAGGACCCGGCGCAGCGCTACGCGGACGGCGCCGAGCTCGCCGCCGCCGTCGCCGCGATCCGCCGGGACCTGGCCGTGCCCACCCCCGCCCGGATGGCGGCCCAGGGGCTGCGCCTGCCCGGCACGGAGGACTCCGCCGAGCCGGAGCCCGGCCCGACCGGGCACCGCCGCAGTCGCAGGGAGCGGCGCCGCAAGGGGCGCTCGGACAGCCGCGGGACCGCGCGCACCACGACCCCCGGCTCCGGGTCGGGTGCATCGCCGGTCGCCGCCTCCGGGGCACCGGGCGCCGCCGCGCCCGCCACCGAGGCGCCGGAGACCGGTCCGCGCCCCGGCGGGCCCGGCACCGGCGGTTCGGCCGCGACCGGACCGCGCACCGGCGGCACCGGGCCGCGCCCGGAGACCGACAGCGGCCGGTCCGCCCGCACGGCCCGCCCGCGCACCGGCCCCTCCGCCGCCGCCCCGTCGACCCCGGTCGACGGGTCGCCGGAGCGGGGCGGACCCGCACCCCGCGTGCCGGACGGTGCGGGGCCCGGCGGCACCCCGTCCGGCGGCTCGGCAGGCCCCTCGAGCCCCGGCGGCACCGGACCCGGCGGCACGGCCCCCGGTGGCACGGGGTCCCGGCGTGGGCTCGTCTCCGACCCGAACGGCCCCGACCGCCCCCCGCGCCCCGTCCGCCCGGCCTTTCACGACGCCCCGCCCGCGCCCCCGACCGAACCCCTGCGACTGGTGGCCAAGCCGGCCCGCAGCACCGGCGGCACGGCGCTGCTGGTGGCGTTCGTCCTGCTCATCGTGGCCGCGATCGTGGTGGCGGCGTTGACGGTCCCCCGCCTGTTCGGGGACCGGCCCGCCACCACCGACACCGTGACGACCACCACACCGACCCCGGCCGCCGCCGCGCTGGAGCCGGCTCCGGAATCGGCGGCACACCCGGGCGCCGCGGCGGGTACCGTGACGCGCCGGATGGTCGTCCTCGCCCGTTCGGCGGAACCGGGCGAGCCGGACGGTCGCATGATCACGATCGACAACACGCCCCACACCACGGAGGAGGTCCGGTGAGCCCTCGGAGCCGCCGAGTCGGCGCAGCGCGGGGGTGGGTGCGGCGCACGGGCGTCCCCCAGCCGGGCATGATGGGCGCTGTCCACCGCCTCCCCAGGGCCCCCCGCACCCACAGGAACCGGACCCGATGACCACCCCCAAGCTGCTCTCCGAGCGCTACCAGCTGGGCGACACGCTCGGCTACGGCGGCATGTCCGAGGTCCACTTCGGGACGGACACCCGGCTCGGCCGGGACGTGGCCATCAAGGTCCTGCGCGCCGACCTCGCGCGGGACCCGCAGTTCCAGCTCCGGTTCCGCCGCGAGGCGCAGAACGCCGCGGCGCTCAACCACCCGGCGATCGTCGCGGTGTACGACACCGGTGAGACCCAGAGCGAGTTCGGCCCGCTGCCGTACATCGTCATGGAGTACGTGGACGGGCAGACCCTGCGCGAGATCGTGAAGGGCTCCGGGCCGCTCTCGCAGCAGCGCGTCATCGAGGTCATGGCGGACGTGTGCGCGGCGCTGGACTTCAGCCACCGGCACAACATCATCCACCGGGACGTCAAGCCCGCGAACATCATGATCACTCGCGGCGGCGCCGTGAAGGTGATGGACTTCGGCATCGCCCGCGCCCTGGGCGAGGGGCAGAACGTCACGCAGACCGCGGCCGTGATCGGCACCGCGCAGTACCTCTCCCCGGAGCAGGCTCGCGGCGAGGCCGTGGACGCCCGGTCGGACGTCTACGCCGCGGGCTGCGTCGTCTTCGAGCTGCTCACGGGCGAGCCGCCGTTCACCGGGGACACCCCGGTCGCGGTGGCCTACCAGCACGTGCGGGAGGACCCGCGGCGCCCGTCGGACGTCAACCCGAACATCCCCCCGGCACTGGACGCCGTGGTGCTCAAGGCACTGAGCAAGAACCCGGCCAACCGGTACCAGTCCGCCGCCGAGATGCGGGCGGACCTGATCCGGGTGCGCAACGGGCAGCAGCCCCTCGCGCCGATGGTGATGAGCGAGGACGAGCGCACGGCGCTGCTCGCCGAGCAGACCGCGGCCACCCGCCGGATCTCCGGTGGCGGTGGCAGGCACGCGGGCGGGCCGCCCGTGCAGTCCTGGGAGGACGAGGAGCCGCCGAAGCGCACCGGTCGCACGATCGGGATCGTGGTCGCCGTGCTCGCCGTGCTGGGCCTGCTCGGTTTCGTGGGGTACCAGATGTTCGGCGGGCCCGCCCAGCCGCAGCAGGTCGCGGTGCCGAACGTCGCAGGCCAGGACCCCGACGCCGCGCGCGCCGCCATCTCGAACGCGGGCCTGCTGGTCGACCTGCGCCAGGAGCCGTCCGAGGTCGCGCAGACCAACAAGGTCACCCGCACCGACCCCGGCGCGGGCGCCTCGGTCGCCGAGCGCAGCCGGGTCACGATCTACGTCGGCACCGGGCCCGCGTCGGCCACCGTCCCCGCGTTGACCGGCAAGACGGTCCAGGAGGCGCAGGCGCTGCTGGAGACCCGCGGCCTCAAGCTGGGCGAGCAGACCACCCAGGAGACCTCGGACTCCAGCCAGGTCGGCAAGATCATCCAGTCGACCCCGGCCGCGGGTGTGGACGCGCCGGGCGGCAGCGCGGTCGCCGTCGTCGTCGGCACGAAACAGACCACGGTCTCCGTGCCGGACGTGACCGGCCAGACCGAGGACCAAGCCAAGCAGACGCTGTCGCAGTCCGGGTTCACCCAGGTCCAGACCCAGAACGTGGACGGCGGTGGCCAGGAGGGCACCGTGGTCGGGACGAACCCGTCCCCGGGCACCAAGGTCGCGCCCGGCACCACGGTCACCCTGCAGATCAGCCGGGGCAACCAGATCCAGGTGCCGAACGTCGTGGGCAAGTCCGCGTCGGACGCCGTGCAGCAGCTGAACGCGGCGGGCATCCGGAACTACAACCTGCAGGCTCAGCAGGTCCAGGACTCCTCGCAGAACAACACGGTGCTGTCGACCAGCCCCTCGGCGGGCCAGTCCATGGACCCGGAGGACGAGATCACCGTGGTCGTCGGCCGGACGAACGGCGGCGGCTCCGGCGGATTCCTGGGGAACAACTGATGCGCGTCCTGGTCGTCGACAACTACGACAGCTTCGTCTACAACCTCGTCCAGTACCTCGCGCAGCTCGGCGTGGAGCCGGTCGTGGTGCGCAACGACGAGCTCACCGAGGACCTCACCGAGCTCGGCGAGGTGGGCGCGGTGCTGGTCAGCCCCGGTCCGGGCACGCCGGAGGAGGCGGGCCGAAGCATCGAGGTGATCAAGGCCGCGGGCGAGCGCAACCTCCCGCTGCTCGGCGTGTGCCTCGGCCACCAGGCGATCGGCGTGGCCTGGGGCGGGATCGTGGAGCGGGCGCCCGAGCTGTTGCACGGCAAGACGTCGAAGGTCCAGCACGAGGGTGTCGGCGTGCTGCGCGGGCTGCCCACGCCGTTCACGGCGACCCGGTACCACTCGCTGTCCATCCGCCCGGGCTCGCTGCCGGTGGAGCTCGAGGTCACCGGCCGCACCGACTCGGGCCTGATCATGGCCGTGCGGCACAAGGACCTGCCCATCGAGGGCGTGCAGTTCCATCCGGAGTCGGTCCTCACCGAGGGCGGTCACCGGATGCTGGCGAACTGGCTGGCCACCGCGGGCCACGAGGTGCCCGAGGAGATCGTGGCGCGCCTCGGCGCCGAGGTGGCAGTCCTCACCGAGCGGGTCTAGACCCCCCGATCCGCACGAACGGCACTCTTGTGCGGACCTAGCGCACAAGAGTGCCGTTCGTGCATTGGTACGGTGGGCGGGTCCCTCGTCCGCCTGCGTTCCCCGAGGTCCCGATGCCCAAGTCGAAGGTCCGCAAGAAGGCCGCCTACATCCCGCCGTCCACGGACCGGCGTCCGGTGAAGGTCAAGGGGCCGACCCATCCCGCCTACGTGGCGATCATGCTCGGCGTCGGCCTGCTGGGTCTGGCCTGGCTGATCACGGACTATCTGGGCCGGGACGCGATCCCGTTCATGGGCACGCTCGGCGGGTTCAACTTCCTCATCGGCTTCGGCTTGATCGTCGTCGCCCTGTTGATGTCGATGCGCTGGCGCTGATTCGATCTTGATGTCACTCAGGGTGATCCTGGGGAAACGCCCCTCCGGATCGCGCTGACCAGCACTAATCACAAGCATGTGATTCATCCCCACTGTGGACAAGGCCTGTGGACAACTCTCACAGCTACGATGGGTGACCACCAGTGGGCGCCCGCGCGCGGACTCGTCGCGCTCGCCTGGATCCTCTTCGCCGGGGCCCTCGCCTGGTTCGTGCTGCTGCTGAGCAGCGGCGCGGACCCCACCGGGAGGCTGCTGGCCGGGGTCGCGGCCCTCGGGCTCGGGTTCCTGGCCCTGCACGGGACCGTGGTCCGGCCGCGGCTCGCCGTGCACCGGCACGGCCTCGAGATCCGCGGGATCACCGGGACGCGGACGGTGGACTGGCCCGCGGTCCGTCGGGTGCGGGTGCTGCGCTACCGCCGGTTCGGCCGCGAGTCGAGCCAGCTGGAGGTGGACGTGCTCGTCGGCGGCGAGGAGCGGCTGGCGGTGTTCGGCAGGCTCGACCTGAACGCCGACCCGGAGGACGTCGCGGCGATCGTGCAGCCCTACCTCCCGACCCGCTCTCCCTGATCGGCCCAACGGGTTCTCACCCAACGCACACACGTGGGCACCGACCGGGGTATCGCCGCACGCCCGATCCGCTTCCTAGGCTCGGTGGGCCACCAGGAGAAGGAGCTCACCATGATCGCCAGGACGCCGATGCGCGGGACCGACGGCTGCTCGACCGGATGCGGCTGCAGCAAGCCGGAGTGAGCGTGCTCCGGGGACCGACGATGCTCCCCGGGACGCAGCTCCGCTAGACGAACGAGACCGCCGCGGCGCGGGTCGCGATCACGCCGACCACGACGACGGCCAGCAACACCAGCGCGGAGACCTGCAGCAGGGTGCGATTGCGCACCGCGGGGACGTGCACGAGCCCGGCGGTGGCGGCGGCACCGAGCACGAGCCCGCCCAGGTGCCCGACGAGCGAGATCCCCGGCACCACCACGCTGATCACGAGGTTCACCGCGACCAGGCCCACGATCTGCCCCATCGGGGCGCGGAGCCTGCGCGCGACCACGAACAGCGCGCCCATCAGCCCGAACACCGCGCCGGACGCACCCGCCACGGCGGAGTTCGGGGCGGAGAACAGCATCGCCGCGGCCGAGCCGCCCAGCAGCGAGACCAGGTACACGGCCAGGAACCGCCCGCGGCCGAGGATCGGTTCGAGCTCCCGGCCGAGCCACCACAGCGCCATCATGTTGAAGACGAGGTGCAGCGGTCCGTAGTGCAGGAAACCCGCGGTCAGCGGGCGCCACCAGTCCCCGCTCGCGACCAGGCCAGGCACCAGCACCCACTCGCGGAACAGCGCGGAGCGGTCGTTGGAGCCGATGCTGCCCGCCTGGGCGGCGGTGAGCACGAACAGCGCCACGTTCAGCGCGACGAGCACCGGGACGACGACCGGTCGCCGCCCGGGTTCGGCCCCCGCCACCGTCGTGCCCCGCCGGAACCCCTGTCGGCCCGCGTGGACGCAGTCCACGCACTGGTAGCCGACCGAGGCGTCCCGCAGGCACTCCGGACAGGCGGGTCGACCGCAGCGGGTGCAGCTCAGACCGGTCGGCCGGTCCGGGTGCCGCACACAGCCCGGCGGCCCCGCCTGGTCGGGGTGGGTCACGTTCTCGAGCCTCAGTCGACGTCGATGTGCTGGATCACGATGTCCGTCAGCGGCCGGTCGGTCCGGTCCGTGGACGTGGCCGCGATCGCGTCGACCACCGCGCGGGACTCCGCGTCGGCGACCTCACCGAAGATGGTGTGGCGGCGGTTGAGGTGGGGGGTGGGGCCCACGGTGATGAAGAACTGGGAGCCGTTGGTGCCGGGCCCCGCGTTCGCCATCGCCAGCAGGTACGGGCGGTCGAACTTGAGCTCGGGGTGGAACTCGTCCCCGAACTGGTAGCCCGGGCCGCCGCGGCCGGTGCCGGTGGGGTCCCCGCCCTGGAGCATGAACCCGCCGATGACGCGGTGGAAGACCGAGCCGTC
The DNA here is from genome assembly GCF_039541715.1 of Pseudonocardia xishanensis. Classification (NCBI taxonomy): domain Bacteria; kingdom Bacillati; phylum Actinomycetota; class Actinomycetes; order Pseudonocardiales; family Pseudonocardiaceae; genus Pseudonocardia; species Pseudonocardia xishanensis. Next base: position 215,028 of record NZ_BAABGT010000029.1, read on the forward strand.
GTAGAACGGCCCGGAGTCGCCGCCGGAGGCGTTGGGCTGCGAGTACTCCTTCTTGCCGGTCGCGAGACCGACGAAGTTCTCCACCGTCTTGGGGGCGTGGTCCGGGAAGAGGTTGATCCGGATGTCGCCCTCGGACGTCCGCAGCGTCGCGGTCTGCTTCGAGTTGCCTGGTGCAGTCACGTACCCCATCGTGCCAGGGTCGAAGGTGGACGCCACCCGGCACACACCACTTCGGAGGCAGCATGAGCACCACCAGCGCCCTGACCCGCGCCCGCGACCACGCCGGAGCGGCCTTGAGCTCGCTCGGCGAGGCGGCCGAGGAGCTGGCCCACGAGGCGAAGGACCTGCTCGACCGCGAGCTGCCGGTGATCGCCGAGAAGGCGGCGGGCACGGCCGGGGCTCTCGCGGGCCGGGCCGAGGTCGTCGCGGGCGAGCTCGCGAGCCGCGCCGGCAGCACCGCGGGCGAGCTCGCGAGCCGCGCCGAGGATCTGCACGTGGCGGACCGGATCACCGAGGTCCGCCGCGAGCTGGCCGCCCGGATCGACCCCGACGGGCCGTCGACGAGGCGCTGGTGGTGGATCGGGGCGGGCGTGCTGGTCACGATCGCGTCGGTGGTCGGCTGGCTCGTGCTCTCCCGGCGCCCCCAGGAGGTCCCGGTCGCCGAGCCGCCCGCCACCACCCCGCCCGGCGTCGTCGACCTGGAGGCGGAGACCCCCGAGCACGCGGCGCGCAACGGTCACAGCTGAGCGGTCAGGAACTCCGTGACGAGCTGCTCGTAGCGCTCGGGATCGGCGTTCCACGAGGCCGTGTGCTCCACCCCGGCCACCTCCACGAGCCGGATCGGCCAGTCCAGGGCGGGTCCGGCGGCGGCGAGGGCCCGGGTGGGCCCGATCGGCACCGCCGTGTCCGGGGTGCTGTGCACGATCAGCGTGGGCGGGCGCCGGGCGGGCGGGTGGCGGAGCAGGTCGAAGTCGTCGAAGTCGATGCCGATGCGACGGCGGGCGGAGACCGTCGCGATCGGCACCAGCTGCGGCGGGAGCAGCCGGTTGCGGGCCTGCCTGCGCAGCGTCGCCCGCCAGTCGACGAGCGGGGCGTCCCACACCTGCGCGACGACGAGGTCCGCGGCGGCTGAGCGGTCCAGGAAGGCCCCCGTGATGGCCGCGCCCATGGACCACGCCGCGACCACGACACGTCGCGCACCGTGCTCCTGGGCCCACCGCACGGCGGCCTCCATGTCCTCCCACTCGGAGTCGCCGAGATGGAAGTGGCCGTCCGGGCTGGCCGGGGCGTCGTCGTCGTTGCGGTAGCTGATGACCAGGGTCGGCAGACCGAGGGCGTGGAGGACGGGCAGCACCCGCAGGGCCTCGCGCCGCCTGCCCCCGCGGCCGTGCACCGCGATCACCCAGGTGTCCCGGTCGCCGGGGACGTGCCAGGCCGGGGCGGGTCCCAGCGGCGTGGGGATCGCGACCTCGGTGAAGGGCAGGCCCCGGGACGCGGGATCCGGGTCGAACGGCCCGGCGTCGACGACGGCGGGTCCCTCCGGTGGCACCGGCCCCTGCAGCAGGGTGCGGTGCACGCCGCGGCGGTCCTCGCGCACGATCGGGCCCACGACCGCGAGCCCCTGGTCCCACCGCAGGCCCCAGACGCCCGGCTGCCGGACGAGCCTGCTCGTGGCGAGCGTGACGCCGCCGCGGTCGGCGTGCAGCACCCGCTCCGGGTAGGCGGCCACGCGGGCGGGGTCCAACAGGACCGTCGCGTAGTGGCGGCCGACCCCCAGCGCCCCGGCGGCGCCCAGCATGCCCAACCCCGCGCCCACACCGGCCGCGGCCAGTCCCCGTCCCCGCACACGCCGATCATCCGGGAGGCGGGGGCCCGCGTCGAGTGCCCGGCACCGTCCGTGGGACGGGGTGCGCCGCCCCGACGGGGCCTTCGTGACACGACCGTGATCGTGCGCGCGTCAAGCACCACGTGGTCGCCCGTCCCGGTGAACCCGGTGTGACCTGCATCTTCTTTCCTACCGCATCGGGTGAACACCCCGCCCGGGGCACAACCGGGGTGCCACACCCTCGTTCAACCCCCAGATCGTCTCCCCAGCTTCACACGATCTCCCCCGATCGAGAGGACCTTCCCAGTCATGAGCAGTCTCGCGAGGCGCACTGTGCGCACCTCGGTCACCGTCGCCGGGATCGCCGCCCTGGGCGCGGGCTTCGCAGGCCAGGCGTTCGCCGCCGACCTGCCCGAGCTCCCCGCCACCCCCGAGCTGCCCACCGAGCTCCCCGCCGCGCCGGACGCCTCCGCGCTGCAGAACCCCGCGCTGCCCGAGGCCCCGGCCCTGCCGGAGGCCGTCGACGTCCCGGGGATCATCACCTTCGAGGCGCCGAACATGACCTTCGACAACACCTCCGAGGTCCCGGCGACCGCCACCCCGGCGGACGCGGCCCCGGCGCGGGGTGTCGCCGAGGGTGCGGGGGCCAAGGCCCTGTCGACCCCGTCCTCGGTGCCGACCGCCTCGCACGAGGCCGCCGAGGCCCCGGCGCTGCCCGGCCTGCCTGCGCTGCCCACCGCCCCCGAGCTGCCCACGGCCCCCGAGCTGCCCGGAGCCCCCGAGGTGAACGGCGACTTCGCGAGCCCCCTCGGCTCGATTCCGCTGGCGGGTCCTGAGCTGCCCGCCGCCCCGGCCGCGCCGGAGCTGCCCGGAGCCCCGGGGCTGCCCGCGCTGCCGACCGAGCTGCCCTCGACCACCGGTCAGGACATCGACACCACCCACGAGGCGGCGCCCGACGCCGCCACCCCCGTCGACCTCGCGTCGGCGATCGCGTCGCTCGCCGGCTGACGCACCCCGGACCTCGTCCGCTCCCCGCGCCCCGGTCCCCGACACCGGGCGCACCCATTCCGAGACGCCGGTCGCCCCCAGGGCGGCCGGCGTCTCGGCGTCTACCGCACGATGCGGCCGTGTACCAGCCCGGTGAGCAGGGGCGCGAGCGCGACCCGTTCGCCCGCGATGCTGATCCACCGCGAGCCGCCGTAGGGCTCCTGCTCCCCCACCTCGATCACGACGCCGGGGCGCAGGCCGCGGTCGCCGAGGTAGCGCAGCGCGTCGCTCCGCCGGTCCGAGACGCGCTCGATCCGGAACCGGCAGTCCTGCGGCGCCGACGCCAGCGGCTGGCCCCAGCTCTCGTCGTGGGAGCCCGCGGGGGACGGGATCGGGTCGCCGTGCGGGTCGTGCGTGGGGTGGCCGAGGGCCGCGTCGATCCGGGCCTCGAGGCGGTCGCTGAGCGCGTGCTCGAGCTGCTCGGCCTCCTCGTGCACCTCGTCCCACGGCATGTCCAGGGCGTTGACCAGGAACGTCTCCAGCAGCCGGTGCCTGCGGACGACGCGCAGCGCGGCCCGCTCACCGGCCTCGGTCAGGGTGAGCGTGCGGCCGCGGTGGACCAGCTCGCCGTCCGCCAGCCGCTTGACCATCGCGGAGACCGACGGCGAGGACACCTGCAGCTCCTTCGCGAGCAGCCCGGTGGTGACGGTCTCCCCGCGGGTGGACAGCAGGAAGATCGTCTTGAGGTAGTCCTCGACTGCGGGTGTCATGGTCCCCACGAGGACGATGTTAGCCCGGCCTCACCGCGTCGGCCTCGATGCGCAGGCGCGCGGCCTCCGTCCGTGCGGTGACCGGTACCCGTTCGGTGGCCGCGGCCAGTCCCATCGCCGGGGTCCCGACGTAGATGCTCTCGGCCCGGTCCACCCGGAAGGTCTCGTGCCACACCCCGACGACGCCGGGCGCCCTGCGGGCCCGCCGGTTGAACGCGGTCCACGCGGGCCGGTGCAGCGCGTCGCGGTCCGACGCGTAGGCGTAGAGCTCGTCCACCGAGTCCCAGTACTGGATCACCGTGGGCCCGTTCGAGCCCAGGACCACCCGGAACCCCAGCATCCCCGACTCCGGGTCCGTCGCCGGCTCCCGCAGCATCCCCGGCATCGCGAGGAACGTGGGCAGCCACTGGTCGATCCGCCACCACCGGTTGATCGTCATGCCGATGAGGAAGACCACGAGCTCGCCCTCGTGCCGATGGGTCGTCCGTCCGCCGTCCATGTCGCTCCCATCAGTGGGTACTTTGACTCTCCAATAGTGGGGAGTGTCGCTATCCACTGTCAAGAGCGGACGACCCCGCCGGATCGCGGCGGGCTCGTCTCAGGCGGCAGGGGCGGGGGCGGGGGCGGGCTGCGGGTTGCGCGCGGCCATCTCCTCCGACGCCCGAACGACCTGCACCTTGTCGCCGATCTGCAGGAAGTTGAACCAGGCCTCGGCGTCGACGGGCTCGAGGTGGATGCAGCCCGCGGACGACCGGTTCGGGCTGCCGGAGTGGAACGCGATGCCGCCGTCTTCGAAGAACACCGACCACGGCATCGGCGCGGGGTCGCCGTTGGGCAGCCGGGACTCCTGGCTGAGGTGGTCCTTCTCCTTGCGGTAGACGCGTAGCGAGTGGCCGATCGGGGTCTCCTGGCCGTTGCCCCCGGAGGCGATCTTCACCGGGCCCCGGACGACCGCGCCGTTCTCGATCAGCCAGGCCTGCTGCGACTCGAGGTCCACGCACGACCGCGCGGACACCGAGCACGGCGTGCCCGCCACCAGCGGCTCGGCCCACGCGGCCGTCGCGGCGGGCGAGGGGCCGGGCGCCTGGGCGAGCGCGGGGCCCGCCACCAGTGCCGCCCCCACGCCGGCGGCCGCGACCACGATCGCGGCGACCGTCCTGCGGGTGCCCGTCCGGGTCCCGAACCGCCGTGTACCCACAGCCCACTCCCTGCGTCGTTCCGTGATCGCTTGGTCACTTTACGTGAGATACCGCGCGTGACCGCGCACCCCTCCAACGCCCACACGGGGAGCGAGGGAACGGGGCGGCCGTCACCGGTCGTCGTCGAGCGCCGAACGGAGCCACGAAACGGTCCGATCAGGCGAAAGCGGCGCGATCCGCCCAGTGGCCGGGCAGTCCCTCGCCACCCCGGGACTCGGCGACGGCGGGGCGTCGGTCAGACCGGGGAGACCTCGCGCACGAGCTGCGCGGTCTGCCTGACGATCTCGGTGCGGTGCTCGTCGACGTGCATCCCCCGGTCGGAGCCGGGCACCCGTTCTCGACATGTGGTTCGCTCCCCGTCATGGACCCCATCGCCGAGTGGACCCACGCGCACGAGCGCGTGATCGAGCTCGTCTCGGCCGCGCCGGACCCGTCGGTGCGGGTGCCCGCCTGTCCCGACTGGACCGTGCGGGACTTGTTCTCCCACATGGTCGGCCTGGGCGCGGACGTCGTGGCCGGGGACGAGCCGGACGATCACAACGAGCGTTGGACCGCCGCTCAGGTCGCGACCCGGCGGGACCGCACGGTCGCCGAGCTGGTCGCGGAGTGGCGCGCGGTCGCGGACCCGTTGCGGGGGTGGATGCGCGACCACGGCCCGCGCCCGCTGGCGGACGTGATCATCCACGAGCAGGACCTGCGCGGCGCCCTGGGTGTGCCCGGCGCACAGGACACGCCGGGCTTGCACGCGATCCGGGAGCGCTTCGTCGGGCGGCTGACGCTGCCCACGGACGAGCCGTCCGTGGCGCTGGTGGGCGACACGTGGTCGTGGACGCCCGTCGGCGGGGTCGACGACGCCCCGGTCCTGCTGCGCGCGAGCGACTTCGACCTGACCCGGGCCCTGATGAGCAGGCGCTCGGCGGCCCAGCTGAAGTCCTGGACCGAGCGCGGCGACCTCACGCCCCACCTTTCGGCCTTCACCTCGCTGGGCCCGCTCCCGGACACCGACCTATGAGCCGTCCCGCAGGCTGAGCACCACGCGCATGACGTGCTCCACCGCGGCCTCGAACAACGCCCCGCGCAGCTCCCCGCGGTCCGCCAGGTTCTGCGAGGCGAACTGCAGCATGTGCTCCGGCCCCACCCGCCGCACGACCAGCGCCGCGAGCTCGTCGAGGTCCAGACCCGGGTTGTCCAGTCGGGTCAGGGCGAACTCGACGATCAGCTCCTCCTCCGTCACACGCCCTCCCCTCGGTCCCGCCCAGTCTCCCGTGCCCCGCCCCGGTGGGGAAGCGATCTGCGCGACACTCCGGGATCACCGCGCGCGGAGCAGCCACCGGGCGCCCGCCCGACCCAGCAGCAGGACGACGATCAGCAGCGAGACCGAGAAGAAGCCGCCCAGGCTGACCCGGTCGGAGAAGACCAGGTCCACGGCTTCGAGCACCAGGAACTTGCTCCCGAACGCCACGGCCCACAGCCCGACCCCCGCCACCACCTTGCCCAGCGGAGTCTCCGCCGCCGTGAAGCGCGCCTTCACCCGGTCCTTCGCGAGCACGACGACCGCCAGGATCCCGGTGAGCAGCGCGGCCGTGAGCAGCGAGACGCTGAACGACTCGGTGATCACCTGCGGCAGGTACTGCGCGAACAGGTTGAGCACCACCACGGCGACCAGCAGGTCCAGCACCACCGCCGCGACCCGCTGATCGACCATGCGTGAAGACTAGGAGACCCGCCGCCTGCTGAACCGGGCGATCAGGTACAGCACCGACCCGACGACGACGTACGCGCCGCCCAGCAGCCAGATGTCGCCCGTCTGCTGGGTCAGCAGCACGATGCTGGCCAGGATCGCGATGACCGGCACGACGAGCGGCACGGAGAAGTGCTCGTGCCCAACCCGGTCCTTCTTCAGCACGATGCAGGACACGTTCGTCGCGATGAACACGACCAGCAACAACAGCACCGTGGTATCCGCCAGCTGCCCGATGTTGCCCACGAAGCTCATCCCGATGGTCGCCGCGCCCACGAAGAGGATGGCCACCCACGGCGTGCGTCGGGTCGGCGCCACGTTGCCGAAGAAGGAGGGCAGCAGACCCTCCTCGGCCAGGCCGTAGGTCGCCCGACTGGCCATCACCATGAACAGCAGCGCGCCGTTCGCGATCGCGACCAGCGCGACCAGCGAGAACAGCCACTCGGGGATCGGCAGGCCGGAGGCGTTGACGACCTCGAGGAGCGGGCCGCTGGAGCTCGCCATCGTGGTGGGGTCGACGACGATCGCCGCCCCGAGCGCGATGAGCAGGTAGACCACGCCCGCCGTGATGATCGCGCCGAACAGCGCCCGCGGGTAGGCCCTCGACGGCTCCTCGACCTCCTCCGCCATGTTGGCGGCGGCCTCGAACCCCAGGAAGGAGAAGAACGCGACGACCGACGCCGCGAACGCGCCCATCAGGATCGGCTCGTCCGGCGAGGGCGTGAGGATGCGCGCGGGGTCGCCGTCGCCGTTGCCGAACACGATGGCCGCCACCACGATCACCAGGATCAGCCCGCTGACCTCGATGCACGTCATGACCACGTTGGCGGACAGCGACTCGCGTACGCCGCGGATGTTGATCGCGATGAGCAGCAGCAGGAAGGCGATCGTCACGGGCACGGACGGGACGTCGACGAGCGCGGCGAGGTAGTCGCCCGCGAAGGCGTTGGCCAACAGCGCGGCCGTGGTGATCCCCGACGCCGCCATCATGAACCCGATGACGAACGTCGGATAAGACTTGTCGAAGGCGCGCTGCACGTACCGGGCCGCCCCGCCCGCCTGCGGGTACTTGGTGATCATCTCCGCGTACGTGCCCGCGGTGAGCAGCGCGACCACCAGCGCGATGACCAGCGGCAGCCACAGCATGCCGCCGACGTCCGCGGCCATCGTCCCGACCAGGGTGTAGATCCCCGCCCCGAGGGTGTCCCCGACGATGAAGAAGAACAGCAGAGTGACGCCGACGGTCCGCTTGAGCTTCGTGTCCTGCGCGGTTCCACCTGTATCGGTCACTTCGGCCATTCGGCATGGTGACACGGATCAGCGCCGCATTCCGGACGAAGCGGGACAGCCGACACGGGCCGCGCGGGCAGGTCGGTGGCCCGCGGAGACAGAGGCGGGGCCTGCCCTACCTCAGAACGCCGGGACACCCCAGGATCGAGGCATGCGATCCGCGCTGTTCCCGCCCCCGGTCCGCGTGCTCGCCGATCCCTGGATCGCGCCGGCGGGCAGGGCCGTCGCCCTCCCGGCGGACGCCGATCTCGCCGCCTACGAGGCCGCGGGGGCGACGGGGTGGCTCGCGGAGGTCGACCTGGGCGACGGGCGGGCGGACGTGCGCGCGGTGATCCGCAACGGCCCGTGGGCCCGATGATCCGGTTCCTGACCGTGCGGGGGCGCCGCGTCGCGTACGAGGTGCGCGGCGCGGGTCCCCCGCTGGTCTGCCCGGCGTGGTGGGTCGGCCACCTGGAGCGGGACCGCGAGGACGCGGCCGCCGCGCGGTTCTGGGCGGCGGTGGGCGAGGGCCGCACCCTCGTCCGCTACGACCGCCCGGGCGTCGGGGTGTCGGACCGGGGCGAGCCCGCGGACCCCAGCCTGGAGGGCGAGGTCGAGGTCCTCGGCGCGGTGGTGGACGAGCTCGGCGCCGAGCGGGTGACGCTGCTCGGCGGCTCGTCCGGCGGCTGCGCGGCGATCGCCTACGCGGCGCGCTCCCCCGAGCGGGTCGAGCGCCTGCTGCTCTACGGCGCCTACGCCGACGGCCCCGCGATCACCCGCCCCGAGGTGCGCGACGCGATCCTGGCGACGGTCCGCTCCCACTGGGGCCTCGGCTCCCGGCTCCTGTCGGACGTCTTCCTCGGCGCGGCCTCCGCGGAGGAGCAGGAACGGTTCGCCCGCTTCCAACGCGCGGCGGCGAGCGCGCAGACCGCGGCGCTGCTGCTCGACCAGGTCTACCGGCACGACGTCCGCACGCTGCTCCCCCAGGTGCAGGCGCCGACGCTGGTCGTCCACCGCCGCGAGGACCGCGCGATCCCCTACCGGCTCGGGCGCGAGGTCGCCGCCGGGATCCCGGGGGCCGCCCTGGTCCCGCTCCCGGGCAGCGCCCACTTCCCCTGGGCGGGGGACGCCGACGCCGTGGTCCGGGCGCTCCGCACGGTCCTGGACGGACCGCGGCCGGACGTGCCGGCCGCCGAGCCCGCAGCCGCACTGCTGTCGCACCGCGAGCGCGAGGTGCTCACGCTGGTCGCCCGGGGTCTGAGCGACCGCGAGATCGCCGAGCAGATGGTCGTCAGCCCGCACACCGTGCACCGGCACGTGGCGAACATCCGCCGCAAGCTCGGCCGGGGATCCCGGACGGCGGCGGTCGCGGAGGCCGCGCGGTTGGGGCTGCTCTGATGGCCGGTCCGGGCCATCTTGCACGCGTGATGGTTTCGGGCGATGCCCGGTCGACGGCCCGCTCCCTACCGTCCTCCCCATGACGACCGCCACCGAGAACCGCACGTGGGCCCGCACCTTCGCGGCGATCTACGACCCGCTCCTGTGGGTCGGGGAGGTCGCGGGCCTGCGCCGTCACCGCCACGACCTCCTCACCCGGGTCCGCGGCCACACCCTGGAGATCGGCGCGGGCACCGGCCTGAACCTCGCCCACTACCCGGCGGACGTCGACCTCGTCGCGGCCGAACCCGATCCCTCGATGCGCGCCCGCCTCCGGGACGCGGCGCGCCGCCACCGGCCCCAGGCGGTGGTGGTCGACGCCAGGGCCGAGGACCTGCCCCTCGCGGACGCGAGCGTCGACACCGTCGTCTCGACCCTGGTCCTCTGCACGGTCGATGCGCCGGACCGGGCGCTGCACGAGATCGCCCGCGTGCTGCGGCCCGGCGGGCAGCTGCTGTTCCTCGAGCACGTGCGGTCGGAGTCGCCGCGGCTCGCACGCAGGCAGGACCGGCTCGCCGGGCCGTGGCAGCGGTTCGCCGTGGGCTGCCGCTGCAACCGCGCGACCCCGGAGCTGATGGAGGCCTGCGGGTTCCGGCTCGACGCCCGCCCCGCCGTGTGGCGGGCGATGCCGGGGATCGTGCACCCGCTCGTGGTCGGGCGGGCCACCGTGGCCTAGAGACCCGGGCGAGGAAGGCGCATGCGGACTCGATCTCCGTCCGGAGCGCACCCGTTCGCCGCGCGAGGTGCGCACCACCGGCTCAGACTGGTGGCGTGCGACTCGAGGTGAGACGACCGATCGGCGCGACCGTCCGCGACCTGGCCGTCGCCGATGCCGGACCCGCGGACCTGGTGGGCCCGCTCGCCGAGCACGGGGTGCTCGTGCTGCCGGACCAGACCGCGGACGACGCGGAGTTCCTCGCGTTCCTGCGCCGGTTCGGCGCCCTGGCCTTCACCGCGGGCGAGACCCCCGTGCCGGACTTCCCGGACCTCAACGTGATCAGCAACGTGATCAGCAACGTCGGGCGGACCACGCCCCCGCGCAGCTCGTTCCACGTGGACACCAGCTACGTCGCCGCGCCGCCCGCGTACACCGCGCTGCGGGCCGTCGCGATCCCCGATGTCGGCGGCGCCACGCAGTTCACCAACCAGTACCGCGCCTACGAGACCCTGCCGGACGGGTGGCGGGCGCGACTGGCGGGCCGCACGATCCGGCACGTCGTCACGGGGGTGGCGCCGCAGGACGCGGGCAGCGAGACCGAGGCCGAGCACCCGGTGTTCCGCAGGCACCCGGTCTCCGGTCGGATCGCGCTCTACCTCTCGACCCCGGCCCGCTGCGTCGCGGTGAGCGGGATGTCCGAGGGGGAGGCCCGCGAGACCGTCGAGTTCCTGTTCGCGCACTCGACCCGCGAGGACAACGTGCTGCAGCACGCCTGGGCGCCCGGCGACGTCGTGATCTGGGACAACGCGGCCGTGCTGCACCGGGCCGACCACTCCGGCGTGGTCGGGGACCGGGTCATGCACCGCGGGATGGTGGCCGGGAGCGTGCCGGTCCCGGCCTAACCCAGCGTGTCGGCCCGAGTGTCGGCCACGAACCCGTCGAAGAGCTCCCGGACGCCGATCCCCGCCGCCGCGGCCATCGTCGCGACCACCGAGGTGCGGGCGAACGAGCAGTACAGCCCCGCCTCCAGGAAGAACGGCTCGCCCTGCGGGTCGATCCGGAAGTCGAGCAGGCCGTAGTGCCGACAGCCCAGGGCCCGGTAGCACGCGCGGGCCGCCGCCCAGACGGCCTCGGTGACCGGGTCGGTCGGGTCGACGATCCACGCGTGGGTCGGGTCCTTCGCGACGAGCCGCAGGTCGCCGCCGTCGTCACGGGCGAGCTTGTCCGCGGCGAGCCGGACGGGCTTGTCCGCCGGGTCCATCGCGTACTCCTCCAGCGGCAGGCAGACCAGCTCCCCGCCGCGGTCGAGCACCCCGCACCGCACCTCGCGCCCGAGCGGCACGAACTCCTCGACCAGCGCCGCGGGCGAGTGGGCGAACGCCTCCTCCAGCGCCTGCCCGAGCTCGGCCGGGTCGCGCACGAACGTCAGGCCCACGGAGTTGTCGGCGTCGACCGGCTTGACGACCAGGGGCAGCCCGATCGAGGTCTCCTCGCCGGGGCGCAGCACCTCCCCCGCCGGGACCGCGACGCCCGCGGCGGCGACCACCGCGCGCGCCCTGGCCTTGTCCGCTCCCAGCGCCATGACGTCCGGTGGGTTGCCGAGGTAGGGGATGCCGAGCAGGTCGAACAGGCCGCGGTAGCGGGTCATGCCCGGCAGGCAGAACATCTGCGGCACGACGACGTCGATGCCGGCCCGGCTGAGGAATGCGACGGCGTCGGCGAGCGGCACGGCCCGCGCCGCCGCGATCGCCGACGGGCTCAGGTCGGCGGGGAACCGCCAGGTCCCGTCCGGCGCCACGACGGCGACAAGGGCCTCGTGACCACCGGATGTCACCTCCAGGCAGTCCGCGGCGTAGAGCCGGGACAGGTCGGCGAAGAACTCGTCGACGGCCGAGCCGACGAGGTGCAGTACGCGCGCCATCAGTCCCCCGCCGGTTCGACGAGCTTGCCGATGTTGAAGTCGATCTTCACCCAGCGCCTCCCGCGGCGCAGCGCACCCAGCAGCAGCGTGGTGATCTGCAGGTGCGGGAGCAGCAGGAACGGCAGCGGGTCCCACGCCTCCAGCAGCGCCTCCTTGCCTCGCCACACGATCCGCGCCCGTTCGACCACCGTGGTCGGATGCCGGACCAGCAGCGCCAGCTCGTGGTGCAGCCAGTAGGTCGGGCGGCTGCGCGCCGTCGGCAGCACGGTGGGGACGTCGGCGTCCAGGTAGGCCGCCGCGACCCCGGGGTGGTCGTAGAACATGGTGATCGCGGAGTGCGTGCGCGGGTTGCACTCCAGGGCGTAGAGGCGCCCGTCGGGTGTCTCCATGAGATCGAAGGAGAGCTGCCCGGTGGCGCCGATCGCCCCGACGAACCGCCGCACCCACTCCTCGATCGCCGGGTGCTCGACCATCGCGTAGTTGAGCTGGAAGCCGGACGACGGGCAGCAGCAGTGGAGCTGCACGCGCCCGTCGCGCACGGTGCTGTGCGTGCAGTACTCCGTGCCCTCGACGTACTCCTGCAGGATCCAGGGGGTGTCCTCGGAGATCGGCAGCGACCACGCGAACCGCTCGGTCTCCTCGCGGGTGGGCCGCGGCAGCCGGGTGAGGTCCATCCGGCGCACCGGGTCGTAGGCGATGCTCTTGGCCACGTAGTGGCGCCCGGGCGGGCAGGCGAAGTCGACGATCTGCCGCGGGTCGGTGATCCGGTGCGTGTCCGGCACGGACAGCCCGAGCCCGGCAGCGGTCTCGGCGAAGCGGTGCTTGTCGTCCAGCATCGCCACCGTCTCCGCGTCCGGGTGCACCACCTCGCAGAAGGGCTCCAGCGCGCGTCTGGCTTCGGCGTCGAACCGGCTGGCCAGTGGGCTGCAGACGGGGACGTAGACGTCCGCCCCCTCCGCCTCGGCGATCTCGACGAGGCGTTCCACGTAGTCCGGCGCGTCCGGGGCGGGGACCGTGTGGAAGGCCGCGACGGCCCGGGAGAAGCGGTGCGCGCCGAACCGGTACCTGGCCTGCTCCACGAGCACGACGCGGTGCCCCGCCTTGTGGAAGGCCCGTGCCAACGCGAGCGCCTTCGTCATCTTGCCGCCGCTGACCAGCACCGTCAGCGGCCGCTCCGGGGTCTCCCGCCGTTCCCGCCGCACCGCGCCGACCAGCGCCGCCGCGCCGGTGACCAGCAGGTCCACCGGCAGGGCGGCGGTGAGCAGGGCGAGCGCGCCGAGCGTGCGGGCGGTGGCCCGGGCGGCGGGTGCCGTGGGCCTGGCGCGGGTGTCCTCCAGCAGCCTGGTCACGTCGCCCTCCGGATCAGCGTGACGCCGTCGCGCAGCGGGACGATCACCTGCTCGACGCGGGGGTCCTCGGCGACGGTCCGGTTGAACGCCGCGATGGCCTCGCCGTTCGCAGTGGCCTCGCCGGTCCACGGCTGCCCCTGCATGAGCGTGTTGTCCACGCACACCGTGCCGCCCTCGGCCAAGAGCCCGGTGCTCAGCACCGTGTCGAGGTAGTCCGCGTACCCGGCCTTGTCCGCGTCGATGAACACCAGGTCGAAGGACTCACCCGCCAGCGCGGCGAGGGTGGTCGCGGCCGGGCCGACCCGCACGTCGATCCGGGCGCCCGCCGCGGAGGCGGCGAAGCACTCCCGAGCCACGCGGGCCGGGAAGGGATCGAGCTCGCAGGCCACCAGCACGCCGTCCGCGGGCAGGGCCTCGGCCATCGCCAACGCCGAGTACCCGGTGAACATGCCGATCTCCAGCACCCGCCGCGCGCCGGTCATCTGCACCAGGAACCGCAGGAAACCGCCCTCGACGTGCCCGGACAGCATCTCCTGCTCCAGCGGCACTCCCCCCGCGAGCGCCGCCCAGTCCTCCTCCCGGGTCCGGCGCTCCAGGGCGTCGAGCGCCGCGGACGCCGGGGTCGTGCACCGGTCGAGGTAGGGATCGAGGCCCGCGGCGAGGTCGCGGGCCCGGCGCAGGTCCGGGTCGTCGTGCCGTCCCACGAGCTCGTCGAGCAGGCCGGCCAGGATCGTCGTGGGGGTGACGGGGCGGGCCGGGCGGATCTCGGTCGAGCTCATCGCGACCACATCGCGACGCCCTCGGTCGCCGTCGGGTAGCCGGCCACGATCTCGCGGTGCGCGGCGAGGGTCTCGTGCAGCTCCTCCGACGTCACGTCGTTGAGGAAGACGCACGTACCGATCGGGTGCGGGACCGCCGCGCGCAGCAGACCGCCACGGGTCTGCACGATCGAGGCGGTGGCCGCATCGAGCAGCTCGGGGGTGAGGTACGGGCTGTCGACGGACAGGCCGAGCCCACTGAACAGCGTGTGGACACGGTCCCGCTCGCCCTGGGTGAGCAGCCCGCGGCGCTCGGCGAGGGTGGCCGAGAACGCCATGTCGACGCTGATCGCGTGGCCGTGCAACATCGGGGTCGGCGGCGCCAGCTCCAACGTCGGGCTCCAGGTGTGCCCGTAGGCGATGACCCGGTCGAGGTCGAGCTCGTGCAGGTTCGTGTGCTCGAGCTCCAGCATCGTGCGGATCGCGTCGTAGGTGCCGCGGTGGGCGACCTCGCGCAGCTCCGGGCCGCCGTCGCGGTGGCCGAAGCCCGTGGCCAGCAGGTCCTCGCCGTACTTCTCCAGCAGGTCGAACAGGCCGGCGTTCGCCACCGTGGCGATCTTGACCAGCTCCGCCATGCCGTTGCGCACCTGCGGCTCGGGCAGCGTCCCGAGGAAGGAGAAGTCCAACAACACCTCACGCGAGGCGTGGAAGGCGCCGAGCCGGTTCTTGTGCTTGCCGTGGTTGACCGCGACCTTCATCGCGACGCTGGCGTCGATCAGGCCGATCAGCGTCGTCGGGATGCGGACGTACGGCGTCCCGCGCTTGTAGGAGGCGCAGGCGAACCCGGTGACGTCGGTGGTCAGCCCACCCCCGACGACGAGCACCGGCTCGGTCCGCAGCAGCCCGAACTCGGCGAAGCCGTCGACGATCCGTTCGAGGGTGCGCAGGCTCTTCGCGGTCTCGGCGATCGTCAGCGCGATGGTGGTGAGCGCGATCCCGTGGTGGTCGAAGTAGGCGCGCATCCGATCGCCGTAGATCTCGTGGACGGTCTCGTCGACGACCATCAGGCAACGGCCCCGCTCCCGGTACAGGTCTGCGAGCTGCGGGTTCTCCGGCGCGAAGACGCCGTCGACGTAGCGCAGGGTGAAGTCGATCGGCTCCCAGCTCTGGACGCGGAAGTCCGTCTCGGTCGCGGTCAGCACGGCACGGGGGGTGGTCACAGGCTTCTCCGGTTCGATGAGGGGGACGGGAACGGACCGACTCACCGGCCGCTCACCCGATCGACGAGGTCCCCGGCGTCCAGCCGGTCGACGCGGCCGGTCGCGGCCGGGAAGTCGTGTCCCTCGGTGTTGGCGTTGGGGAACGCGATGCAGGCCAGGCCTGCGGCGGTCGCGGACTCGACCCCGCCGCGGTTGTCCTCGATCGCCACGCACGCGCCGGGTTCCTCGCCGAGCACGGACAACGCGTGCCGGTAGGCGGCGGGATCGGGCTTGACCTCGTCGACGGTCGTGTTGTCCACGACCAGGTCGAAGTTCTCCCGGTCCAGCTTCAGCCCGGTGAGCAGCGCCTCGACGTTCTCCGGCGAGGTGGTGGTGACCAGCCCGACGCGCACCCCGGCGGAGCGCGCGGCCTCGACGGTCTCGACGACGCCGGGCCGCGGGGTCAGCGCGGCGGTCGCCAGGGTCTGCTGGAACAGCTCGGACTTGGTCCGGTGCACGGCGTCCGCGTCGACCTCGACGCCGGCGCGCTCGGCCTGGTCGGCGATGCGCTGCCGACCGCCGCTGGACTCGAGGAGGGTCGCGTACTCGTCGCGGGACCAGGACCAGTCGAGGCCGTGCTGGGCGAAGGCGCGGTTGAAGGCGTCGCGTTGGAGCTCGGAGGTGTCGGCGAGCGTGCTGATCGAGCCGAACAGGACTGCGGGCATGACGGAACCTCTCACGGTGACGTGATGGAAGGGGTGCGCAGAGGGCGCGAGGATCGGTCCGTCGAACGGGGGCGAGCGGAACCGGGGCGACCCGCACGGCGGGCCGGCGATGCAGGCGCGCGGACGCTGATGGGAGCAGCGGCGCGGCAGGGGTCCGGGACTCCGGAATCCGGGTCAGATCAGCGCCGACCTCCCTCGGGTGACCTCGTGCCCGCCCCGGCGGGGCGGCGACACCGTGATCCCAGTATCGGGCTTCGGTGGGAGGCGGCAACTCGACTCCGCACCCGCGGCCGATCGGAGACGGCGGGTCCTCCGGCCCTACGACGGGTGACGGCGGCCGGGCACGGTGCCGCGGGCGTCGGGCGGTCGCTGACCGGGCCGGGAGAGGTACACATGGCGGAGCGGACTCCTCCGTGGAGCCGGCGGCGGCTGTTCCGGTCGGAGCACCGAGGGACGCTGCGCCGGGGGGGTGCCGTCACGGCGCCCGTCGTTCCGCCGCGGACCGGCACGTCCGATGGTCGCGCGGTGAGCCCGTTCCGGCCGCGGGCGGCGTCCACCGTGGATCCGGGCACGTCGGCGGTCCCGGCCGGGCCCTCCGACCCTGCCCCCGTGGCGCGGGCGGTGTGACCGTCGACGAGGCAGGCCGAGGGAAGGGGTCGAGATGGACATCGCCGAGATGACCGAGGACGCGGAGCGGCTCATGCTCGCCAACCGGGTGTTCGCCGAGCCGGTGACCGTCGACGGGACGACGATCATCACCGCGGCCCGGGTCGGCGGCGGCGGGGGGTCGGGCTCCGGACCGGCGGAGGACGGCGGACAGGGCGAGGGCAACGGCGGCGGGCTGGGCTTCACCGGCAGGCCCGCAGGCGCGTACGTCATCGCCGACGGCGTGGTGAGCTGGAAGCCCGCCGTCGACGTGAACCGAGCGGTGACGGTCGCGGGCGTCGTGCTGGTGGCGGCGCTGGCCACGGTCCGGGCGCTGTGGGCGCGGCGCGGGCTGGGCAGGCGGTCGTGATGCCCTGGTGGGGCGGCCCGATGGGCGGCTGGGGGTACGCCCTGATGGGCTTCGGTTCCCTGGCGCTGTGGGCACTGTTGCTCATCGCGGTCGTGGTGGGCGTCCGCGCGGTGCGCCGCGACCGGCCCGCTGCGGACGAGCGGACGTCGCCCCAGCAACTCCTCGCCGAGCGCTACGCCCGCGGTGAGATCGACGAGGACGAGTACCACCGCCGACTGGACACCCTGACCCACGGGCACACGTAGCCGCTCAGTGCTCGTCCTCGCGGCTCCGCCACAGGCCGAAGACGGCGCTGCGGACCGCGGCGATGATGCCGTCGACCTCGCACGCCAGGGTGGCGAGGCGCCGGGCCTCCGCATCCCCGACCCGCGCGGCCACGCCGTGCAGGTCCAGCCCCAGGCCGAACAGGGGTTGGATGACCCGGTCGTTGAGCTCGTCGGCGATCCGGGCGCGCTCGTCGAGCACGGCGCCGAGGACGTCCTCGCCGTACCGCTCGGTCGGGTCGGTGACCCGGACGCCGCGGTGAGGAGCAGAACCGGGTGAGACCCTGCCGTCGTTGTCCATTGCGACTCAGCACTCCGAAGATGTGTATGACTTCGCGACGGGGAAGCGTCGGCCTGGGATGGGTTCGCCTGCCACCTCTCGGTGGCCGCGGCGACGGTCGGACCCGGACAGCGCCGGGCACGGGCGGTCCACGAGCACCGGGAGACGGACGTCGATCAGCCGCACCCCTCCACGCGGCTGTGGCGACGAGTCCGCACACCGGTCGCCCGTGCGATACCGACGCGGCCTCGTGAACGATCACCGTGGCGGAGCCCGGCCCCGGTAGCGACTGCAGCTGGGCCAGTGGGTGCCGTCGACGGCTCCGCACTCCTCACATTCCTCACGGTCCCGGTGTCGGCGCGAGGGGGCTGCGTTCTCGATCGTGTGCGAAGACACCACAGTCGCCCTCCCGGAGGCACGCCCGCCGTGGCGGGGGCGTCACCGGGGCTTTGGGGTGACTGGCTTATCGGCGCCGACGACTGTAGTGCCGGCCAGCCCGGCCGGTCCATCCCTTTCCCTGCCGCGCAACCGTCAGTGGTCGGGATCGGGCCCGAGCATGGACGTCGTATCCAGGGACCGGTCCATGACCTGCCGAGCCACGTCGCCGACCTTGAGGTTGTGGGCACGGGCGTAGCGGCGCAGCCGCAGGTAGACCTCCTCGGGGTCCAGCCCGGCGCGTTCGCTCAGCGCGCCCTTGGCCTGTTCGACGATGACCCGGTTGAGGAGCGCCTGCTGGATGCGCTCCGCGATCCGGTGCGTCTCGTCGAGGGTGCGGTCCTGGAGCAGGGCGACGCTGGCCACGTCGGCCAGCGCCTGCCCGGCGAGCAGATCGGCGGCGCGGAGGTCCCCGGAAGCCGCGCGGAGGAGGCTGACCGCGCCCAGCGTCTGGTCACGGCAGCGCGTGCGCCCCCCGGAAACCGTACTGCTCCGCCGCGGCGGCGAACCGCGGCCAGCGCCCCACACCGTCCGCCAGATCCGCGGCGTGGACCTGGCGGGCGGTGCGGAAGCTCTCCGTGCAGGGGCCCTGCCCGGATCGCAGCTCGACGAGCGCCAGCTGATGGGCGGCCTCGCTGGTCGAGGACATCACCTCCAGCCCACCGCGCTGGTCGGCCAGCACCAGGCCCGCCGCGTCGATCTCCAGCAGGACCACGCAGTCCCGGATCAGCTCGTCGAGCACGTCGAGCAGGTCGAAGTCCCGGACCAGGGTCGCGGTCAGGCGCACCAGCGCACCCAGCAGCCCGTCGTCCCGGCCGTTCGAGACGGGGACCGGGTCCGCCGGCACCCGGTTCACGACACGTCCCGATCCCGGCCCTCGCCGTTCTCGTCGGAGCCCTCAGCCCGGTCGAGCGGGTGGAACCGGAGCCGGCGGGCCAGCACGTCGGCCAGCTCGCGTCCCGAGCCGAACGCCACCGCCCGCAACCACGCCAGCGCCGCGGCCGCGCCGATCCCGCCCTGCTCGGTGATCACCCCGGTGGCCTGGTGCACGTCCCGGTGGTCGACCCAGGCGAACGGGTGCTCGGTCCCGGTGACGAGGTCACCCCAGGCGCCCGCGTCGGCGGGGCCGTCGGTCGGGAGCCCGTCTCCCGAACCGGGCCCGCCGGCGAGCGGGTCGGGAGACGTCGACGGTGTGCGACCCATCCGGGCCCCCTCAATGCCGCCCTCGAGCAGCCCTCACACCGCCATGTCCGCCGCGCGGAGCGCGGTGGTGAGCGCAGAGGTTCCGAGCTCCCCGGTGTCCCGGTAGCAGTCCAACACACCCGACCGGTCGGCACCCACCTGGAGCGGGAACACGACCATGCCGCGCGCACCGATGCCTGCGGCCGCACGGGCGGACATCGGCGGCGGCGGTGCCCTGCTCCGTCGGACCCGCCGCACCCGGTGGGCGACGGCGCGGATCAGGCCGTCGCCGTGATCGCACTGACGGTGCTCCTCAGCGTCCTCGCCCACGACCTCAGCGCAGCACCCCTGGCACGCCGGTACGGCGAGGCTGCCAAGGCCTCTCGAGTCACCGCTCCCGATCCTCACTCCGACATACCGGTCCGGGGGCTACCGCGCAGACGCGGAGCCCTCGAGGCCGGCCGATCCCCGCCCGGCTCGCTGGGAGGGTGACCTCGTGTCCGCCCGGGCGGGGCGGGGCACCGTGGTCCCGGTGTCGGACGCGGCGACTCGACTCCGTCCCGTCCGACACCCCTAGGGTCGATGGGTGCGCTGGTTCGGGCAGGGTCTGGAGTTCCGCCGCGACCGCCTCCTGCCCGACGTCCTGGCCGGTGCCACCCTCGCCGCGCTCGCGGTGCCCGAGGTGCTGGGGTACGCGCGGATCGCGGGCATGCCGGTCGAGACGGGCCTCTACACCCTGCTGGCGCCCGCGGTCGTGTTCGCGGTGCTCGGGGCGTCCCGCCATCTCGTGGTGGGCGCCGACTCCGCCACCGCGGCGATGCTGGCCGCCGGCTTGGCGGGACTGGCCGCCACCGGCACCGACCGGTACGTCGCGCTCGCCGGGACCACGGCGCTGGTCGTGGCCCTGCTCCTCATCGGGGCCAGGCTGCTGCGGCTGGGGGCGCTGGCGAACTTCCTGTCCCGCACCGTGCTCGTCGGCTTCCTCACCGGGGTCGGGCTCGAGGTGGCCGTGGGCCAGCTCGGCGAGATGCTCGGCCTGTCGGTCGCCGCCGGGGACACACCGGGCCGGCTGGTCGAGATCGCGAGCAGGCTCGGGGAGGTCGATCCCGTCGCGATCGGGGTCGCCGGGAGCGTGGTCGTCGTGATCCTCGTCCTGCACCGGATCACCCCTCGGCTGCCCGGGGCGCTCCTCGCGCTGGTCGCCGCGATCGTGGTGTCCGCCGTCGTCGGGCTCGACACCCCGCAGGTCGGGCCCGTCCCGTCCGGTCTGCCCGTGCCGACCCTGCCGGCCCTCGGCCCCGGCGACCTCCGTGCCGTGCTCCCCACCGCCTTGTCGATGCTGGTGGTCATCCTCGCCCAGTCCGCCGCCACCGCCCGCTCGTACGCCGCCCGCCACGACGAGGACGCGGACACCGACACCGACGTCGTCGGGCTCGCAGGCGCGAACCTGGCCTCGGCGTTCACCGGGACGTTCGTCGTCAACGGCAGTCCCACCAAGACCCAGATGGTCGACTCGGCGGGCGGCCGCAGCCAGCTGGCCCCGCTGGTGGCGGCGACCCTGGCGGTCGTCGTGGTGGTGCTGCTGACCTCACCCCTGGAGCTCCTCCCGCTGGCCGCGCTGGCCGCGGTGGTGTTCGTGATCGGCGTCGAGCTGGTCGACCTCGTCGGGCTCCGTCGGCTGTGGAGGGTGCGGCGCTGGGAGTGGGCGCTGGCGGTGGCGGCGGCGGTCGCGGTCGTGCTGTTGGGCGTCGGCCCCGGCATCGTCGTGGCCATCGCCCTGTCCATCGCCGACCACCTCCGGCACAGCTACACCCCGCACAGCAGCGTGCTGCGCAAGGGCGCCGACGGGCACTGGCGCTCCGAGCCGGTCGCGCCCGGCCTGCGCACCGTCGACGGCCTGGTGACCTACCGCTTCGGCAGCGGCCTCTACTTCGCCAACGCCTCGCACCTCGCCGCGGACGTGGCGACGCTGACCGCGGGGCCACGGGTGCGCTGGTTCTGCCTCGACGCCGCCGCGATCGGCGACGTCGACTACACCGCCGGGACCGTCCTGGCGCGGGTGCGCGAGCAGCTCGAGGCCCACGGGACCAGGCTCGTGCTCTCCAACGTGATCCCCCCGGTGCGCAACCAGCTGCAGCGCTACGGCCTCGGCTCGATCCCCTGCTACGCCACCTCGGGCGAGGTCCTGGACCGCTTCACGGCCGAGGGCTGAGCGACGGTCCCGCCTCGCGGAAGGCTGCGTGGCGAAGCGCTCGTCGTGCTAGGCGTCGTGGTCGCGCAGCCAGGCGACGTAGTCCGCCACGGCCCGCTCGACGTCGTACTCCGGGACGAAGCCCGTGTCCCGCTGGAGCCGGGTGATGTCGAGGTGGCCACCGGGCTCCCCGCCCGGGGGCAGCGTCAGGGTCGCGCCGGGGATGGCGTCGTTGATCGCGTCGACCACCTCGGTGTAGCGGACGAGCCGCCCGCTGGAGACGTTGTAGACGGTGTGCTCGAGCCGCTCGGCCACCATGAGCAGCGCGATCGCCCGGCCGCAGTCCTTCACGTAGCAGAGGTCGGTGGCGTCGCCCGACCGGGCGGGTGGGCGCGGCGGCGTCAGGTCGGGGTCCTCGCCGCGGACGGCGGCCGTGAGAAGCCGGGGCAGCGCGAAGAACGGGTTGTCGCCCAGCCCCAGGGGACCCCAGACGGTGCCGATGCGCAGGTTCACCGTGCCCGGTACGGCCAAGGTGGTCCACAGCTCCGCGGTCCGTTTGAACACCGGGATCTGGTGCGCGGCGACCGTCGGGAGCGGGGCGTCCTCCCGCCACGGGCTGTCGGCGACGCCCGCATACGCGGCGATGCTGCTCGCCACGGCGAACCGCCGCACCCCCCAGGCCCGTGCGGCGGCCAGCGCGTTGAGCAGCGCGGTGGACTCGGCCCGCAGGTAGTCGACGGGATCCGGGGTGTCCCACGGCGCGGCGGCGAGGTGCACGACACCGCTGATCGCGTGCCGCTCCCCGAGGTGGAGGAACGCGCCGGCATCGGTGGTGTCCAGCGGCTCGACGACGACGCCGTCGGAGTCGGCCAGGAAGTCGGGCAGCCGGGTGGTGCGGTGCGCGGTGAGCACGACGGACTCGCCCAGATCGAGCAGCGCCCGTGCGGTGTGCGACCCGATCGAACCCAGGCCGCCGGTCACGAGGATCATGCTCGCGACGCTAGGCCGGGCGGGCCCGCCGCTCTTGTACGGAACGGCCATCCCGCCATCGGCGCAGCATCGGCAGGTAGGCCGCCGCGTGGTCGTGATCGTCCGCACCGGCGCAGGCCGCGCGATACTGGGCGAGGAACACCCCCGGCGTCTCGCCCGTGAGCCTGCGGCACTCGCGGGACAGGTGGGCCTGGTCGTGAAAGCCCGCCTCGACGGCCCAGCCTGCGAGGTCACCGGGCTCGCCCCGGTCGACCGCCGCCTGGACGCGCGCGGTGAAGCCCCGGAAGCGCAGCAGCCGCTGCAGCTCCTTCGGGCCCACTCCGGCCGCGGCGCGACACCGCCGCCGCAACTGGCGGTCCGAGATCCCCCACCCGGCCGGGAGCGCGCCCGAGCGCCACGGCATCAGCCGCCGGACGACGTCGTCCACCAGCGGATCGGTCTCCGTGGCCGTCGCTGCGAGAAAGGCCTGCAGCCGGTCGAGCGCCACCTGCGGGGACGGCGCGGCACCGAGCCGGTCGGTGAGCCGGGCCTCGTCTCCCCAGAGCTCACCCGTCGCGAGGTCCTCGTCGACGAGGTGCTCGGCAGGCAACCCGGCGAGCCCGCCGAGCACCCCGGGCCGCAACCGCAGCCCGACGACGGTGCCACCTGCGGGGATCTCCCGGTGCGTCGCCGCCGTCAGCGGACCCAGCAGCCGGGGCGCCGCACCGAGCACACACCGCACCTCGGCCCCGCCGTGCGGCACGTACCGCTGGGCGAGGGGGGCCTCCCCCACCTGCTGGATCCACACCGACGAGACCAGTGGCGCGAGCGCGGGAACAGGCGCCCGCTCCAGGAAGGACGATCCGGCGGCCACCCGACCATGATGGCGCCCCGGACTCAGCTGCACAGCCCCCGAGGGAGATCGGGATCCTTCGGCCGGGACGGTCCCGTCCACAGAGCCGAGCGACCCGCCGGCGCTGAACGGGGCGACTCCGGCGTCCCACTCGATCGGTGTTCTGCTGGATGCCTGGCACACTGCCCCGGCTCGCGCCCGCGACGGGCCCCTCAGCCGTTGCGCCGGGCGACGAGGACGACGCCGGGTCCGACCTGGTCGTCGGCGGGCAGGCGCAGCTCGGCGGTGAGCCGCAGACCGGTCCGCTCGACCAGCGCCACCAGCTGCTCGGGTCGCCACCGGTGGGTCGTCCATCGCACCGGTACCCCGCCGTACGCCTCGGTGCGCTGCAGGTCTCCGTCGCCGACGTGGGTGGCGATGATCAGCAGGCCCCCCGGCACCAACGCGGCGGCGAAGCGGGCCAGCACCTCGGCGAGGATGTCGCGGGGCAGGTTGAACAGCGACCACCACCCCATCAGCCCACCCCAGGACTCCGCCGCGAGCTCGAGCTCGGTCGCGGACGCGACATCGAAGGTGCACTGCGGGTGGAGCCGCCGCGCGTGCTCGATCATCCGCGGCGAGAGGTCCACCCCCGAGACGTCGAGCCCGCGCTCGGCCAGGTAGGCCGTGACCGTGCCCGGGCCGCAGCCGACGTCCAGAACGGGCCCCAGCCCGGCGACCGAGTCCGCGAAGACGTCCATCGCGGCCCGCAGCCACGGCTGCGTACGGACATCGCCCAGACCCGTCGTGGCCACCATCTCCACGTAGTTGTCGGCCACGCGGTCGTAGGAGTCGCGGACGACCTCGAGATCGGCGGGCTGCGACATCGGGCGCGCACTCATGGCGCGACCTTAGCCAGACCATCACCACCGGTCCGGTGCTCGTGCCCTCGTCGACACCGTCACCGGAGCAGGCGCGGCCCGGGCCGTCTACATCAGCCTCACGGTCAGAGCAGGCGCTCCAGCTGGATCGCCACCTGCCGGTACCTGCTGACGGGGACGAAGTGAACGCCGTCGCAGGCTCCGCTGTCCCTCAGCGCCACGACCTGCTCGCACGCGGCGGCCACGCCCGCATCCGGGTCGGCGGCGACCCGCTCGACCAGGGCGTCGGGGATCTCGATGTCCGGCACGCTCGCCCGCAGCCGGGTCGCCATCCCGGCGCTCGCCAGCACCATGACGCCGGCGTAGACCGGCTGGTCCGTCGGGTTCTCCTCGCGCCACCGCACGAACTCGTCGACGGAGAAGCCGACCTGCAGGAAGACGAAGTCCGCCTCCCGCTTCCACGACGCGAGCCTGCGGCGGCTCCCCGACGTGACCCCGATCCCGAAGGGCTCGACCCCGGCGAACTCCCGCCGTCCGGTCACCGCCCGGGCCTCCTCGATCATCGTCCGCACCGTGAGCCCGCCCGCCCGGTCGCCCGCCGTCGGCTTGTCCCCGGCGACGAACAGGAACCGGTCGACCCCGTACGCCGCCGCCGTGAGCAGGTCGCGCTGGAACCCGAGCAGGTTGCGGTCCCGCGAGTTGAGACAGGCGATGCTCCGCCGCCCCATCGCGTGCACCTCGTTCGCCACGGCGATGCTCGAGACCGTGGCCCGGCCGATGTGGTTGTCCGGGATCAGGAAGTCGTCGACGACGGGCGCCAGCATGCCGATCTGGTGGCGCGCCCGCGTCAGGTCCGGCCTGGTCGGCGGCTCGATCTCACACACGACGGAGAAGTGGCGGCTCACGGTGTCACCGTAGTGACCGACGTACGTGAGACGGCCGCGGTCGTCCTCGCCTGCCTCGTGGGGTTCGCGGTTCCGCAGCCGTCGCCCAGTGTCGGGCGACCGGCGGACAGCAGGGTCATCCCCCATCAACCGGTCGCGGGACATGAAGAACGCCCAGCTCAGAGGACTGTCATGACAGACGGAACGAATCCTTCACCACGACCCGGAGGAGGCCACCATGACCGTGTTCGCCAAGTCTGTCGCAGTCGTCGTCGCCGCCACCGCACTCAGCGGGCTGGGAGTGGGCGTCGCCGCTGCGGCGACACCGACGACCGGGCCCACCGACACCCGTCCACGTGGTGGTGACCGAAGCAGGCCGGACGATCTGGAGCGGCACGGAGAGCGGAGCAGCGCCGAGCGTCCTCATCCCACTGGCGTAGACCTGCTCGCGGCCTCACGACCTCCGGCCGCGAGGTGCCGGTCCGACCCACCGTGGGGACGGGACTGGCGTGCTGGTGGACGGCCCGTGTGGCACGCCCTTCGCCGAGGACTTCTCAGCGGGGTCGTCCTGTCTCGACCACGGACGGACCACGCCGGCGACCACCGGGTGAATCGAGACGGCTCAGCCCGGTCCCGACGGGCTGGAGGCATTCCGCGGGTCAGAGCGTCGGTTCTCGCAGCTGCTCCGCCTGCACGGCGGGGCCCACCCGCCGACCCCGATGATCATCGCGGTACTCCGACGGCCCGTCCTGATCACCGGTGCGGCCGCGGCATCGTCAAGGGCCACTTCTTCGGCCTCAAGCACGTGCTGAGGGCCATGATCGACGAAGGCCACGGCGCGATCGTCAACACCTCGTCCATGGCCGGGGTCATCGCCTCCGCCGGGCTGGGCGTGTACACGGCGTCCAAGCACGCGGTCATCGGTCTGACTCGGGTCGCCGCGGCCGAGGCGGCACCGGAAGGCGTCCGGGTGAACGCGATCTGCCCGGGCCCGGTCAACACCCGCATGATGCGCGAGATCGAGGCGGGCATGTCCCCCGACGACATCACCGGCGTCCAGGCCCAGTTCTGGCATGACCGGTTTCCGACGCGGGGGAATCGACGTGGGAGGGGTCGGCGCCGTTGCCTCGCTCCGCCACCACCCCGACGAATCCGACGACTGGCTCGACTGCTGTCGCGTCGAAGGCCTGGAGATCGACGGCACCACCCCCGCCTTCTGGTGGTCGTTCAGCGT
The DNA here is from genome assembly GCF_039541715.1 of Pseudonocardia xishanensis. Taxonomy (NCBI): domain Bacteria; kingdom Bacillati; phylum Actinomycetota; class Actinomycetes; order Pseudonocardiales; family Pseudonocardiaceae; genus Pseudonocardia; species Pseudonocardia xishanensis. Next base: position 241,032 of record NZ_BAABGT010000029.1, read on the forward strand.
CGTCATCCTCGACCTCGTCGAGGAGCTGGAGCCGGACATCTCCGAGTTCGGAGTGGGCGCGATCGCCGCGGCGAGGACCTCAGCGGCGAAGTCTGGCGGCGGATCCGCCGGATCCGGGCTGTTAATCTAGGAAGCCCACGTAGCACCACTCGCCCCTCAGGTGGGCGCGTTCGCTCTGCTGTGGGTTCTGACGAGCATCATCACGTGGGTGCAGGCGGGTGGGACGGGGATCGAGGGGCGCGACGTGGCTGATTCCCTGGCGTCTCATGCGGGCTGGGTGCGAGCATCCACCGATCTCCTCCGGGCCCTGAACAGCGAGGAGAGCCAGGACGCCCTGCTGCATCGCGTGGCGCGCCATGCCTGTGAGCTCCTCGACACCGACGCCTGCTCGGTGATGGTGGTCGACGACGAGCACCCGGACGGGCGCGAGCGGCTGGTGGTCCGGGCGAGCCACGCCCTCACCGAGAACTACCGGCACCACCTCCAGCATCTGCACCCGTTGCTGGTCCGACCGGACGACCCGGATCTCGACCTGCCCGCGACGCAGGCATTTCGCGAGGGCCGCACCGTCGTCCTCTCCGACGTGCGCGAGTGGCGCAGCGCGTGGCGCCCGTCCCCGATCGCCGAGGGCATCCGGTCGGTGCTGGCCATGCCGCTCGGCGTCGACGGCGTGTACACGGGCGTGCTGATCGGTTACACGACCATGGTCCGCCGCTTCACCCCTGCCGATCTCGCCTTGGCGGAGCTGATGGCCCAGTACGTCGCCGTCGTACTCCGGTCGGTCGCCCGGCGGGACGCAGAGGTGCGGACCATCGACCAGCTGCGGGTTGCCAACGACCGGTTGACCGCGGTCGTCGGCAGCCTGCGCCGGGAGCGAGAGCGGCGGGAGTGGGCGGAGAGGCAAGACCGCAAGCTGATGCGGCTGCTCCTCGACGATGTCGGGCTCGACGGCGTCCTGACGGCACTCGCGGAGGCGTTGGCCGCCTCCGTCGTCCTGGAGGATCCCGAGGACGGGAGCGTCATCGGCAGACATCCGGCCGCAGCCGAACGCCTGCCCGTGACGAAGGACGAGATCGGGCGCGAGCTGCTCGCCGGCCTCGCCACGGTCGACGAGCATCGCGAGCCGGCACTGGTGCGAGGCCCTCGGGGAGAGAGTGCGTGGGTCGTACCGGTGGCTGTCGCCGGCGAGCTCGTGGCTCGCCTGTGGGTGATCGAGCCGGCGGCCGGACCCGGTGACCACGGCGGGGCCCGGGACCGATCGGTGATCGAACGCTTCTCGCTGCTCGTGGCCTTCGAGTTGCTCAAGCGGCGCTACGCCGTCGACACCGAGCTCCGGCTGACCCGCGATCTCGCGGTCGAGCTGGTCGGCGGTGCTGCCGACACACGTGGCCTCATCGAGCGCGCTCGCGCCCTCGGCCACGATCTGTCGGCACCGCACGTCGTCGTGAGGGTCCCGTTGCGGGAGGACCGGATCCCGGCCTTCCGCCGAGCCGCCACCCTGCACACCACCCTGACGGCACGGCTCGGCGTGGACGTGCTCGTGGGAGAGCAGGACGGAGCCCTCGTCGTCCTCGTCCCCGAAGACGACGGGCGGCGGGCCTCGCTGGTCAAGGCGCTGTCCGAACTCGCCGTACGAGCCGCGCCGGAATCCGTCGGCGGACTCGGTCTGCACCCGGGGGCGCCGATTCTCGTGGGCCCGACGGTGCACGCGGTCGAGGACTACCCGTCGAGCTGGCGGACCGTGCGTGGCGCTGCGGCGCTCGCCGCCGAGCGGCCCGCGAGCGGGATCCTCGATCTGGAGGACCTCGGCGTCGCTGCGTTGCTCCTCGACGCCGGGACGCCGGAGAGCCTCCGTCGGCTCGCCGACCGCAGGCTCGGCCCGCTCGAGGACTACGACCGATCGCGTGACTCCCGGCTCGTGGACACGCTCCGAACCTGGTTGGGCGCGGGTTGCTCGACCGCGGAGACCGCCCGGATCATGCATCTCCATCCGCACACGGTCAGCTATCGGCTCCGTCGGGTCGCCGAGCTCAGCGGGCTGGACCCGCAGCACACCGACGGGGTCTTCGAGCTACGGGTGGCGGTGATGGTTCGGGCCGTCCAGCAGGCCACGAAGCTCGTCACGGTCCATCCCTGACGACTGTCGCTGTGCCCTCAGGAGAGCGAACCGAGCACGTAGTCGCGTGTCTCGAGGATCTCGCCGGCGCGGATCCGCATGACGAAGCAGCAGCGCAGGTGCGGAGGCGGCGCCGCGCCGTCGCCGTCGGCGACGTAGGCGAATTCCGCGACGATCACCTCGGGGTCGGGGGTGTCGTGGATGGTGATGTCCTCGGCGCGGAACCCGCGGAAGCGTGGGGCCCCGTAGCGCTCCGGAACGTGCGCGAAGTGCTCTCGGAGCGCTGCGCGACCCCGCAGTGGCTCGTCGGGCGCTCCGAAGTAGACGACGTACGCGTCCTCCGCATAGAGCGTCGCGAGGCGGTCCACCTGGGACGCGTCGCCTGCGATCAGCCTGCCGACACCGTCCACCAGGCTGCGGAACACGTCATGGGCGGCCGGCATCGTCGCCTCCCGGAGCGCGGCGGTCGTCGGTGCCCCGGAGATGGGCGAACCAATCGAGCCGGGGTGTGCCCTCTCGGCGTGGGATCACCGGAACCAGCAGGTAGGAGGGGCGGTCCAGGGCGAAGTGCAGGGTGTTGGTCGTGTCAAACACGGCGGACGGCCGGTCGGCCGGGTGGGTGTGGGAGAAGGGGCTGACGCCGGTCAGGGCGGTACCGGAGTGCGGGACGTAGTGGGGCGCGTTGCCGTAGTCGCGGCCCAGCACCGTCAGGCCGAGCCGGTAGCCGCGGGGGATGACGATGCAGGTCGGCCAGATCTCCACGTCGAGCTCGACGATCTCATCGGGTACGAGCGGCTGCGATTCGTCGTGGCGGTGGTAGGGCCGGTAGGGCAGGGAGCGCTCGGGGTCGAGCTTGCGGTGCGAGGCCCGCAGCCAGCCGAGGGTGAGGGGCACCTGGGGGTCGTTCGTCCCGATGAAGGTGGTCTCGACGCCTGCGGGGTCGAACAGCCGAACGGCGAGGAAGACGTCCGCATCGGTCGTCGCCGAGGACAGGTGCAGCCTCGCGGCGAGCGGGCCGGTCACCTCGGTCTCCTCGGAGAAGGCCGCGGTCAGGAAGGTGACGCCCGGCCCGGTCGTCCGGTACTCGATCGAGGGCCCGCCGGCAGGCTCGGGAGAGAGGGTGCGGCCGTTCGGGTCGAGATGGTATCTACGCCACTCGGTGCCGGTCAGCGGCCACTGCGTCTCGGCGCGGCTGACGAACCGTTCCCCGGGGTGACGCACCTTGAGCTCGATGGGCGGCTGCTGCTCCCAGCCTGTCTCCTCGCCCTTGAGGAAGTGGCCCAGGAACCGCTTCTGCAGGGCGACACCCTCGTCGGTGTAGAAGGGCGAGAAATGGGTGCCGCCATGCATCTCCAGCCACTTCCGGGAGGAGCCCGCAGCGAGGAAGCCCTCGATGTTCCCCCGCAGGTGAAGCCCTGCCCCACCCCAGTTCCCCGAGGAGAGGACGGGGACGTCGATCGCCGCGAAGTCGGCTCGCCGGGACCTGTAGTACTCGTCGTCGAGCCGGTGGGCGAGGACCTGCTCGGCGAGCTCGACCCGGTTCGCGGCCAGGGTGTCGTCGTCCAGCGTCTCCGGCCCCGCGACGTACTCGCCGGTCACCGGGCTGACCGGGCCGCGCTTGCCGACACCGTGCTGGACGGCGGCGATCTGGTTCGGGAACCAGGGGCCCAGCCCGAAGTCCGACCCGATTCCCCCGTGCCGGTACGCGTCCCGGTAGAAGTCGGCGGCACCCTCCCACACGCAGATCGCGGCGAGATGAGGCGGCCGCAGGCTCGCGGCCTGCCACTGGGCCATCGCGAAGTAGGAGATCCCGAGGATCCCGACCCTGCCGTTGCTCCAGTCCCGGGTGCCCGCCCACTCGACGCAGTCGCACAGGTCGGCGGCCTCACGGGCGGAGAGGATGTCGAGCACGCCCTCGGAGCGACCCGCGCCCCGTGAGTCGATCCGGACGCACACGTAGCCGTCCGGAACCCACTTCTCGGGATCGACGAGCTCCCAGACCTGGTAGCGGTTGCTGGTGCCCTCGGCCACCTCGGGATACGCATCGATCATCTGCTGCCATGCGCTGGCATATCCCTCCTGGAACGCCAGGCCCTTGCCGTACGGCCCGTGGGACAACACCACCGGGTACGCCCCGGGCTCGGACGGCCGGAAGACGTCGGCACGCAGGACGACACCGTCGTCCATGGTGATCGGCACGTCCCAGTCGATGGTCATACCTGCGGGAGGGATGTCGGACGTCATGCGACGTTGCCTTTCGTCGACGGCTACGCGGGTCATCGTCGGCGTGCAGCGGTCAGGCCGACTATGGCTCGACGCCCAAGAACACGCGGGCATTCTTGGGCGGTCGACGCACCCGCGGGCGGCGCTTGCTCACTATGGTTCGCCGGGAGCCCGCAGCCCCAGCTGTGCGTGCTCACTCAGATCCACCCCGACGTGGCGGTGGGCTCAAGGAGGCGGCACTCGTGATTCAGCAGAACGGCCGGATCGCCGTGGTGACGGGGGCCAACAGGGGCATCGGACGGGCCATCGCCCGCGGCTACGCCGAAGCCGGCTACGCCGTCGTCGTGACGGCTCGTGATCCGGACAGCCTCGACGACCTGGTGGAGGAGATCCGCGGCCTGCGGGGGACCGCGCTCGCTCTGGCCTGCGACGTCGGTGACGAGGCATCGGTTGCCGCTCTGGGGGAGACGGTGCCGGAGATGATCGGGACACCCCACACCGTCGTCGCCAATGCCGGCATCGGCGGGCCCACCGCTCCGATGCACGAGATCGGGCTCGCGGACTGGCGGGGGTGCCTGCGCACGAACCTCGACGGCGTATTCCTCACGTTCCGCGCGTTCCTGCCGGCCATGATCGAGCGCGGAGAGGGCAGCCTGATCGCGATCTCGTCGGTCACGGGGAAGCGCCCGCTGCACGGCCGCACCCCGTACGCGGCCGCGAAGATGGCAGTGATCGGCCTGGTGCGAACGCTGGCGACCGAGGTCGGTGCCCATGGCATCAGGGTGAACGCCGTGTGCCCGGGCGCCGTCGCGGGGCCGCGGCTCGACGAGGTCGTCCGCAACCAGGCGCTCACCCGCGGCATCAGCGAGGACGCCGTGCGGAAGGAGTTCTCCTCGGGCTCGCCGCTCGGCCGGTTCGTCGAGCCGCACGAGGTCGCCCGGACGTGCACCTTCCTCTCCTCACCCGCCGCCGCATCGATCACCGGGGAGGACGTGAACGTCAACGCCGGGATGGCGATGTACTGATCGCCGATCCGGCGGGGCGGTATCGGCGAGCGGGTCGTCGGTGCCGCCGATCTTCGACATCAAGACGAGGGAGCCCATTTCGATGACCGCCGTGGTGCCGAACATTCACAGCGTGCGCGAGTTAGCCGAGCGCTACAACACCTGGGGCAAATGGGGTGCCGACGATCAGCTCGGCGCGCTCAACCACGTCACCCCGGAGAAGGTCCGCGCCTCCGCGAGCCTGGTGCGCAAGGGCCGGGTGTTCTCCCTGGCCCTCCCGCTGGACGAGACCGGCCCACAGACCGGCTCGTTCGGCCGCTACAACCCGTTGCACCACATGCTGTGGGACGGGGGAGACATCGTCGCGGGCGCCCAGGACCACATCCAGGAGGTCCGCTACACCGACGACGCGGCGTACATCGTCCTGCAGTCCTCGACCCAGTGGGACGCTCTCGCCCACATCTTCCACGACGGGAAGATGTACAACGGGCTCGGTCCGGAGCACGTGACCAGCCGGGGGGCAGCGAAGAACGGGATCATCAACACGCGGGACCGGATGGTGGGCCGCGGGGTGCTGCTGGACATCGCGCGGTGGAAGGGCAAGACGTGGCTCGAACCCGGTGAGGCCATCCAGGACACCGACCTGGAGGCGTGCGCGCGAGCGCAAGGCGTCGAGGTGGGCGAGGGCGACTTCGTGCTGGTGCGGACGGGGCAGATCGCCGAGCGCCGTCATCTCGGCAGCTGGGGTGACTATGCCGCCGGTCCCGCCCCCGGCCTGGGGATCAGCTCCGCCGACTTCTTCTGCCCGCGCGACGTCGCGGCGGTCATCACCGACACGTGGGGCGCCGAGGTGCAGCCCAACGAGACACCGGACGTCTTCCAGCCGCTGCACATCATCCTGATCGTCAACGCCGGCATCCTGCTGGGGGAGATCTGGGACCTCGAGGAGCTCGCCGACGACTGTGCCGAGGACGGTGTGTACGAGTTCCAGCTCGTCGCACCCCCGCTGACCATCACCGGCGCCGTCGGCTCCCCGGTCAACCCGCAGGCGATCAAGTGAGCACGGCCGCCGCCGCAGGGGGCACCACGTCCGTCTACGACGAACGTCCCTGGCTCGAGCGGTACGACAGGGGGCAGCCCCACGACATCCACCCGACGTTCACCGATGCGCTGCAGATGTTCCGCGCGGCGGTCGAGCGCAGTCCCGACAGCGACGCCGTCCGCTACTTCGACGGCCGCATCACCTACCGGGAGCTCGACGAGGCCACCGACGCGTTCGCGTCGGCACTGCTCGCGGACGGCTTCACCCGCGGTGAACGGGTGGGCCTGTTCCTGCAGAACATCCCCCAGTTCGTCATCGCGCTGGTGGGGACGTGGAAGGCCGGCGGGATCGCGGTGCTGATCAACCCGATGAACCGCGAGCGGGAACTGGAACTCCTGCTGACCGACTCCGGGGCTACCGTCCTCGTCTGTCTGCAGAGCCTGCACACCGACATCGCCGCCTCGGTACTGCCGCGGACGTCGGTTCGCACCGTCGTGACGACGTCGGAGCTGGACTTCCAGTCGTCGGACGATCCGCGCGCCTTCGCGTCCTCGGTCCGCCGCGAGTGCCCTGGTACGACGGACCTGCTGGAGCTCCTCGACCACCACCGCGGCTGCCACCCGCAGGCGATCGGATTCGCCACCGGTGACACGGCGTTCCTCACCTACACCTCGGGCACGACAGGGCCGCCGAAGGGCGCAATGAACACGCACGGCAACGTCGTGTTCGGCTCCCACGTGTTCCGGCAGTGGTGTGACCTCGACGCCGACGACGTGGTGCTCGGAGTGGCACCGCTGTTCCACATCACCGGGCTCATCGGGCATCTCACGCTCGCCCAGCTCCTCGGAGCCCCGCTGGTCCTGCTTCACCGTTTCGAACCCGCACTCGCGATCGAGACCATCCGCTCACAGCGCCCCACGTTCACCGTCGGGTCGGTCACGGTCTTCATCGCGTTGATGAACTGCCCCGAGGCCGACCGGGAGGCGCTGTCCTCGTTGACCAAGATCTGGTCGGGAGGCGCGCCGATCCCGCCGGCGGTCGTCACCGCGTTCGCCTCGACGTTCGGCCACTACATCCACAACATCTACGGCCTGACCGAGACCACGTCGGCTACGCATGCCGTGCCCCTGTCCGGGAGCGCGCCGGTCGATGAGGCGTCGGGCGCCCTGTCCGTCGGGCCTCCGGTGTTCAACACGGTCGTGCGGATTCTCGACGAGCAGGGGCGGGAGCTCCCGCCGGGCGAGATCGGGGAGATCGTCACCTCCGGCCCCCAGGTCGTGCCGGGCTACTGGAACAAGCCGGAGGAGAGCGCCAGGGCACTGCCCGGCGGGCGCCTCCACACGGGCGATGTCGGCTACATGGACGCGGACGGCTGGTTCTACATCGTCGACCGGAAGAAGGACCAGATCAACGCCGCCGGCTACAAGGTGTGGCCACGCGAGGTCGAGGACGTGCTCTACGAGCACGACGCGGTCCGCGAGGCCGCCGTCGTCGGGGTGAGGGATCCGTACCGCGGGGAGACGGTCAAGGCATTCGTCAGCCTTCGCCCCGGTACCGAGGTCTCCGAGGACGAGCTCATCGAGTTCTGCCGCCGGCGGATGGCCGCCTACAAGTACCCCCGGGTGATCGAGTTCATGGCCGAGATCCCCAAGACGGCGTCGGGCAAGGTCCTGCGCCGGCTGCTCCGCGACGGCACCGCGAGCTGAGGACGACCATGCGCGCAGTACGAGTGCTCTCCCGGGGCGGGCCCGCCGCCCTGGTCGTCGACGACATCGAGGAACCGAAGCCCGACGACGACGCGGTGCTCATCGACGTCGTCGCGGCCGGGGTGAACTTCCCGGACCTCCTCCTCAGCCAGGGCACCTATCAGATCCGACCGGACCTGCCCTTCGTCCTCGGTGGCGAGCTCGCAGGCGTCGTCGTCGCGGCACCGGCCGCCTCCGGCTTCCGTCCCGGCGACCGTGTCGCGGCGACGACCACCACGGGCGCCTTCGCCGAGATGGCAGCGGTCGATGCGGCCACGGTGTACCGGCTGCCGCCCGAGATCGGTTTCGCCGCCGGAGCCTGTCTGCCCATGAACTACCTGACGATGTCCTTCGCGCTGCGCGACCGGGGACAGCTGCGGGCAGGGGAGTCCGTCCTCGTGCACGGAGCGGCCGGAGGCCTGGGGAGCGCGGCCGTTCAGCTGTGCGCCGCGCTCGGGGCACGGGTGTACTCCGTCGTCTCCACGGCGGCGAAGGCCGAGTTCGTGCGGAAGGCCGGATCGCACGAGGTGGTCCCGGTGGAGGGCTTCAAGGACGCGATCATGGACCTCACCGGGGGCTCCGGCGTCGACATGGTCGTCGACCCGGTCGGCGGCAGCCGGTTCCTCGACTCGCTGCGGTGCCTCGCGCCGCTGGGGCGGCTCCTGGTGCTCGGGTTCACGGCCGGCGAGATCCCGACGGTGAAGGTGAACCGGCTGCTCCTCAACAACATCGACGTCCGCGGCGTCGGCTGGGGCGCCTACGCCGACCGGGTCACGGGTGCCTACGGTCGGCACTGGGACCATCTCGTCCCCATGCTGGAGCGTGGGCTCATCACACCTCCCATCGACAGGGTGTACCCGCTCGACCAGGCCGCGGACGCCATCGGCCGGCTCGCCTCCCGGGAGGTGCTGGGCAAGGTGGTCGTCGCTGTGCGGTCGGACCTGGAGCAACCGCCGACGGCCCGAGGGCACAGCAACGGGCCCGTCCCGTCGGGCCACCTCTGAGAGCCGCGCGCGAGCTCGGGATACGCCGCTCGCGAGCACGTCACATACCTCGATCTCATCCGAGATCCTGATCCGGAAGGTACACATCGTGGTGACCACCGAACCGCCGGAGGCGGGCTTGTCCGATCCTGGTACGGGGCGAGGCGTGAACACCGGACAGGCCGATCGCCGGACGGAGTTCCGGCGCGGGTGGCGAAGCCTCGCTGCCGCCACCCTGGGGACCGGCGTCGGGGTGACCGTCATCTCGACCTACACCGGCGGTCTCGTGGTCAACGCCTTCGGCGCCGAGTTCGGCTGGACCCGATCCCAGCTCTCCTCCTTGCAGCTCGTCGGCTCGGTGGTGCTGATCATGACTGCCCCTGTCGTCGGCTGGATGGTCGATCGCTGGGGCGTGCGGTGGCCAGGCGGCATCGCCCTCGCTGCCCTGGGAGGGGGCTACCTCCTCCTCTCGACGAGCGGTTCGTCCTTTCTGACCTACGCGACCCTGTACACGGTGGTGGTCGTCCTCGCGTCACCGTCCACACCGGTCTCGTTCACCCGAGCGGTCAACGAACGCTTCGACCGGGCACGAGGAGCCGCGCTGGGCATCTCGCTCACCTTCGCAGGCGTCGTCGTGTTCCTCATCCCGGCGGTGCTGGGAACGGTGCTGGCCTCCGACTGGCGCACGGGCTACCGCCTGCTCGGCGGCGCCATCGTGGGATGCGCCGTCGTCGTCGTGCTCCTCATGCCACGATCGTCGACGGGCTCTCGCACGAGCACGCAGGAGCAGCCGGCGCAGCAGACGACGAGGAACGGCATCCTGCCGTTCGTGCGCCGACCACTGTTCCTCAGGCTGTCAGCGACATATCTGGTACTGACGTTGGGCATCGGGTGGATACCGCTGCTGCTGGTCGCCCTCCTCCGCGACGGCGGGGTGTCCGCCGGAGCAGCCGCCCAGACCGCCAGCCTGATCGGGTTGACACTGATCGGCGCCCGCTTCGGCGTCGGGATGCTCGTGGACCGCTTCTTCGCTCCCCGGGTCGGCGCACTCCTCCTGGTGGCCGCCGCGGCTGGTCTGGTCGCGCTCTGGCTGGGAGGCCCCGCGTTCGGGGCCGCGGCAGCGGTGTCGGTCGGCCTGGCCCTCGGCGCGGAAGTCGACCTGCTCGGCAACCTGACGTCGCGCTACTACCCGGCAGCGTTGTACGGCCGGCTCTTCGGCCTGTTCTACGCGGTGATGGTGCTCGGACTCGGGGTCAGCCCGGTCCTCATCACGGCGTTGCGCGACGCCACGGGGAGCTACAACCTCCCGATCGCGGTATCGGCCGGCCTGATCCTGCTCGCCGCGGTGTCTCTCGCCACGGCGCCGCGATTCGACACGGAAGCGGTCGTGCACGGATAGGTCGGACCCGTCCGGAGAGCCCAGGGTAGGAGCTCACCGTTCTCGCTGTGCAACAACAGCCTGCTGAATGGCGCCGAAGCCGGCGCACTGCCCGTCACTTCGTCCTAGTGGTCGCCAGTCCGTCGGCCCAACGGCTGACGGCGACAAAGGAGTAACAATGAGCCGTCAAGAGGCACGGACCAGCATCCGCGGCACCGGGTCACGAGTGCGCAAGTCGGCGGTCGCGCTCGTCGCCGCCACGGTCATCGCTGCCGTCGCCGGGTGCGGAAGCGGTGGGGCGGACAAGCCGCCTGCAGCGGCAGGCACCTCCCGCCCTGCCGAGATGACCGATGTCGGCGTGGCCGCATCGGCCATCGCCGGCGTCGCGAACCTGTTCCTGGCGCAGGAGAGCGATCTGTTCAAGGCCGAGAACCTGAACGTGGAGCCCGATTTCGTCAAGTTCACACCGGACATCGTCGCGGCGGTCGTGGGTGGCAGCGATGCGTTCGGACACATCAACACAGCGACGCTACTGCAGGCCCTCGAGGCCAACGTCCCCATCCAGATAGTCTCCCCCGGCTACGTCGGAGAGGCCGCGGAATCGGGGATCTACGTCGCGAAGGGCAGCACCATCACGTCCATCAGGGACCTGGAGGGAAAGCGCATCGGTGTCGCGGGGCTGAAGAACATCCAGCAGATCGCGATCATGGCCACCGCCGGCGAGGCCGGCGCAGACCCCACGAAGTTCGAGTTCGTCGAGATCGCCGTGCCGACCATGGTGACGGCGGTCGAGAGGGGGCAGGTCGACGCCGTGGCGCTGCCCGAACCGTTCGTGACGCTGGCCGGCGGTCAACTGACCGAAGTCGTCGACAACATGTACGAGGGGTTCGGTTCCCACCCGCTCATCACCTACTACATCACGAGCGACAGGTATGCCGCGGATCATCCCGAGGTCGTGCGCGCCTTCGGCAATGCGATGGTCGAAGCGCAGGACCTCGCCCAGCAGAACCCCGACCGTGTACGCAAGGCGGTAGCCGGCTACACCGAGATCCCCGAGGACGTGGTCGGAAGGATGGCGCTTCCCAGTTGGACCACCAACCTGCAGCCCGCAACCCTCGAACGGCAGGCGGAGTTCCTGGTCGAGTACGGGTTCCTGAAGCAGATGCCTGCCGATCTGGACAAGCTCTTCGCCTCGGCCCAGGGCCAGCAGTGACATCGAGGGGCGCGATCCGATGGGTCGATCCGATCGGCGCCGTGCTGCTTCTGACCGCGATGTGGGAGGCCGCGAGCCGCTTCGGCGTGGTGCCTGCGCGGGACTTCCCACCCGCGACCGTCATCCTGAAGACCTTCCTGGAGGACGTCCAGACCTCGAGCCTGCTGAACAGCGTCAAGGAATCCCTCTCGGCATGGGCGCTGGGCCTGGCGATCGTGACCGTCACGGCGGTCCCGATCGGACTCGCCGTCGGTAGCCTCCGCGTCCTGGATCGAGCCACGCAACTGCTGATCGAACTCGTCCGGCCGATCCCGACCGTCGCCCTGCTTCCGCTGCTGATCCTCCTTTACGGCACCGGTCTGCAGCTCGCCCTGGTGCTGGTAGTCCTCGCCGCGTTCTGGCCGCTGCTCATCCAAACCATCTACGGCGTTCGGGACGTGGACCCGGTCACCCTCGATACCGGGCGATCCTATGGTTTGGGCGGCGTTCGGCAGTACTGGCACATCGTCATCCCGAGCTCCCTGCCCTACGTGGCGACGGGAATGCGGCTCGCCGCGACGATTGCGCTCGTGGTCGCCATCGCCGCCTCGCTCATCGCCGGTGGGAGCGGGCTCGGGGCGGCGATCTCGAACGCCGCCGGCAGCGGCGCATCCGATCTGATGTACGCACGCATTCTCGTTGCCGGGCTGCTCGGCCTTGCGGTGACCACCGTGTTCCTCCGCCTCGAACGGCGCCTGCTGCGCTGGCATCACTCGCACCGCGAGGTCCCCGCATGACACGCGCACTGTCCCGCTTCGCACTCCCGCTGGCGCTGCCGGTCACCATGGCCGTGGTGTGGTGGTTCGCCAGCAGCGGCAGTACCTCGGTGTACTACCCCCCGCTTCGAGACGACGTCCGCGCATTCGCCGACGCATGGCTCTTCGACCAGGTGGACAGCGATCTCGTCCCGAGCATGATCCGCTTCGCGACGGGGTTCGGGATCGCGGTCGTCCTCGGCATCACGATGGGCACTGCGCTGGGAATCTCAGCGCGCGCACGGAGAGCCCTCTCGCCGGTGACCGAGTTCTTTCGCGCGATGCCGATCGCCGCGCTCGTCCCGGCCGGGTTGATCATGCTGGGCGCCGGGGCCCGTATGGAGGCCGCACTGATCGCGTTCGGCAGCACCTGGCCGATACTCCTCAGCACAACCGACGGGGTCCGCGCAACGGACCCCGCGATGGTCGAGATGGGCCGGAGCTACGGCCTGTCGCGGGCGGCGCGAGTCAGACGGGTGATCATTCCCTCCGCCCTTCCGCAAGTCTTCGCCGGGCTCCGGATCGCTCTCGCACTCGCGCTGCAGGTCATGATCATCGCGAACATGCTCTCGGGCACCAACGGCCTCGGCTATGTCGTCCTCGAAGCACAACGCACGTTCAACATTCCCGGCATGTGGGCAGGGATCCTCGCGCTCGCCCTGCTGGGCCTGACGGTGAATCTGGTCTTCGTCGCTGTCGAGCATCGGGTACTGGCGTGGCACCGGGGTTGGCGTGCTGCGGAACTGCGAAACGATTAGGCAAGGGCCAACTCTCGGGATGCCGAACAGCGAGCACGAAGGAACCTCTATGACTCAGCAACGATCGGCACCGGGCAGACTCCGCGGAGAGGCGCTGCCGGACCACGACGCACCAGCGGTTCTGGAGGCCAGAGGTGTCGCGATGACCTACGGCTCCGGCCCCACGGCAGTCGAGGCCATCAGAGATGTGTCGTTCTCGATCCGCCCGGGTGAGTTCGTGTGCATCGTCGGGCCTTCGGGATGCGGCAAGACGACGCTGCTCAAGTCGATCGCCGGTCTGCTGCGACCGACCCACGGCACAGCCCTCATCCAGGGGCGAGTCGTCGACGGTCCGCCGGAGCAGCTCGCACTCGTCTTTCAGGAGTACACCCGGTCGCTGCTCCCCTGGCTCACGGTTCGCCGCAACGTCGAGCTCCCGTTGAAGGCACGTCGCGAGAAGCGTGACGAATGTGCTTCTCGCACGGTCGACGCTCTACACGCGGTGGGGCTCTCGGGATTCGAGGACAAGTACCCCTGGCAGCTGTCGGGAGGCATGCAGCAGCGCGCGGCGATTGCGCGGGCGATCGCGTACCGGCCTGCGGTCCTGTTGATGGACGAGCCGTTCGCGTCGGTGGACGCTCAGACCCGGGCGGATCTCGAGGATCTGCTCTTGCGGGTGCAGCAGGAGACAGGCGTGACAGTCGTCTTCGTCACCCACGACATCGACGAGGCCGTCTACCTCGGCCACCGGGTGATCGTTCTGTCGGGGCGTCCGACCGTCGTGCGCGAGACGGTCGACGTGCCGATGGGCTGGCCCCGCGACCAGGTGGCGACGAAGGCGGATCCGCGATTCGTCGAGCTGCGCACCCATGTGCTTCGTCAGATCCATCGCGAGCGGACGGAGCACCCGCCGCAGACCCACTGACACGGCACACCCAATCGAGAGGAGAGGTGCGTCATGCATGCATTCGCACTCGACATGGAGCAGGAGTGGGACCCCCGCACACATGTGGAGAAGATCCTGGGGACCGAATCCGAAGGCGACTTCGCCGTCGCTTGCTGGGAAGCGGGACAGGTGAGCCCCTACCACTGTCATCCCCGTGCGACCGAGATCTACTTCTGTCTCCGGGGCGGCGGGGTCATGCGCACCCCCGATCAGACCGTGACGATCACGCCCGGAGCCTTCGTCGTCCACCCGCCGGGAGAACTCCACGAGTACGAGAACGGGCCTGAGCGCACACTGCTGTTCCGCATCAGGTACGGCGCCGACCTGGGCGGGCGCATCCTCAGATGGCGTGGACATCCGGACGTGGAACAGACTCCCGAGGAAGCCGAGTACTTCGCCAACCATCCTTCGGGCCCGACCGTCGACCCGGAGAATCCGACCGCGTAGAGCCTACTCGGAGCGGACCAGCGCGGAACCGACTCGCGACACACGACCGCGGACATCGCACCGCGGGCCAGCATCACCACGGCAGGTCCCGTGACGGACAGACGATCAGCGTGGCTGAGCTGATCACTTTGTCCGAACCTGATCAGGAGCGCTGCGTTCGCGAGGGCCCCGATGACCGCCTGGGCCTCGATCCGGGCGAGGGCCTGTCCGGCGCAGGCGTGGGTGCCGTAGCCGAAGGAGAGATGGTCGACCGGGTTGCGGGTCACGTCGAAACGGTCCGGCTCAGCAAAACGACGCTCGTCGCGGTTGCCCGACCCGTACAGCAGCAGGACCTGGGAACCGGCTGCGATGCGGACACCGTCGATCTCGACGTCGGTGGTCGCCATGCGCCCGAAGCCCTGGACGGGCGCGTCGTAGCGGAGCACCTCGTTGAGAGCGCTCGCCACGCGGCTGGGATCCCCGGTGACGAGGTCCCACTGGTCCGGGTGGGTGCCGAGCAAGTGGACCGCGTTCGCGATGGCGTTGATGGCCTCGTCCGCTGGTGACGCCCCGCCGGCGGACGAGGACGCGGGGGTCGATGTCCGACCAGCGGAGCGCGAGGAGCGCTCGGCGCGGCGCATGCCGGTCACCATTGCGTCCCACACGAGCGTTCCCCAGTCCGGGTCCTTCTCCCATGCAGCGGCCACCAGCGCGGCCGCTTGGGCTGTCGTGGGCGGCTGCGGGTCTGGGGCCGGGGAGCGGGATGCGGGCCAGCTCGGCTGGGTTGGTGGTGTTTCAGCCCCAGCGCTGCGCCGCGGTCATCGCGCCGCGGATGACGAAGTGGATCTTGCGGATGGACGCGGCCGCGAGTGGCTTGCAGACGTGCGGCTTGTACTCGACGGTCTTGCAGCCCTTCTCGGCGCAGTCGTGGGGCGGGTAGCCGGCCGCGGGCGCGCGGCCCGGAGGGCGCTTGTGGTGGACTTCGCGGCAGTCGTGGGGTCCGTCCACCCGGTGCTCGACGAAGGGGCGGCTGAGCCTCTCCAGGACGTGCGTGGTGACCTTCCCGAGCGGCTCGTCGCCGAGGACCGGGTAGATGTGGCGCTCCGCGTAGCCGACGTAGTTCTCGCGGGTCGACTCCTCGAGCTCGTGCGTGTCGAGCCAGGCCTCGATCGTCGTGCGCAGGGAGGCACGGGTCTTGGCGTGGCGCTGCTCGGCGACCAGCAAAGATACTGGTCAGATGTGGTGGAGACGAAGGGAATCGAACCCCCAACCCCCGCCTTGCAAGGAGACCGGCGATGTGAGCTGCGTTGCATTCTGCAGGTCAGCGGGTCATCGCCGTTGCATGGGCTGTCCTGAGTGATGTGAGACGGCGGTAGTTCATTGCCATCGTGAGTGCCATTTGTCCATGGTGGACATACGGGGACGAACGAGTACTCTTCGTCGGGAAGTGATCAGCCATCGGTGGGCCCGCCTCTTCAGAGGCGTTCGACGCGGTCTGCCTGCGGGCCCCGGTCGCTCTGACGCACCGCGTACCGGACCCGGTCACCCTTCTGCAGCGGCTCCGACCCCATGACCACGGACACGTGGACGAAGAGATCATCGCCGCCTGCGCCCGGGGTGATGAAGCCGAAGCCGCGGTCGCCGTCGTAGCGCGCGACGACGCCCTCGCCGCCTCGCACGGGCACGTTCCGCGCCGCCGGCCCTGCGGCCACGGCCGGTGCCGACCGAGGCGGCTCCGTCCGGCGCTCGCGGACCAGGTGCACGTCGCGGGCCTGCGCGCCCTTGTCTCCACCAACCACCTCGTAGGCGACGCGGTCGCCCTCCGCGAGCCACGTCAGCCCCTCGGCCAGTGCCCGGGCGTGAACGAAGACGTCCCCGGGGCCGGAGTCGGGGTTGATGAAGCCGAAGCCCTTGTCCTCGTCGTACCAGGCCACCGTGCCGTCGGCACCGTCCGCGACACCAGCGGGCTGGCCGGCCCCCGCTCCCAGCGGAATCACGTGCCCGGCCTGCGGGCCGCGCTCGCCTTCGACGATCAGGAAGGCCACCCGCTGCCCCTCGGTGACCACGCCGCCAGTCACGATGGCGGAGCTGTGCACGAAGATGTCGGCGCCGCCGCCGTCCGGCGACGCGAAGCCGTACCCCTTGCCCGGCTCGTACCAGGTGACGGTGCCGAGCAGGCCCACGGCGCTGCCGGTGGCCGCATCGGCGGTGACACGAACGCGCAGCGCCTGGGGCCCGCGGTCGTTCTCGCCGAGCTCGAACACGACGGCCTGACCCTCGCGGAGGATCTTCGCGCTGCCGTCCCCGACGATCTCGGAGGCGTGCACGAACACGTCCGGCGAGCCGTCCTCGGGCGCGAGGAAGCCGAAACCCCGTTCGGCGTCGAACCAACGGACGGTCCCCTGCGGCATCAAAGGCTCCAGGTCGAGAGGGCGGGCACTGGCCCCCAGTCTCTCTGACAGACCTCGCGGTCCGTCGGGCCGGGCCCACAGGCGGGCGGAGCGGAGCCGGGCGAGGGCCGTTGGTTCACCTCGTGCCTCGTCGCAGAAGGTTGACGTCGTAACCCCTCGAAGACTGTCGCCAGCGTCGCGAGGCTGACGTGCCGCGCCCGCAGCCCGGTGTCACGAGGAGCGGTACCGCCCGTCCTCGCGCGGGCGGTGCAGGACGAGCGCTCCCGGCCCGATCTCGACGAACGCCACCTCGTCGAACGCAGTGAGGACCGCGTCGAGGTTCGCGGCGAACAGCGCCGACAACGCGGCGTTGGTGATGTTGCCGGTCGCGACCACAGGCAGCCGACGAGGCGAACCGGACAACAGGTGTCCGTCTCGGAAATCGCGGTCCTTGTTCACAACCACCCGACCGTCCTGGTCGGCCAGGACGGCGATCTGCGCGCCGACGAGAAACCTCATGCGGCGCCGAGCGGGACCACCCGAAGGCGACCTGCCGCCAACGCGCCGAACTCCAAGGCCGCGAGCAGATCGTCACATCGAGGTCGGGGTAGTCCCGAGCACCTCGTCGATGCTCATGCCTGCCGACAGCAGTTCGAGCAGGCTCTCGACGGTGTAGCGCAGACCCCGCACCCTCGGCCGGCCGTGGCACACCGCCGGATCCGAGGTGATGCGGTCCAGACGCGTCATGAGTACCGACGCGAAGGGGCCGGTACCGAGCTGATCCAGCTGGGCTGGCGCCCAGGCTGCACTCCGACGGCACCATTCCGGGCCGGGCACCTGTGGAAAGTCCGACCTCTACGAGCACACCGACCGGCCACAAGCAGGGTGGCAGGACACCGTTCCCGTCGTGTCAGTACCAGATGATCATTATGTGATCTTGCAGCAGGCACTGCAGTTCCTAGTGGTGGAGACGAGGGGAATCGAACCCCTAACCCCCGCCTTGCAAAATCAACTTCGACTGTCCGGGCGCGTCCGCTGCGGAACGCCCCTCAGGTCCTCAGTCCGACGGTGGCCGGGCATCGATGCCCACGTCCGGGCGCGTGGCTACACGTGTGGCAACAGGCCTGACTGATCCATCTGTGCCGCGAGTGGCGACGACCTTCGAACGGGACGAGCCCTCGGTCGCGCCAAACTGTCGCACCCCCGAGTTATAGTCGAACGCATGTTCGATCATACAGCTGAGACAGGCCCTCGACGACTGTCGGCGGTAACGATGGCACGTAGCCGTCCGAACTACAGGCGGTCACGACAGCTGGACACAGCGCGACCCAGTACTGCGAATCCAAACGTGTGATGAGAGGGAAGGCAGGGATCGGGCGACGACATGTATCGACGGAGATAAGGGGCAGAATGCTATCGCGACTCAGCAAAGTAATTCTCCTTGTCTCATCCTTTTCTCCTTTACTAATTGTATTCGCACTGCTGGACTACTGGGGCAAAGGTTGGCCTTCGGCCGTCTGCGTCGGGTTGGCGATCTTGAGTTGGATTGGAGTCTTCTATCTCTACGCTTCGTTAAAGAAGATCGATCCGACCCCATTGCGAGTTAAGAAGGCCGATCGTAAGGACCAAGAGATACTTACATATCTGGCAGCTAACCTCCTACCCTTCCTGTCCATCAACCCTGACGGATGGCGGGAGATACTCGCTTCCTTCATATTTGTCGGACTAATTGGACTATTCTTTGTGCGGGGAGAACTATACTACACGAACCCTGTGCTTGGAGTGGCCAAGTTTCGCGTTCTCGCTATTGAAACAACAAATCAAACAGTGTATCTGATCACCAGACGCGTGTATCTGCCACGCGACTCCGAGATTCGAGCCGTTCCGATCTCGAATCACATCATGTGGGAGGCCCCTCCTTGACCACTGCGCAATCTCCCGAATCAGTACTAGAGTCTCTGGGGCGAGAGGCGTTCAACCTCAAGCAGCGCCAGTCCTACTTCGTCACACAGCGTCCGCGAGGTGACGCGCAGATTTTTCGTCTGACGACAACACGGGAGCTTGCAAGCTCCTTCGATGAGAAGAATGCGAGGAATGCACTCACCTTCTCTGGCCTGACTCCTTTGGAGTACTCCAGCGGAAGAGTCCTGCCGGAGGGACATGTCATGTGGGCCTTGAATGAGAGTGTCCCTCTTCTTCAATCACTACCATTGGAAGAGCAGGAGGGTAGCGAGCTCATACTAGGTTACGAATCCGACGAGTTCCATACTCGCAATCTGAAGCTAACAGTGACGACAACGCAGACTAGCGAGCCATCAAATCCGACGAAAGCCACGTTCTTTAGAATTACTCGCCCCAGTGCCGTACTGGAGGAACGAGATGGACTAGCAGCATGGTTCAACGGTAGTGCCTTCGATCGACTTGACAACGATATTGTCGTCTTTAACGACCGGGTAGACGCCATCTCGGTCGACGGATATACGTTCTTTATGAATGTCCACAACTTCGTACGTGCATTTCAATTCGTGGACCAGATGAAGCAAGCGGCACGCGAAACCTTCGACCTCGTTCTGGCAGACCTTCAATTTGAGGACCGCGAATCATTTCGTCGAGTCGCCACGACAGATTTGACGATGATCACCAAGATGACGTCGATCCAGAGGAAGATGGAGGCGTATCCCCGATATCGGGAAGCCTTGAAGATGGAAAGTCTACTGGAATTCGTTGACAAAAACCCGTACATCGAGATCGAGTTCGATGGCGAAGGGTCCGATCGGAAGTTTCGATTCTCCAATAACCCCCGCGCACGCTTCAAGATTCTAAAGCTCCTTGATGACGACTACCTTCGCTCGAACCTCACGGAGTTCGACTACGAGGTAGATTCCAAGGGCGCCCCGTCCGGCGCTTGACATAGACAAGCCTGACTGACTGAGCAAATTGCCCGCTCGTATTTTGATCACGTAGCTACCCGAAGGTGATCTCCTCGCGGCGCGGGTTCACCCCTGCCAGGTCGAGGGCCGGGGTGCAAGGCATGTCGTCCCGCCTTGTGCCCCGGCCCTCGACCTGGTTGCCGTCTCGGCGCGCCGCGAGGAGATCACCAACCGCCGCACGGCCTCGGATCTCTAATGGGTCCTGTCGGGCTTTGGTTGTGCCAGGCTCGGCTCCGGTAGCGGCCAGCG